>JBBSCG010000001.1:0-116726 GCA_038250515.1 Candidatus Limnocylindria bacterium
AGGGCGGCCATCCTGTCATCGGCCATCGGGTCCTACCTCTCATTCGACGTCGGTTGCTAACTCCAACGTCGTGAGGATGACTCGGTGGCCATTGCGTGTGCTGGCCGGATCCGCTGTTACACCAACTCTAGGGACACCAACCAACCCCACGGGCAAGGTATTCAGCCGCCGAGAACTTGAACTGATCGCATCGCTGTGCTTTGAATGGGATGTAATAGCCGTCACGGATGAGATATATGAACACATCGTCTACGAGGGCCCACACATCCCGATGGCGACGATTTCAGGGATGCAGTCGAGGACTGTAACCATAAATTCGCTGTCGAAGACATACGGAGTGACGGGGTGGCGAGTCGGTTGGGCCATCGCGCCTGCGCAGCTGACTGAAGCAATTCGCAAAGTTCACGACTTCATGACCGTCGGTGCGCCGACCCCGCTGCAATATGCGGGCGTAGCAGGACTTCAGCTTCCCGAAAGCTATTACACGCACTTGGCAATCGATTATCGAGAGCGGCGTGATCTGCTCGCCGACATCCTTCTCAAGAACGGATTTCGATGCCGTGCACCGGCGGGCGCGTACTACATCATGGCTGACATAAGCGGCTTGACCGCTATGGGAGACTTGGGTTTCAGCCGGTGGTTGACAGAGTCGGTCGGCGTGGCTGCCGTGCCGGGGAGTTCGTTCTACGCGAAAGCAGAAGCGGGGCATGCGCAAGTTCGCTTTGCCTTTTCCAAGCGATTGTCAACGCTTCGCACCGTTGCAGATCGGCTGAAAGGGGTGGCTCAGTTCTCGTGATTAGATCAATCATCCCGACCGGGATGACGCGATCTTAGTACTGTGATCCCATGCCCAGAGGCCGACATACAGCGCCGCTCGGTCAACGAAGTCGAGGGGATCTTTACCGACAAGAGCGTTGATCCTGTGCAGTCGATGCCGCACTGAGTTCGGGTGGATGCCGAGACGGACAGCCGTTCGTTCTACCGCACCAGCTTCCTCAAAGAACGTTCTCAGTGTTCCGACGAGTGAATCAGACGCGTATTCCACCAAAGGATCGATGAGCTGCGCCGAGAAAGTAGCCAAACGCTCGAACGGCTGCTGTTCGAGAAGCGCTTCAAATGTCGCAAGGTCGCTCCAAGTGACAATCGATCGACTCGGGCGCGTGAGAAGAAGGGCGGACAGTGCTTCTCGTAGGCTAGTGCCGAGGTCGTTAAGGACGACCGTGCTGCCAATGCCCACAGGTTCCTGATTCTGAGCTGCTTCGAGCGCGACATCGACCCTCTTGTCGGTAACCGCGATTGACCAGCCGCCGGAAAGACCGATGAGGACGTTTGGTAGTCCGTCGGAAAGCTTCGGTGCGGCCTCCTGTTTCCAGGCAGATGCGGTAAGGGCGCTGGGATCCAATCGCATCTCCGAAACAAGGTCGCCCAGGACCAATGGCGCCGGAACGCCATCGACAATCAACTCGAAAAGGCGGCCAACGTGCCTCCAATCACCTATCGTCGCGTCCCGGCGAGCAGTCAAGCCTACGCTGACGATGGGAACGACCTCAAGGAGGATCTGCAGCATCCGCATTGGAGCTCGGGCGCCGCGGTGCACCCAACCAACCCAACCTAAGTGGACTCCGTGGCGACTTACTCCGACGAAGTCCCCCACCCACTCGCCGACCGCTCCCGTCACTGCCCCGTGATTAGCGCGAACGCGCAGGTCGGCGGCGGCGATGCATTCAGAAACAGGCGCTTGCTCGTTTTCTGCGGCGACGGATACTAGGATTCGGCCACTCTGATTTGCGATCACAAAGGTCGATCCAAATTCCTGAGTAAGAACGCGGGCAACACCATTCAATCCATCTGGGCCGTCAAGCGCGGCGAGCAAGCGAAGTTCCCACCGTCTTTTAGCAACAAGCGCCTCGCTTCGCTTGGCGGCCAGTCGTTCCGCCATTAGTTCAATGATGGACAGGAATGAAACTTCGTACGGTATTTCGAGGAGCGGCATCGCGCGTTCGCGGCATAGGTCACGAAGGTGACTCGGAGCATGCGGATGGAAGTTTTGGACGCCAAATCCAATTCCGCTCGCGTTCAGATCGACAATCGCGTCGACAAAAATACGGCTCGCCTGCGGCGATTGGAGCGCCGATCCCATGGTCATCACGAACTCTTCGCCCCGGAGCCATGGGCTCGGATCGAGAAGATCAGTTGCGTGCGCCCATCGAATGCCTCGGTCGAGGCCAGCTGCGCCTTCGACTAAGCGAAGGTGAAGCGATTCCGTCTGTAGGAGCTCACGCACTGTGATCAGACGTTCAGTGTTGTGGTGAATCATGCGAGGCCCATTGAGAGTAGTTGTCTGTTCCCGAGTCTAGCATCGGCCGTGTGAGCCCAGAGGATCGGGTCCTCACCGCTCACCTCCACGGTTTCTTACCAAAAGTGTCGTTCGCAAACTACGCTCGCACGAGAGCGCCGGTGGTTACGTCCATCTCGGGCGCTCATGCTTTCGAGTACGAGCCTAGGAGTCAACGGCAAGACGCTGTTCTTGCCGGTGGCACCCAACGAACATTCACAAGCTCGGCGGCGCATCACCGCCGCAGCGAGGTCGCGTGGTCAACGGGCCAGCGCCTCCCGCTCCCAAAGCACTAAATGCGATCACCCGGACTTCGCGAACGGTAGGCAGTCCGCGCGCGCTCATCCGCCGCACTGGCTCCATAACGCGACAGCATTCGGCGGCTGCGCCAGCCGGCGAGGCGCATCAGGTCCCCTTCGGTGCCCGTGGGGGTCGAAAACCCCGATTCGCGATCAGCGCCCCTACGATCGGCTGATGTTCTCCCTCCTCTACCTCGCGATCCGCGTCCTCGCCCGGCTCATCGTCACGGGTGGCCATGGTGGCCGAGACGATGGAGCCAAGGATCTCGACATCCTCGTCTTGCGTCACCAGCTCCGGGTCCTCCGACGAACCTCAGGCCCACCCCCTTATCGGGCCATCGACCGGGTCCTCCTTGCGGCGGCCAGCCGGTCAATCCCACGCGACCGCTGGGTCGCCTTCCTCGTCACTCCGGCGACGCTCCTGCACTGGCACCGGGAGCTCGTGAGGAGGAAGTGGACGTACCGCAGGACCGGTCGTCCAGGCCGACCGCCGATCGATGCCGAGGTCCGGCAGCTGATCCTCCGGCTGGCACGGGAGAACCCGCGCTGGGGCTGCGTGCGCATCCAGGGTGATCTGCGCAAGCTCGGGATCCGGGTCGCCGCGACGACGATCCGCAGCCTGTTCCGGGCCTCGCGGCTCGGTCCCGCCCCGAGGCTTACTGGCCCAACCTGGACCGAGTTCCTGCGGGCGCAGGCGGATGGCATCATCGCCTGCGACTTCTTCACCGTCGAGACCGCCTGGCTCCGGACGCTCTACGCCCTCGTGTTCATCGAGCTGGGCGGCCGGCGGATCTTCGTGAGCCCGTCGACGGCGCACCCGGACTCGGCGTGGGTGACCCAGCAGGCCCGGAACCTGGCCATGGAGCTCGATGATCGCTCCACCGCGATCCGGGTCCTCATCCGCGACCGCGACACGAAGTTCACGCGGACCTTCGACGAGGTCGTCCGTTCGGCAGGGGCGCGGGTGATCCTCACCCCGGTCCGCGCTCCAAACGCGAATGCCTACGCGGAACGGGTGATCGAGACCATCCGTGCGGAGTGCCTCGACTGGTCGCTGATCCTCGGCCGGCGGCACCTCGATCGCACCCTCCGGACCCACGCCGAGCACTACAACCGCGAGCGACCCCATCGCGCCCTCGCCCTCGCGCCACCGGTGGCCGAAGCCGCGGACCCGGCGCCTGTCAGCCCCCGAGATGTTCGCCGGCGGGACCTGCTCGGCGGGCTCATCCACGAGTACCACAGACGCGCCGCATGACCGAATCTGGGTTTTCGACCCCCACGGGCCAATGAAGGCGTCGATGTCGTCCTCGGTGACCTTGAACGGGTCGAGGCCGCGTGACTGGCACCACTCCAGGAAGAACGCCAACTCATTGGCGGCGACTCGGCCGAGCACTGGGTGCGCTGCATGTTCATCAGCTTGGTGCTGATCTTCAGTGCACGACTGTTTGGTGCGAGGCGCAGCTTGGTAACGCGGCGCATGGCGTGTTCACGGTCGACGGTGTCGTAGGCGGTCTTGGTTCCGGGCGTGTAGTGGGGCATTGGTCGGTCTCCTAAGAGGGCGAAAGAGGTTGTCTCCCACCGCTCCGAGGAGGCCCGCGTCCATGACAGAAGGTGGCCCCACGTTTCAAGCAGTGGGGCGGGCGAACCTCGAAGTCCGGCGGGCGAACGCTTAGCGGGGCCGAGTGGTCCCAAATGCCGAGCCCGCAGGACCGAGAAGCCAAAAACATGCTGGCTGCTCTCGCCCCGGCCTAGCGTCCGGATGGCCGCCGATCTCGTCGAGACCAGCCACCTTCCAACACGTCCGAAGATTGAGGCCTCGGCCGACCCACATTGGCCGCCATACTCGGCCTGATCCGCGGCGGCTCGGACCTGGGGTGACTCTTTCCACGCACCGATCCTCGATAGATCGCCCGCTCACGGCTCGGCCTACGTTTCGCGGCCTGGGCCGCGCCTGGTGGAGGGCGTGGAGGTACTTGCCGCCATCCTGGCTGGACGGCCCGATCCGCGCGCGGCGCTGTTGTAGCCCGGACCCTGGCAACCATGATCTAATCCGGCTGCGCTCCATGACCGAGAACCTTGACGCCTCGGCATCTCGACAGATGCTTCGGAAGAACGCAGAATCTGAGGATGTGAATCGATGGCAGCTGGCACGCGCAAACTTGGTGACGATGAGGTGGTCGTGCTCGCAGGCGGTGCAATGCTCATCATTGAGGCCACGACGCTAGTGACGGATCGGCCTGTAAGGCTCTTCGCGACTTGGTCCCGGCTCAATCAAGGCAACGCTAACTTCCCGGTGGACGACCCCTGGATCAACGCATTGACTTGCTTGGGCGAAGGCATCTGTCAGCCACTCGGCGCGCGGTCCCTGCTTCCGAGCGATGCGGCCGCGCGAGTGCAAACGCCTGACATCGTCCTCACTGAGGACGAAGCAAGAAGAGCCCACTTCGCGTGCATCGCTGTCCTTGGCCAGCCGCAGGTCCGTCTGCCAGAGACTCGTTCTCGATTGAGAAGCGACCAGGTGCGAGACCTGTGCGAGGGCGTCCACGTCGCGCTGGAGCTCGGACACCGCTCGTTCAGTGGTGCCAAGCTGCAGGCGTTTCTTCTGGCAGCCCTCGCCGAGGTGGGACCGTAGGTCAACGCGGTCAGTTGCACCTTGGCCCGCGTCCGACTCACCGTCGGCCAGCAGTCGTCGTGATCCGAGGCGCCCATGTACGAAAGCCGGGTGCCGGCAAGACCGTTGCCGACTTTCCCTGGCTCGTTCAGCAATGGCGCCCCACCAAGAACGGGGGCCGACAGCCTCACGCCGTGCAGGCGGGCACCGGCGAATCGCTGTGGTGGAAGTGCGACCAGGGTGCGGACCACGAGTGGGAAGCGCAGGTGCGCTCGCGGACCATCCGCGGTGCCCGCTGTCCGTTCTGCACCAATCGCCGGGTGGCCCCTTCCAACAGCCTAGCAATCACTCATCCGGACATCGCCGCTGACTGGCACCCGACCAGGAACGGAATCCATGGCCCGGCCGACTTCACCTACGGCTCGTACTTCGAGGCCTGGTGGCAATGCCCGGCGCGCCAAGAGCCACGCCTACCTGGCGCGCATCGCGGCACGAAGCAAAGAGGGTGGCTGCGCCCGGTGTGCCGCTGACCGTCGACGCAAGAAACCCCCTACCGCGTCGAAGGCAGACGCCGCCGCATAGCCCAGTGGTCGTGCCCGACGATGGCGATCTGGGCACCGGATCACCGTGAAAGCGCCAGGAGTTAATGAGGGCTCTGATCTCCTCGTCGTGGTCCTCGGCGCGAATGGCCACCGGCAGGGCATCGGAAGTCGAGACTTGCGACAGGCAGCCTGTCCTAAATCCCGAGGCCGCAGTCAGAATTGCCGCGCCACCGTCATTGAGGACATCGCCCCGCGCTACAAGCAGAGACGTCATGAAGACGCGTGCAACGCAATTCCCGCCCTGAGGACATGCGAGCAACGCAATTCCGCCCCGAGGATAATTCGTGCTCAACCAGGGTCGCAATCAGCCATTGTTCGCCTCGGAGGACATTGTTTCTGGGCCCGTTTGGCGCCGAGAGGGTCTGATGTGAGGCGCCGATGGCCCCTCATGAGCCCCGAAATCGTATCCTCAGGGGCGAGAATTGCGTTTCACAGGCGACGGACAATCGCTGATAGTCACACGAATATTGCAACAAGAGCTTCGTTGACTCTGTTACTTCGATGTCACCGGGTTCATGAACAAGGTCCGTGGTCAATCAGCAATAGGTACCAAACCGGCACTCTTGCGTAGTGATGGCAGGCCCACGCCAAGGCGCGCGCAACCGCTGGATACGGTGAAATCAGGCCACCGACTCTGCATATTCGCAAATGCGGTTCGAATCGCAATCTGGACGGCCTCGACCTCGATTACGCTGCTTGACAATCGACGCCGCTTCGCGTGGGTGACGCGACGATACTTCGGAACAGTCAGCGGTTCCGAGGCGTCATCCAATTACCGCTGGCGCCTCGGCTGAGAGTCCATGCGATCCGTGACCTTCGCCATAGTCGTGTGCATTGCCTCCTGGTTCGTCCTAGCTCTAGCCATCACTGCTGGGAACGTCGGCTTGTAGACGTCGGTTGTGGCCGGTCCGTTGACGCTGATCGAGCGTCCTGCCGCGCTCGTGCTGCCGGCAGCAGTGGCTCTCTTGGTCGCAGTTGGCCTAGGGTGGCTGTGGCACGTTGAGCGCAGCTTCGTCGCCCGCGCAGCCGTGGCAGTAGCTATCGGCGATCTGGTTGGCAGCGTCCTCGTGGCGCCACTCGCCGTCGGCGAACTCGGCGCAACGGGCTATGAACGCTGCTGATCGTGTGCTAAGGTGCCCGCCGCGGGCAGGCTGCTCGCGGAACTCATAGGAGGGCGTCTGGACTTATGGACTTCTCCAAGCTCGGCAAGAACGAAAAGCTGGCAACGTACGGGGCAATCCTGTCAATCGTGGGGGCCGTCATCGCGGCCGTTTCATTCGGTATCGGCGGGCTTTGGCTGACCCTGATCCTGGCGATCATCATGCTCGTGATCGTCTTCCTGCCGCAGTGGTCGCCGCAGACCACGCTGCCGGGTTCCAAGGGAAGTCTGATGCTCATCGTCGGCGGCATCGCGGCCATCGGCGCCTTGCTCGGTTTGCTGAGCCTGCTGGGCGCCATGGCGTTCCTGGCACTGTACGGCGGTCTCTGGTTCGTTGGCCTTCTGCTCGGCATCGTCGGTGGACTGATGATGGGCTGGGCTGGATGGCAGGAGTTCCAGGCCGAGGGCGGCAAGTTCCAGCTCGGGAACACGTCGACCGGTTCCGCGAACACGACCGCGAACACGACCACCAACACCGCGCCGCCTGCCGCTGAGCCAAGGGAAACCATGCCGCCAAGCAACACGATGCCCCCGAGCGATTCGCCGGCACCCAGCGACTCGGTGGAACCCCGCGACTCGGTGGAACCCCGCGACTCGGTGGAACCCCGCGACGAGCGCCAGCCGTAAACCAGTAGCGGCGCTCTCGCCGCCGTAATCCGAACCCCCGCCGCTCAGCGCCTGAGCGAGCGATAACGATCGACGAGCAGGTCGAGTGAGGCCTGCTCGTTCGGTGTCCCGGTTGCGTCGAGCGCCTGCCACAGGCGTCTGACCATCACGTCGCCGGCCAGCCCGTCATCGATGCCCTCCAGCGCCTCGAGCAGCAGTGCCGCCAGGCGCGAATCGCGCTCGCTGGCCAGAAGCCAGCGCAGCAGCAGGGCGAGGTCATGCTGGGTCGCCTCCAGCTCAGGCGGCGCGTCCTCCATCGCCTCTTCGAAATAGCAGATCGCGACAGCCAGCAGCTCGGCCCGGCTGGCCACTGATGTGAGCCGCGAGCCGTCGGGCTCGCCGAAGACGAGTGCATAGCCGGCATCACTCCGACGCAGACCGACCCAGGCGCCGCCCGCCTCGAGTCGGCCAATGGCAACGACCGATGGCTCCGCCACGGCGACTATCCTCGGACTAGGCCTCGACCCTGGTGGCCGGCAGGATCACCACGCGGCGGCTCGGCTCGACGCCGACGCTCTGGGTGCGGATCTTCGGGTTCTCGGCGAGGATCATGTGGATAATGCGGCGTTCGACCGCCGGCATCGCCTCGAGCTGGATGATCTTGCCGCTCTGGATGACGCGCTTCGCGGCGCGATCGGCGACTTCCCGGAGCTGCTCCTCGCGGCGGCCGCGATAGTTCTCGACGTCGACAGCTACGCGGGTCCACTGTCCCTCACGCTTAGCGACGATCAGGTTCACGATATGCTGCAGGCTGGCAAGCTTTTCGCCGCGACGGCCGATCAGGATGCCGAGCTCATTCCCCTTGACGTTCAGCTTGGCGGTCTCGGTCCCCATACCGATGTCGACGGTCGCCTCGACCTCCATCAACCGCAGCAGCTCCTCGAGCACCGACTTCGCCTCTTCGAGCAGCTTGCGATGGTCCTCGCTGAGCTCCTCCAGCGGCTTGGCCGGGATGAACTGCGCCGGCTCGCGCGGCTCGCGCTCGGGCCGATCTGCGCGTGGCGGGCGTGATGCGCGCTCGGGCCGCTCGGATCGCTCATGACGGGGGCCGGCGTCGCGTTCACGACCATTGCCATTGCGACCGCGGCCGCCGCGGCCGCCGCGGGGACGCCGGGGCTCGTCACGCTCCTCACGCTCTCCTCGCTCTTCCTCCGGAGCCGGCGCGGCGCTCGGGACATACGGTGCGGCGGGAGCGACGAAGGCGACCGGCGCGGGCGCCTCCTCGACGTGGGCAGCGACCGCATCGGGCTCTGCTGCTCGGACGGTGGATGCCTGGGCAACCGCCGATTTCGGCGCCGCCAGGATGCGGGCATCTTCGCCGCCAACGCCCAGGATGCCTCGGCTTCCCTGTGACAGGATCTCTATGTCAAGCTCGGAGAGATCCGAGGTGTACTCCTTCATCGCGGTACGAATCGCTTCTTCGACGTTCTTGCCGTTGAACTCGCGGAATGTCATCGCTTTCGTCCTCGTCGTTTCTGCCCCGAACGCTGCTTCGGCTGTCGGTTGCCGGAAGCGGGCACCGTCGCGGGGCGGGTGGTGGGTGGTGGGCCTGAGGGGCTGCGCTCCTTGCCTGGGTCAGCGCCGCTGTCGCGTCGTGGCGGCGCGCTGACGAACGCGATCTCCGGTGCGAACGCGGGTCGCCAGCCGAGGATCGGGAAGAGGTTGCCCCAGCCCATGATCAGGAATTGCTGCACGACCAGGTAGGCCGTGTAGATGATCCAGTACAGGATCAGACCGCTCGGAAAGAGCCCGCCCCAGAAGATGGTCATCAGCGGGAAGAGGTAGGTCATGGTGCTCGTCGCGCCGGAGGTGGGATCGTCCGGATTCGGGCGCGGGGTGGTCATCTTGACCTGGATGAACTGCAGCGCCGCCGCAAGGATGGCCAGGAAGGACAGCGCGAACCCCGCGACCGGGATCGAGAACACGTGGTCGACCCGGGACAGGTCGAGCCCGAACAACCAGGTGACCACGGTGTGGACCTTGTCCTGGTGGATCTGAATGGGATCGATCAACTGGCAGTTGAGCGGCAGAAAGTGAGTGAAGGGGCCAGTCGCGAAGTCCGGCAGGTTACACGGGCCCGATATCGGCGCCGCGAACTGGATCTGGGTGACCTTCCCCTGCGCATCGACCTGCTCGGTGAGCTTCTGGATGCCAGGAAGCGCTGCCTGCAGCTTGGTGAAGGCTGCTGACGCCGCCTGCTCGGGGTTGATGGTGACTGAGTTCGAGGCGCGAATGAGCGCCTGGTAGAGCGCGAACAGGATCGGCAGCTGGAGGACGACCGGCAGGCAGCCGGCCGCTGGGTTGACGCCGTGCTCCTTGTAGAGCGCCATCGTCTCTTCGCTGATCTTGGTGCGATTGCCCTTGTGCTTGCGCTGCACCTCGCGGATCAGCGGCTGCATCCGCTGCATCTCCTTCTGCGAGCGGATCTGCTTGATGAACAGCGGAGCCAGGACGGTCCGAATCAGGACCGTGAAGACGATGATCGCCAGCGCAAAGTCGTTGAACAGGACGTTGTAGAAGAAGATCAGCAGGTTGAAGAGCGGGAGGAAGAAGACGTCCCAGGGCGGCGAGAAATGCTCGATTCCCAGGAACCCGGCGGCGAAGACTGAAGGCACTGAAGACACTTCTCTAGCTGGTCGGGACCGGGTCATGGCCGCCCGGGTGGAGCGGATTGCATCGAGCGATGCGGCGAGCGCCCATCCACATGCCGCGCAGCAGGCCGAAGCGCTCGATGGCCTCGTACGTGTAGTGCGAGCAGCTCGGGGTGTAGCGGCAGGAAGGTGGCATCCAGAATGTGAGCTTCTGGTACGCGATGATGAGTCCCAGGCCGACCTTCCTCATGATGTGATTCTCGATCGCTCCAGGAGCGAGGCGACGGCCGTCCGCAGATCGGCGTAGCTCGCCCGCGCCGCCTCCGGCCGTGCGATCACCAGTACGTCCCAGCCCGCCGCCAGGTCGGCATACCGCTCCCGGAGCAGCTCGCGCAACCTGCGCCGCACCTGATTGCGCTCGACCGCTCCACCCAGCCTGCGCGGCGTCGAAAGCCCGATCCGCGTCGTTGCGGCTTCGGTCCGCAGCGTCCGCAGGACCAGCAGCCGGCTCGAGCATGTCGAGCCCCCGCGTCCGATGGCGTCGAAGTCCGCCTTGCGCCGCAGCATGGGAAGCGCGCTCACGCGTAACGCGTCAGACGGACAGCTTCGAACGTCCCTTTGCCCGACGTCGGGCCAGCACGCGGCGTCCGGCCTTGGTGGCCATGCGCGCCATGAAGCCGTGCTCCCGCTGACGGGCGCGCTTCTTGGGCTGATAGGTCCTCTTCATGGCTGGCTGCCTTGCGTCCTCTCGTGGTGCTGCGCGATCGGGCCGTAAACACACGAACGGCTGGCGTCAGCCAGCCTGATGCGCTGCAAACGGTAATCCGTCTCACTCTATCCGCGGATTCTACCGACCGGCGGCGGCGGGTGTCAAACGGCCGTCGAGGCGCCAGGCCCCCCGACCGAGCGGTTCGCAGCAGCCCGTTGCCGCAGCCTCTGGGCGACTGCTACACTACCGCGACCTCCGAGGCCAGACGCCCACTTTCGCCGGCTCTCGGCGACCCGGATGGGTACGATGATCACCCCGGCGAGACCTGATTCACGGTTGGGAGAACGTCTGTTGATGGATGCGAAGCAGGTGTGGCGTGCCGTCCTCGGTGAGCTGCAGGTCAGCTTGTCGCCAGCGAATTTCGAAACCTGGCTGAAGGACACCTCCCTCATCGAGTTCGATGAGAACCGCTTCCGCATCTCGGTTCCCAATGGCTTTGCCCGCGACTGGCTCGACAACCGCTATCGGACCCTGATCAGCCAGACGCTGGCCCGCGTCGTGGGCGGATCGGTCCAGGTCGAGTTCGTCGTGGCGGACGCACCGGGTCCCGTGCCGGCGCAGGCGGACGAAGAGTCGCTGCTGTTGCCGCCCGCATCGGCCGGCGGCAACACGGTCAACCTCAACATCCGGTACACCTTCACCAACTTCATCGTCGGATCGGCCAACCGATTGGCCCATGCCGCCGCCCTATCCGTGGCCGAGCGCCCCGGGCATGCCTACAACCCGCTCTTCCTGTATGGCGGCGTGGGCCTCGGCAAGACGCACCTGATGCACGCAATCGGCAACTCGGTCGCGGCCAAGTTCCCCCGCAAGCGGATCCTGTACGCCACCAGCGAGAAGTTCACGAACGACTTCATCAACAGCATCCGCGAGCAGAAGATGGAGGACTTCCGCAACCGATACCGGCGCATCGACCTGCTGCTCATCGACGACATCCAGTTCATCGCCGAGCGCGAGCGAACGCAGGAAGAGTTCTTCCATACCTTCAACACGATTCACGAGGCCGGCAAGCAGATCGTGCTGTCGTCGGATCGGCCACCCAAGGCAATCACCACCCTCGAGGAGCGCCTGCGCAGCCGATTCGAGTGGGGACTCATCGCCGATCTCACGCCGCCGGACCTCGAGACACGTATCGCCATCCTGCGCAGCAAGGCTGACGAGCAGCTGAACCAGATTCCGTCGGAGGTCATCGACTTCATCGCGCGCAAGGTGGTCAGCAATGTCCGGGAGCTCGAGGGCGCGCTGAATCGGGTGATCGCCTACGCCAGCATGAGCGGCATGCCGATCAACAACGAGCTTGCCAGCGCCGTGCTGAGCAACGTCATGTACAACCCCAAGAAGCGCTCGATCACGCCACAGCGCATCGTGCGCGTGGTGGCCGAGTATTACGGGGTCAACCTCGATCAGCTGCGCTCAAGCAAGCGCGACCGGGCCATCGTGGTGCCGCGCCAGATCGCGATGTTCCTGATCCGCGAGGAGACCGACATCAGCCTGCTGCGCATCGGTGCCGAGCTGGGTGGACGGGACCATTCCACGGTGCTGCACGCATGTGGCAAGATCGCGCGAGTGATGAACGAGAACGACGACATGCGGCGAGAGATCAGCGCTGTTCGGGAAATGATCTACTCCGAGTGATCGTTCGGCGTGGATAACCTGCCGTATCTGGTGGATATTCACGCGTGGTTGTGGACAACCTCGAGGCCGATGCACCGGGCTGAAGGCAACGTTCCACACAACAGTCGCATTCGTCGACCATCGATCAGCAGAGGTGACCGAACCGATGCACATCGAGCGGTGGACTTGTCGACACTGAATCAGGAGCGCCAAGCGAACACGAAGCAGACAGGCGTATCCACAACATCCACACGCCTACTGGAGACGACGGCGTACCAAGTATTCTTCTCCCATCTTGTATTGGTAGGGTGAGGTTGGCGATGAACGTATCGGTCATGCAGGAAAACCTGGCGCGTGGACTCGGCGTGGTGAGCCGCGCGGTCAGCAGCCGGGCGACGCTGCCGGTGCTGGCCAATGTGCTGCTCAAGACCGAGGAGTCGGGTCTGAAGCTGACCGCCACCAATCTCGAGATCGGCATCAACTGCTGGGTCCCCGGCAAGATCACCGAGCAGGGTGAGATCACGGTGCCGGCGAAGCTGTTGACCGACCTGGTCGCGTCGTTGCCGAACCAGCGCATCGACCTGCAGTTGTCGGTCAAGGATCGGACGCTGAAGGTGACCTGCGGTGGGAGCCGCTCGTCGATCAAGGGCATCGACGCGGACGAGTTTCCGGTCGTGGCGGCGATCGGCGAGGCGCCGGCGACATCGGTCGACGGACGGGCACTGCGCGAGGCGCTGGGACAGGTCGTATTTGCCGCCGCAAGCGACGAGAGCCGACCGATCCTGACCGGCGTGCTCACCAAGCTGTCCGGCGACACGATGACCCTGGCCGCGGCCGACAACTACCGCATCGCGGTACGCAGCCTGAAGCTCGAGCGACCGGTCAACCCGGAGATGAGCATCGTCGTGCCCGCCCGCTCGTACGCGGAGCTGATGCGCATCCTGCCCGACGCCGAGGCGCCGATCGAGATCACGATCACACCGAACAAGAGCCAGGTGCTCTTCCACGTCGAGGGCATTGACCTGGTGAGCCGCCTGATCGAGGGCCAGTTCCCGAACTACGAGCCGGTCATCCCGCAGTCGCACGCCTCGCGCGCAGTGCTCGACCGGGAGGCGTTCCTGTCGGGGGCACGCCGGGCCAGCATCTTTGCGCGTGACAGCGCGAACATCGTCAAGATCGAGTTCGGCGGTGAGAGCTCTAATGGTGAGGGCGTCTCGATCACCGCGCACGCCGCCGACGTCGGCGACAACGCCGATACGCTCGAGGCAAGCGTCGAGGGATCGCCCACCTCGATTGCGTTCAACGCTCGTTACCTGCTCGACGTGCTGGCCAACCTCGGGACCGATGAGGCGGCGCTCGAGCTGTCCGGTCCGCTGGCGCCCGGCGTGGTGCGCGGCATCGGCAAGGATGACTACGTCCACGTCATCATGCCGGTCCGTACCGCGTCGTAAAGAAGCATCGGTCTTCCGACCAGCGTGCGCCTGACCCACCTCGTCCTCGAGAACTTCCGCAGCTATTCCGCCGCGGAGCTGCACCTCGATCCCGGGCTGACCATCGTCGCCGGACCCAATGGGGCGGGCAAGACCAACCTCCTCGAGGCGATCTTCGTGGCGATCACCGGGAAGTCGCATCGGGCAGGCGCCGACCATGAGCTGGTGCACCACGGCGCGCCATGGGCTCGCGTGCTGCTGGACATCGCGTCGGACCGCGGCGAGCCCGCTCGGGTCGAGCTGCTGCTGCCAGGCGTGCTCCCGCCTCCCGGCGTGCGCAAGCGACTCATGCTCAACGGCGTCCCGCGGCGGTTTTCGAGCATCTCCGACACCGCGCGAGCGGTGCTGTTCCGTCCCGAGGAGATGCTGCTGCTGGTCGGTGCGCCCTCGGAGCGACGTCAGTTCCTGGATGGCATCCTGGCACAACGCGACCGGCGTGCAGCGCGCGATCTGGCAGAGCTCGCTCGTGTCCTGCTGCAGCGCAATGCCCTGCTGCGCGCCATCCGGCGTGAGGAGGCGACCACCGAGGGGCTCGGCTTCTGGGACGAGCAACTGGTCATGGCCGGGTCTCGCGTGATGGCGGCCCGTCTGAGGCTTGTCGAGGAGCTGCAGCGCCGCATCGGTCCACTGCATGACGCCGTGGCTCCGGCCGACGAGCCGGGTGGCTCGGCGAGTCTGTCGTACGTCGATTCGCTCAAGGACGCATGGGCCGATCGTGACGCGGCGGTGCCGGACGCCGCGGCGCTGGTCAGCCCCTTCCGCCAGCGGCTGGCGGAGGTACGCCAGCGGGAGCTCTGGAACGGCGCCTCGCTGGTCGGTCCGCAGCGCGACGACCTGCGCGTCGAGCTCGCTGGTCGCGCTGTCGCCGAGCATGCCAGCCGCGGACAGCAGCGCACCATCATTCTGGCGCTCAAACTGGCCGAGACCGAGCTGCTCGGCACAGACGATGCGCCGCGCCCGATCGTGCTGCTCGATGATGTCTTCAGCGAGCTCGATCCGGATCGCTCGGAACGCAGTCTCGAGCTGCTGCTGGAGCGCGGCCAGGTCCTGGTCACCACGGCGGACCTCAAGGCCATTCCGGCGGCTCGACGCCGCGGCGTGTCGGTGTGGCAGGTCGACGACGGCCGGCTCAGCCTCACGCCGCGCGTCGCATGAGAGCGTTTTGCGGATGAGCCGTGAGGAGGCCGGTGCGGCGGTGGAGCGCACGCTGCTGGCCGGCATGGGACCCGATGCGGTGCGGCACCTGGCGCTCGCCCAGGTGCGTGTGGCGTGGCAGGAGACGGTCGCTGCGGCAAAGCTCGAGCGCGGCGGCCTATCCAGCCGCGTGACGGCCGTGTCTGACGGCACGGCCCGCGTGGAAGCCTCCGAGGCGATCCTCGCCCAGGAGCTGACACTGCGGGCGGAGGCGCTGGTGTGGAGTGTGAACCAGCTCATGCAGGGGCGACCGGGGGCGACCATTGTGCTGCGCTCACTGGCCGTATCGGTGGCTCGTTCGGAACGGGACCGCAGCCTATAATCGGCCGCGAGACTCGTCGCCAGCTTCCGTACCGAGCGCCAACAAGATGAGCAACCGCCTCGCCACCCGTATCGGCCTGCTCGTCGCCGAGGAGCGTCCCAGCGACGCGCGCGATGTTGTGCGTTTCCGCGAGCCGACCGTCGGCGCGCAGGCACGCAGCAAGGGCAGCCTCTTCCTGCTCGCCCAGCTGACCGGCGGCGGACCGGCGCTGGTACGCACCACGCTCGAGGCGCTCGAGGCGCTCGAGCACGACTACTACTACGACCTGTCCGCCGGAACGCTGGGCGTGCTCGCCAAGGCGCTGGCCAACGCCAATCGGCGCTTTTACCATTCGCGCGGCAAGCTCGGCGTCCCGCGCCGCGCTGGAGTGAGTGTCATCGCGCTGGCGATCCACGGTCGCGAGCTGTCGGTTGCCAAGCTGGGACCGGCGGCCGCGGTCATTGTGCGCCGTGGGCGCATGTACGAGCTGCCGCCGCCGCCTGCCGTGCACGAGGAGGACCCCCGTATTCGTGAGCGCCGCGTGGCGGCGAGTCTCGGCGAGTCCCTGGAGATCGAGCCCTACACCTGGCAGGGAGAGCTCGCCGCGAATGACCGCATCGCGCTGGTCAGCCGCAACCTCGCGCAGGTGGTGGGTGTTGACGAGCTGAAGCAGGCGCTGGCCAGCCTTCGGCCCGCGACGGCCATCGAGCATCTTCAACAACTGTTCGCCATCCGCGGCGGTCGTGGCTCGGATGGCCTGCTGGCGATCGAGATCCTTGAGCTGGGGGCGACGGCCACTACGCACCACCTGGAGCCCGTTCGGGCGGCCGAGCCGCTGGCGGGTCTGCCCGACCAGAGCCCGGTTCCGCTGGCCGATGCTCTCGGCCGCCTGCTGCATCGCTCCGGCGACGCGATCGACGGGCTGCAGAGCCTCATCGGTCGCTTCGTGCTGCACCTGATGAGCTGGATCCTGGCGTTCGTACCACGGCGACGCGCCAGGTACCCCAAGACCGTTCCGCGCACCGCGATCCGTGAGGCGGGGCGCCGGCATCGGCTGGGACTGGTCGGCATGCTGCTGGTTGCCGGGCTGCTGGCGGCGGGCGGCAGCGTAGCGAGCCTGCCGAATCCGCGGCCAACCGATGCCATCCCGCGGGCAGCCGTCGCGCGCGAGGCGATCGCCACCGCCCGGGACCTCGTCGCGGCGGTCGACCGGAAGATCGACGGGCAGGACCTCGTCGATCGCTCACCTGAGCAGGCGAAGCAGAAGCTCAACGACGCGTTCGGCGCACTGCGTCGCGCGAATGGAGCCGGCGTGGCGGCCGATGCGCTCGAGCCGCTGCAGGCCCGGGTCGATCGGGGACTCGACGCGCTGTACCGGCTGGCGCGGATGACTGAAGTGATCACCGTCGCGGACCTGGCCAGCGCCTTCGAGGGCGTCGAGCCATCGCGCATGGCGATCGCCTCGGACGGATCGCTGTGGGTGGTCGAGTCCGGTCGTGGGCGGGTGATCAGGGTCGATCCGAGCACCGGCAGAGCGACGGTCGTGTACCGCGCAGGCCAGACACTCGGCGATGCGACCGCGGGCGACCCATGGCTGATCGCGACCGCGGCCACTGACGTGGTGGTGGTCGATCGGCAGCGGCAGGCCTGGCGCATTGATCTGACCGAGAAGGTGCCGCATCGCATGTCGATGCAGGGGATCGACAAGGTGTCGTCCGGCAGCCAGCTGCTCGCCGCGCTGCAGCATCGGCCGCCGCTCGAGATCTTCAACCTGTATCTCGTCGACGGCGGCGGCGGCGAGGTTCTGAAATGGACGCCACAGAATACCTTGCCGGTCGCCTTCCAGAGTGCGCCGCAGCCGTACCTGTCGGACAAGCCCGACCTTCCCGTGGTGAAGGCGCGCGACCTGCTGGTCGACTCCCATCTGTGGTTGCTGCAGGCGAAAACGGTCACCCGCGTGAACTTCGGTTCGCCGTTGGCCCAGGCTGACTACTCGCTCGATGCGCCGCCGGACAGCGATGTGCGTCCGTCGCTGGATTACCGGCTGCTCGACGCCGCGACGGTCGCCGACCAGGACTATCTGTACGTCTACGACGCCGCGAACGCGCGCATCATCGCCTTCGGCTATGCCGACGGCGCCTTCGTGCGACAGTGGATGGCGCCGCGCGTCGGGCCGGAGGCGGCGCTGCTCGACGATGTCATCGGCCTCGAGGTGACCTCGGCCGCGGACGGTCCACCCGCCGCCTTCCTGCTCACCCCGGACCGAGTGGTGCGCGTCGTTCTCGAGTAGCGGGCTAGAATCGGGCCATGGGCGAAGAGCCGTTCAGCCGCGTGCGGCTGATCGAGGTGGTCGTCGAGAGCGTGCGGGTGCACATGCTTTCGAGCCAGCACGTGGTCATCCTCAAGGAGACCGAACGGGACCGATACCTCCCCATCTGGATCGGTCCCGCTGAGGCGAACGCGATCGCCATGCGGCTGCAGGGCCTCTCCGCCGAGCGGCCGCTGACCCACGATCTGCTGGTCACCGTGGTCGGCGCGCTGAGCTCCCGCGTCAGCCGTGTCGTGGTCACGCATGTCAGCGACGGAACCTTCCATGCGCGGCTCTACCTCGAGCTGGCCGACGGAACCGAGACCGAGATCGACTCGCGTACGTCGGACGCGATCGCGGTGGCGGTGCGAACCGGTTCGACGATCTACGTCGATGAGCGCGTCCTCGACGAGGCCGGCGTCGAACCGGATCGCGACGACTCGGGCGAGCCGGGGGAGGAGAAGCTGGCCGTCTTCCGCGAGTTCGTCAACTCGCTCGACGTCGACCTGGGTGGCGGCGAGAAGGGACCGCCCACCGAGGAGGAGAGCTAGGCGCTCTCGCCGGCACCCTGCTCGCTTCGGCGCAATACGGCCTCCCGGTTGGTCCACAGCGCCCAGCGCAGCGTCGCCAGGTCGCCGAAGGTGCGCAGGATCTTGCCGAGGCTGGCGCCGGTGTTCTGCCCGGCGGCGCGCGGATAGTGCGTCACGCCGACCTGCGCCAGGCGCGTGCCGCGCACCTTCAGTTTGATGAGCATCTCGGCGGAAAGAAACGGCCCCTCCGAGTCGAGTCGCAGCCCGTCGAAGACCTCGCGCCGGAAGAGCTTCATGGCGCAGTCGATATCACGTACCCGCAGCCCGAAGAGGGCCGACACGATCGCGTTGTACGTCTTGGCGATGAAGATCCGATGCAGCGGATCGCGGCGCTTGATGCGATAGCCGATCACCCCGTCGACCGGTCGCGACCCGTCGGCCAGGCGCTCCGTCAGGCGCGACATCTCGCGCAGGTCGAATTGAAGGTCGCCGTCGCTGAATCCGATCAGCTCACCGTGCGCGTTGCCGAAGCCCGCCTGCAGCGCGCCGCCGTAACCCCGGTTCGGCTGATGCACGACCCTGACGCGCGGCTCAGCGGCCGAGAGCGCATCGGCGAGCTGCGGCGTCCGATCGGTCGATCCATCGTCCACGACCAGGACCTCGATGGAATCCACCAGCGGGCCGATATCGGTGAGCGCGCGCTGCACGGTCTGCTCGACGTTCTCCTCCTCGTTGTAGGCAGGGAAAAAGAAGGTGAGGCGCGGTCGGCTCGCCGCCGCTGCATCGGTCACTGGGAAGGCTCCTTGACGTGAAGGAGCGCAGTGTAGCCGCCGTATGTCCTGACGTCCTCGGTGTCGAAGAGGAGACGCAGGCGGTCAACGTCCCAGTCGGTGGGCACGACGTAGACCGGTCGACGCCCGAGGTAGATACGGATGGCGGTCTCGGTGCTGAAATAGCCGTCATCGAGGATGTTGCGCTCATCGATGATCTTGACGTCCGGCCGGTCGCCGTCGACCCAGCGGTGATACCACAGTGGCGTGCTGTAGCTCCACCAGCTGATGATGACCGCGTTCGGCGGCAGGACATCGTAGACGCTGGCCACCCAGCGGTCGGCGTCGGTCATGCGGCTCAGGTCGTGGCCGCGGTAGCCCGCGACCAGCGCCGTGCCGGGTAAGATCGCGCCGAGCGCCAGGACGAGTGCGCCGGCGGCGCGCGCCAGGCGACGGCGTCCGGCGGGATCCGTGCTGCGACGGCTGGCCTCGGCCACGGCACGCGCGCAGGTGGCGGCCAGGAAGGCGACCGCCACGCCGAGCAGCGCGCAGGCCACCAGCACGCTGGTCAGGTAATAACGATCGATGTCGCCGTCCTGGAAGTTCAGCGAATAGAAGACATTGGTGATCAGGATCAGGCCAAGGAACACGAACGCGGGAAAGCGCCGAACGGCCAGGACTGCGGCGCCCGTCGCCACGACCAGCCAGCCAGGACCGATGAACTGTGCCGCCAGCACCTGCTCTGCCTTCTGCCATTTCGGCCCCAGAAAGTCGAACGGGTTCTGGAAGTTATCGAACAGGCCGTGAAACTGCTCGGCGAAGACGAGGTACTTGAGCCGGTCGATGGTCGTGGGGCGCGCATAGAAGAGCGGCGGCTCGGGCGGCGTCAGGGCGCGGATGGGAATGTACAGATAGGTCAGCAGGCCGATCAGCAGCAGCCCGGCACACGCTCCCAGGAGCTTCCAGCGTCGCCAGATTCCAGGGTCGACCATGAACAGCCATGGCGCGATGCCGACCGCCAGCA
This sequence comes from Candidatus Limnocylindria bacterium, assembly GCA_038250515.1. Lineage (GTDB taxonomy): Bacteria > Chloroflexota > Limnocylindria > QHBO01 > QHBO01 > JAICUY01. The sequence continues at coordinate 20,264 of JBBSCG010000001.1, forward strand.
GCCCGGTGAGCGGGTGGTTGCCCATGCTCACGCCGAAGGTCAGCGCCGCCGCCGCCAGCCACCTGCCGGCACGCCGCGCGCCGGCTCGCTCGGCACTGCCCCACGCCAGCAGCAGCCAGATGATCAGGGCGACGAAGAAGATGTGCAGCGCATGGACGTCGGCGCGGACCGCGTTCTGCCACGGCTCGTTGGCGAATGCGAACGCCAGACCGGCGATTCCGGCAGAGGTCGCGACCAGCAGCCGATGTCGCTCGGCGATGAGGTGGCCGGAGATCAGCACCACCAGGCCGGAGGCCAGCGACAGGGACACCGCCGAAAGCAGGTTCATCCGGTAGGCCACCTCGCCAACCGGAATCTGGCTCCACAGCCAACCGAGCATGGTGTAGGTCGGGAAGCCGGTCGGATGGAAGATCGACAGGGTGTGCGGCACCGTCTGGGCTTCAGCAGTGTCCCAGAAGCCGATCGAGGGCATCAGCGTGCGCAGGTAGATGCCGAAGGCGAAGACGACCACCACACTCGCCGTCCAGGCCACCTCGGTCGACCTGTAGGGCCGATGTATACTCACCGCCACCTTGGCGTTCGACACCAACCGGCGCCTGTGACGCAGGCGCCGCCCGCGATGACCCGCGTCCCCGTGCGGCGGCGGGGCGTGAGGCCATTCGACGGCTCGCGCTTCGGCGCCGTCTCGCTGCTTGTCGTCCTCGTCCTCACTGGTCTGCTCCTGCGCGCGTTCATTGCCGGCATCCTGCTGCCGCAGAGCGGCTTCCGTATCGACATCGTCGACTTCTCCGGCTGGGCGCACCGCCTCGCAAGCGGTGGGCCGGGGGCATTCTACGCACCCGACTATTTCAGCGATTATCCCCCGGCTTACCTGTACGTGCTGTGGGGCATCGGTCAACTTGGAGCCATGCTGCAGCCACTCGTCGGCATGGACCTCACGTCCGGGCTGGTCAAGATTCCCGCCATCCTGGCCGATGCCGGCGTTGCCACCGTCCTGTTCCTCTTCTGCCGGCGCTTCCTGGATGGCCGATTCGGCCGCTCGGGGGAGACGCTCGGCCTGGTCGCGGCAATGATCTACCTGTTCAATCCGGGCACCATCTTCAATGCCGCGGTCTGGGGACAGGTCGATTCGGTCGGCACCCTGGCCATCGTCGGCACGCTCTACTTCCTGGTCGCCGGCTGGACCGAGGCCGCGGCGGTCGGCGCCATCCTCGCCCTGCTCATCAAATTTCAGTACGGCTTCCTGATCCCGATCGTGGCGGTGGTCGGCCTACGGCGCCATCTCCTGGGGCGCTCTTCCAATTCAGAGCACGATCGGCGCGCTGATCCGGTGCGTGTGCTGACCTCGCTGGCGGCCGGCATCGGCTCATTGGTCGTGCTCATCCTGCCGTTCAACCTTTCGGTCTGGGCACCCTACGATCCGACCCACAGCCTGATCGGCAAGTTCCAGGACGCGGCGAACACATACCACGGCCTTTCGATCAACGCCTTCAACCTGTGGCGCAATCCGTGGAGCGGGCTCGGTAATGTCAACGGATGGGGCTGCGACGTCCGCGGCGTGCCGCCCGAGACCCAATGCAGCGGGCCGAGTGACGGCGTGGCCTTCCTACTGGGCGGTCACGTTGTCACCTGGCAGCTCGTCGGCCTGGTGCTGTTCGCGGCCGTCGCGGTGCTGGCGCTGTGGCAGGTGGCGCGACGCGATGACTCGTGGGGATTGGTCGTCGCGACATTGCTGGTGGCCGTCGCCTTCTTCGTCCTGCCGACGCGCGTCCACGAGCGCTACCTGTTCCCCGCCCTGGCACTCGGCGCACCGCTCGTGCTGCGAAGCTGGCGCTGGGCGACGCTCTACGGGATCCTGAGCCTTTCCTTCTTCGCGAATGTGTACTGGACGTACACGCTCGACTGGTCCTATGTGCAGGGCCCGCCGCTGAATCCCGGTGTCAACGGCCTCGCCATGTCCCGCGATCCCTTCCTCGCCGCGACGCTGCTCAGCGACTGGGGCATCTACCTTCTGGCTGCGATGATCGTGGCCGCGCTTTTGTGGGTTGCCGCGCAGTCATACGCGCTGGGCTCGACCCCCGCCAACATTCGGACCGATGCTGGCGATCAGCTGCCCGCCGTCCCGCCGCCAATGCTCCCGGCTTCCGCGCCACTGCCACCACCGCCGCGTCGGTTTGTCAGCCGCTTCGCCTGGCTGCGCGCCAACCGCGGGGATCCGCTGTATCGCGAACCGATGCGCCGGCTCGACCGGCTGGACCTGTTGCTGGTTGTCGGTTTCGTGCTGTTCGCCTTCCTCTTCCGGCTGTGGCGCCTGGATCTGCCGCGCTCGATGCACTTCGACGAGGTCTACCACGCGCGCTCGGCGACCGAGTGGCTCTCCGACTGGGAGCACGGCTGGACACGCGACACGTACGAGTGGACGCACCCGATGCTGGCCAAGTACCTGATCGCTGCCGGGATCGTGGTTGCCGATCCGAACAAGGTGACGGCCACCACGTCGCTCGACTCCGTGCCGACGTCCATGGTGGTCGTGCCGCGCAATTCGGACGCCGGCCACCCGCGCTCGGTGCTCTTCACCGCATCCGGCGAGCAGGTCGTCGCTCGCGACGCGTTGAGCGGCGATCAGGTTTCGACGTGGTCGAACGGCGCGTCGGTCGCCGCCCTGGCCTACGACCCGTACGGGCAGCGGCTGCTGGTCGGCTCGAGCACGTCCGGTGAGGTGAAGGCTTACGCCACCGATGCGTTCATGAAGCATCTCGGGCCGCGCGCACCGCCGCCGGTGCTTCCGCCCATTGCGTCCGGACTTGGGTCGGTCGAACGGGTCGTCGTTCCGTGGCGTGACGACACCACTCAGCCGGTACCGCCCGTCGACGACCTGCTGCTGCTCGCAGGATCCGACGGCATCGCGGAGATCGACCGCACCTCTGGCGCCGTGCTGGCAAGCAGCCAGTTGGTGACCACTGGCCTCGGCTACCTGCGTGCGGATTCAAACGACGCCACCCGCAAGGCGCTGGTCGTCGCGGTCGACCCCGATCGCTCGGTGGTCGCCGTGCTCGACGCAGCCACGCTCACGGAGCAGCGCACGGTCGATCTGCCGGCCGTGCCGGCCGGGCCGTTGCTGGTTCACGGCAGTGGCAATGACGCCAAGATCTGGGTTCCGCTCGGCGCGCTGCCGGCGAACGACGAACATCCGGCGGTGTCAGGCGGCATGGCGGTACTCGACGACACCCCCTCGATCATCGATACCGTGGCGCTGCCAGGTGAGGCGCGCGGGATCGCCTGGCAGGATGCGGCCGACATCGTCTACGTGTCCGGTGACAGCCCGGCCGGCGAGCCGCAGGTGTGGACCGTCGATCCGCTCGGTGACGAGCGCAGCGGGTTCGCCGTCTACGACACGACGTCACTCCCCGGTGAGGCGATCGCCATGGCGGTGGATGCCACCAATACCGCCGAGGCCGACGACAACGCCAACCTGCTCGTGGCGGCGGGGAGAAGCAACGACGCGGCCAGCCTGGTGACGATCGACGCGGGCAGCAATGCGTTTGCGTGGCGCATCGCCGGGATCGCGTTCGGCTCGATCCTGGTCGGCTTGATCTACCTGCTCGCCGCCACCATGTTCCGGCGCCGGCGCGTCGCCGTGCTGGCGGCGGCCTTCGTGGCGATCGACGGGATGAGCTACGTCATGAGCCGCATCGCCATGAACGACATCTACGTCGCGACCTTGATCGTCGCCGCGTACCTGGTCTTCTGGCAGATCTGGTCAGGCCGATGGGTTCGCAGCGCCTGGTGGGCGCTGCCGCTGGTCGGCGTGCTCATCGGTCTGGCGGCGGCGACCAAGTGGGTCGGCTGGTACGCGCTCATCGGCCTGGGCGTGCTGGTGCTGGCGCGCTCGGCGCTCGGGCGCCTTGTGCTCGTGGCGGCGGCGGCCTTTCTGGCGATCGTCACGGGAATCGGCGCACCCTGGCCGTTCCTGGCGATCATGCTCGCCGGCCTGGTGCTCGCCTTGCTGATCGTCTGGGTTCGTCCCGTCCGCATCTCCCGCTCGGATCTCGTTGCGTTGCCGGCCAGCGGCGTGGTGGCGGGAGGTATCGGCGTAGCCATGGCGATCGGCTACCAGCAGGTGGATGGTCGCAAGGCAACCAGCGCCGTGGAGCTCGTTTTCGGCTTCCTGGCGCGCAGCGCTCAGGCGGGTTGGCCCGCCTGGATCATGTTGGCCGTGGCGGCTGTGCTGCTGGTGCTGCGCGCGGTGCAGTCGCTGCGCAATCCGGCAAGTGATCGGCGCTGGATGCAGCCTGACGAGCTCGCCGGGTTCGGCTGGTCATGGATCGGCGCCTGCCTGGTGGTGGTCCCGCTGCTGGTCTACTTCCTGGTTTATCTCCCGTATCTGCAGCTCGGGCACAGCATCGCGCTGGCCGCCGGGAGCGGGCCGGGATACGGCTGGTCGCTCGACGAGCTGCAGGCGCAGATGTTCGGCTACCACTTCGGCCTGCAGTCCGGTCATCCCAGCGCTTCGCCATGGTGGAGCTGGCCGCTCGACCTCAAGCCGGTCTGGTTCTACGGCAATCCCGGCGCCTGGAACGATCGTGTCGGCGCTGCGATCTACAACGCCGGCAACCCCATCCTGTTCTGGGCGACCATCCCGGCGCTGGTCTACTGTGGCATCCAGGCGTGGCGCCGGCGTTCGACGGCACTGGTGCTTGTCGTCGCCGCGTTCGCGTTCCAGTTCCTGCCCTGGACGCGCATTGAGCGCGCGACGTTCCACTACCACTACCTCACCGCCGTCCTGTTCGGCATGATCGCGGTGGCCTACGCGATCGACGACCTGCTGCGCAGCTACCAGTGGCGATCGCTGGGCAGCGCCTTCCTGGTGGCCGCCGGCGTGGCCGGCATCCTGGTCTTCCCGCTCGGCTCCGCGCTGGTGATGCCGGACTGGTACATCAACGCGGCGCGGGCTCTGCCGCCGTGGAACTACAACTTCCAGTTCCCGCAACCGCCACAGGGCCATCGTGAGGCGCTGCTCGAGGTGAGCGCCATGAAGCTGATCGCCGGCGTCGCGCTGGCCGCCGCCGCGGGCCTCTTCGCGATCTTCGGTCGGGATCGCCTTGGCCCGTGGCTATCCGGCGTCGTGGCGATGCATCGAGGCGATCAACAGGGCGGCTCCGGCGAGGACGAGGAGGACGGGCCAGAGCCTGCCCCAGGCGATGACCGGCAGATAGTTCCGTAGCAGGAAGTAGACGCCGAGCCCGATCAGCACAAGCCCGAAGATGAGCCGCATGTTGCCATCGCCGTGGTCGGTACTCATGAACGGCCGTTGCTCGTCGGTGACATCGGGCTCACCGGAGGAAACGCCCTGGGCTGGCGCCCACGTACCGCGGGGTGCCTCGGCAACGACGATCCACATCACCACGTAGACCAGCAGGAAGAGCCCGCCGGTGACGAAGATCAGGATCGCCCAGACGATGCGCACCAGCGCGGGATCGATGTTCAGGTAGTCCGCCACTCCACCGGCGACCCCGGCGATGACGTGCTCCGTTCGCGACCGATACAGACGTCCGCTCATTGGCAGCCTCCCCATGGGTTCAGCGTGAAGCTCGCCGCATTGCCGTCCATCGACAGCGTCGTTCGCTGCGTGGCGGCGGCGTAGCTCGATGACCGCCAGGTCGTGTCATTGATCGACCCCAGACCACTCTCAGATTGTGGGTGAAAGCGACGCTGTTAGCCGCCAACGCTGCCGAGCAGCAAGGGACCTGCGGCGACCGGGCAGTGTATCTTCCCACTTAGCGCGGCGCGGCCGGTGGGAGCGTGTGCGACATCTACCACCACAGGGGGACTTCATGCGGCACCCGCGGCTCGTCCTGGCGATCTTCGTCCTGTCCGGCGCTGCCGGATTGATGTACGAGGTGGTCTGGTCACGCCAGCTCGTGCTCGTCTTCGGCAATACGACCCAGGCCGTCTCCACGATCCTCACCGGCTTCTTCGGCGGAATGGCGGTCGGGAGCTTCGTCGGCGGCCGGGTCGCTGATCGCGTCCACTCCCCGCTACGGCTCTACGGCGTCATCGAGGTGGCGCTCGTGGGCGTCGTCCTCGCGACGCCGGTCACCTTCCAGCTCCTCCACGAGGTCTACCGGGGCGCCTACCCCTCGCTGGAACGGAGTCCCGGACTGGTCGCTCTTCTCCGCTTCGGGCTGGCGATTCTCGCCCTCTCGCCGGCAACGATCCTCATGGGCGCGACCCTTCCCGCGCTGACGCGGTCCTTGAGCGGTGGCGCTCACCTGTCGCGCGCGTTCGGCCGCCTCTACGCCGCCAACACCGGCGGCGCCATCATCGGAGCGCTCGCGGCCGGCGTCGTTCTGATCGAGGTGTTGGGTCTGACCGGTACGCTCGTGATCGCCGCCGCGTGTTCCGGAAGCGCTGGCCTGGTCGCCCTCTGGCTCGCCCGGGAGCGCTTTCGGGGAGCGACCCCCGTGGCGGAGGCATCGGAGTTTCGGGCGATCGGCGGCTCCGCGCCGCGCCCGACGCTGGCGCTCGGACTCGCATTCGTTTCCGGGCTGACCTCCCTCGGCTATCAGGTTCTCTGGACCCGCCTCCTGTCGTCGGGGACCGGTAACTCGACGTACGTCTTCACGCTCATCCTGGCGACCTTCCTGCTCGGCATCGCGCTCGGGGCGGTGGTCTTCTCGGCCATACGGCGTCGGGTGGGGCGGTCGATCGGCCTCATCGCCATCGCCCAGATTCTCGCCGGAGCGCTTGCCATGCTCGGCCTCACGCTGGTCATCAACAGGCCCGAGACGCTTGCGCCCGCCGAAGCACTGAGATCGGTCGAGGAGAGCATCTGGCCCATCCTCGTCGTGGTGCTGCCCGCAACCATTGTCATGGGGTTCACGTTTCCGGCCTCGTCGGCCCTGCTCGGAGACGATCCGAAGCGGCGGGCCGCCAGCGCGGGCAGCCTCCTCGCCGCAAACACGCTCGGAGCGATTGTCGCCACCTTCGCCATCCCGTTCGTGGTCATTCCCCGCATCGGCTCACCCCACGCAGTCGCGCTGCTTGCGCTCACCAACGTCGCCGTGGGACTGCTCCTCATCGCCCTCGCAAGTGCCATCCCGCCGCTGCGCCGGGTTCTGGGCAGCGTCGTTGTCCTCGCGGTCGCGCTGGCAATCGTTGTCCTGATCGCGGTGCCAGGTGCTCTGATGGACCCGAGCGAAGTTCGGATTCGAGCCCTGGGTGCGAAGGTCTTCGCCTCGGCCGAGGACGAGATCGCCTCGGTCCAGGCTGGTCGGCTTGGCCCGCGCAGCCGGCTCTGGGTGGCAGGCACGTCGATGACGGCGCTCACCGTTGACGCGAAGCTGATGACGGTCCTGCCGCTCATGCTGCGACCACAGTCGAAGAGCGCGCTCGTGGTGGCATTCGGCATGGGCTCCGCCTTCCGCACGGCCCTCATCGCCGGCCTGAGGGCGGATGCCGTGGAGCTCGTACCGTCCGTCCCGAAGATGTTCGGGTACTTCTACCCCGACGCGAGGAGGGTCCGGGCGGATCCGAACGGCCGGATCATCATTGCCGACGGTCGCAACTACATGGACCTCACGACCGAGCGCTACGACATCATCGTGACCGATCCCCCGCCGCCTATCCAGAGTTCTGGCGTCTCGGTCATCTCCTCGCTCGAGTACTACCGGGCCGGCCACGCGCGTCTCAATCCCGGAGGCGTCATGATGCAATGGACCCCGTTCGGGGCGACCGTCGACGAGCTCCGCGCCCACCTCCGAACCTTCCGTGCGGTCTTTCCCCACGTCACGATCGTCTTCGGGCCGGGCCGGTACGGCATCTACATGCTCGGATCGGACGCCCCTATGGTCTTCAGCGGCGAGGCGATCCGCGTCGTCCTTGCCCATCCCGGCGTGCTGAAGGAGATCTCGTCGGCCTATGACTCGCCGCAGCGGACGGTCGACGGCTGGGCCGCCCTGATCCCGTCACTCGTCTGGATCGCGGACGACCAGGTGAATCGGTTCACCGGGGACGGCCCGATGATCAGCGACGACCACCCCCTCCCGGAGTATTTCGTCCTTCGCCAAATCTTCGGAAAAAGATCGGCGCTCGCCACGCGGGCAGAGCTCCTGCGCCTCGCCGGCCCGTAACCTTTTGGACCGTCCAGGCCCTCGATGTCGAGTACTTCTCGAACGCCTGCCTCGCACTTCTTGGCGAGCAATTCGTAAATCGGAGCATTGTCGCGATACCAGCAGACAAGTTCCTTTTTGCTTCGGGTGCCAACTCGACGATGTGCAGGAACTCATAGACCATCCTGACTCATGCATGCGAGAGGTCGTAGCTCCAGGCCGCGGGTTACTCGTTCCAGACTGCGGACCAGCTGTTCGAATTGGGCGATCGCATCCACGACCTCAAGCTATCGGGTCGCACCCCCTAGATAGACTTCGAACTCAAACCGTACCTCGTCCAGCTCTTTGTTTCGGACACAGCCGACGTCATTCAGCTGGGGATCAAAGAAGCCTTCGCGAAAGTCATGCGGCGCAGAAAGTGATTTACCGCCGGGCCGTTCGGTCTCGGCGCAGGGCGCTATCGTCGACCATCCTCAATGTGGCATCGCTCGCATTCCCGAACCCTCTGCGGAGCGTCATGCGCGTCGGGAACGGACGTCACTGGGCTTCGCGCCTTGCAGTTGTCGCTGATCCGCGCGTTGTACATGGCAGAACGCGACGTCGCGATCGACCTCGCGCTTGGCTTTGGCCTACTGATGAACCACCGACGATGGGTGACCCAGTCTTCGTGAATTACCTGGTGAAGCGGTCGGAGGTCCGAGACAGCATCGATTCTGAGATCCGACGCATTGCGGGAGTGCCGGCGACGTCGCCGCCCACGTGGGTCGATGATGCCTCGGCCCTTGAGCTTGCGATCGCCGCGCACGGCGCCCGACTCAGACCCGCCCAGTCACGCCGCAGGATCGGATGCACGCAAGCGGCGGCGGCGATGATCTCGACGCTTCTGATTCCGTCGTGGATCTTGCTCAAGGCACACCGACGAGACGGATGAACGTTGGACGCCCACGGGCGTTGTGGAACCGGCGGGCCGGACCGGCAACTTCCCCCGTTCTATCTACTACCCCGAGCTCGTGTTGACATCGGCCGGCATGCGGTCGTAGACTCCCGCGGCGGCCGGTTTGCGCTTCGACGCAAGGACCTGTTGCCCGGCGAACCCGACTCTAACGAGGAACCAACGAAACGGCCATGAATCTCCTCATCTGCGCGTTCCCGCGCTGCAGTACGGCGCCTATCAACGCCGTCGCTGACGGGAGATCTGTGCCCACTTCGAGCTGACGCAGCGGCGGCAGGGCCGCCAAGCAGACGCCACGAGCCGTGGGCCGGATCAGGTCCACGGTTTCTTGTTGCCACCAGCGCAAGGAGCCGCGGACCGCGGAGGTCCAGCGGCTCGTTTTGTTTCTCTACCAATCCAACCCGCGAGGTGCCAGCCATGGCCTGCCTACTTGAACAATTGAAGACCGATGAGCAGACGGCACCCGCCGTCTTGCCCAGGCCTCAGGCGGACGCCGATGCCGTGCCGGCGCTGCTGATCGAGCACGTGACCAAGCGCTTCACTGTCGGCCGCAAGCGCAAGCAGGTGACGGCGGTACATGACGTGTCGCTGCGCATCCAGCGTGGCGAGATCTACGGCGTGCTCGGTGCGAATGGCAGCGGCAAGTCGACGCTGATCCGGTTGGTGAGCACGCTGCTCACGCTTGACGGGGGGCGTGTCGAGGTGTTCGGCCACGACATCGAGCGCGACGAGATGGCGGTCAAGCAGCTCATCAACCGGGTGAGTGTGGACGCGGCCTTCTTCAAAAAGCTCTCGCCGCACGAGAACCTGACGTACGCAGCGCGGCTGTACGGGATGGATGCCCGACTGGCAAAGGCGGAGGCGATCCGCATCCTGGCGCGGCTGGGCATCGGCGAGAAGCGGCTGAACCGTCCACTCGAGCAGATGAGCCGGGGGATGCAGCAGAAAGTCGCGATCGCGCGAGCGCTGCTGACGAGTCCAACGCTGCTGCTTCTGGACGAGCCGACGACCGGCCTCGATCCGCGCTCGAAGCTGGACGTGCAGTCGTTCATCGAGGAGCTGCGGGACAGCCACGACGCCACGATGGTGCTGACCACGCACGACCTCGACGAAGCGGATCGGCTGTGCGACCGGATCGCGCTGATCAACGACGGTCGCCTGGTTGCAGACGACACGCCGGCTGGGCTCAAGGCGATGGTCGCCGAGCGCTTCGGCCTGCCACCGACGCTGGAAAGCGTGTTCATGAGGTTCACCGGGCGCTCGCTCGACGACGACCTCGGTGAAAACGACAACAACGAAGACGACACCGAATGAGAAAGGAGGTGAGAACCATGATGATCCTGCCGAGCCCGCAGGACCTGGTGCGTGCGAACGAGGAGCGCGTGGTGCAGCTGCACCACGAGATCCACGCGCCGCACAGCCAGGACACGCGTCGCCAGGTGCGACGTTGGGTCGGGCGCCAGATGGTGCGCTGGGGCGCACGCCTGGCGGCGGACCCGTCTCTCGAGCCGGCTCGGTCCCTCTAGCCAGGGGCCGGGGTCGGCGTCGCATGACACTGACAGGAGCTATTCGACATGACACTGATGGCCCGCGAGCTGAAGGCGAGCTACGCCTTCGTCGAGCGGAACTTCAACCTGACCAGGCGCTACTGGGGCTGGGAGGTCGCCTTCCTGGTCTATGCCGTGGCTGGCGCGCTCGCCGTGTCGCTCATCGGTCGAGATCAGGCGAACGATCGTCTGCTGCTGACCCTGGTGATCGGTGCCGTCTTCTGGAACTACCTGTCGGTCGTCTTCAGCTTCATCGCCGAGACGGTTGCCTGGGAACGTTGGGAGGGGACGCTCGAGTACACCTTCATGGCACCTGTGCGCCGATACACGCAGATGGTCGGCTCGACGCTGTACGCGATTGCCTACGGGCTCGTCCACACGGTGGTCGTGCTGGCCGTGCTGGCTCTCTTCTTCGAACTCGATCTGTCACGCGCCAACTTCGCCACGGCCGCGGTCTTCATGGTCCTCGGCTCGGCGAGCTTCGTCGGGATCGGGATCATGACCGCCATCCTGCCGCTGATGTACGTGGAGCGCGGAGCACAGATGACGTTTGTGCTCCAATCGGTGCTGCTGCTGGTCAGCGGCGTCTACTACAGCGTTGACGTGCTTCCCGGCTGGATGCAGGTCATCTCCCACTTCTCGCCGGCGACCTACGTCCTCGACGGGGTTCGCGCCGGCCTGATCGACGGTGCCGGCACCGGCGCATTGCTCGGCGATGTCTGGCCCCTGCTGCTGATGGGCGTGATCTTCATACCCCTCGGCCTGTGGGCCTTCTCGAAGGCCGAGCGTTACGCCAAGCGCACCGGCAAGCTGAAGCGTGTTGGATGATCCACGAGACGGATAGCCGGGGTGGCTCTCGGGCGCGCGATCACTCCGAATCTGACCACGAAAGGTTTGACTGATCGATGACTCAGGACATGATGGCCAATGCGAAGGCCGCGCCTCTCGGTCTGCATCTCTCGCACCCTGATGCCAAGCCAGCCGTCACCGCGGGGCTCATGGCGCCCATCGCCAATGCCTGCAATGTGGCTGACGGGATTGATGAGCTGACCACCGCCGAGGAGCTGGCCAACTGGCTCGCCAAGGCCGGCGGTCCGCATTTCGATCCGGTGGGGGATGTGCAGCTCGCCCGCGTCGGCCACGAGCTGGTCGGCTATGCGTGGACGGATTGGGTCGACACGACCGATGGACTGCGCGAGTATCGGCTGGGCGGCCACGTCCATCCTGAGTTCCAGCGCCGGGGGATTGGGACCCGGCTGCTGCGGTGGGGCGAGGAGCACTCCCGCCAGCATCTCGCATCGCATCCCTCGGAGTTGCCGGCTGTCTTCGGCAGCTGGGCGTCGGAGCGACGCATCGCCAAGCTCGTCATGCTCGAGAAGGAGGGCTACGCGCCGGCGCGCTGGTTCTTCGAGATGCTCCGCCCGAACCTCGACGACATCGATCTGCCGCCGATGCCGGTCGGTCTCGAGGTGCGCCCACTCGGTGGTGACCCGGTCGTGTGGCGTCAGCTGCTCACGGCCGATGCCGAGGCATTTCAGGACCACTGGGGAGGCTTCGTCGCTGATGATGCCGAGTTCGCCGAGTGGACCCACAGCCCAAGCTTCGAGCCGTCCCTATTCGTGGTCGCCTGGGACGGCGACGAGATCGCGGGTGCCGTGGAGAATTCCATCCCGAAGGCGGAGAACGTCCAGTTCGCCCGCGCGCGAGGTTGGCTCGACAGCGTCTTCGTTCGTCGCTCGTGGCGACGTCGCGGTCTCGGCGCTGCGCTGGTGGCGCGGGCGCTCGGGGTGCTGCGCGATGCGGGCATGACGGAAGCGATGCTGGGAGTCGACAGCGACAACCCGACCGGAGCATTGGGTCTCTACGAGCGAGCGGGCTTCACGGTCCACGCGCGCTCCAAGGCGTTCCGCAAGTCAATGAGCTCATGAGGGCGGCGGCAGCCGGACGTAGTGGATCTCACTGTGCACGCCGGTGAAGTCGGTTGCCGCCACCCAGGCAAATAGGTTCCCGGCGAGGCTGGGCCGCATGAAACCGGCCTGTCCCGTTGGGTCGGCCTGTTCGACCGTCACTTCCTCGTTGGTTTCCAGATCGTAGACGGCGAGCCGGGACCAGTTCGACGGCTCAGCGGTCAGGAACCGGGGCCCGATATTCGGAGCGGCAAGGAAGTACCCAGTCTGCTCGTGCATGAAGTCGAGGCGGTGCACCTCGCCGGTCGATAGCGAGTAGCGCTCCAGTTGTCCCCAGTTGTTGGCGTTGTACGCCTTCGGCGCAGCCTTCCATATCACCGTGTCATGTCCGATCGCTGGCTGGGACGCCTCGCCATCCCCGTCAAGCTGTCGAGGCGAGGCGTCTGGATCGCCGATATCCAGGAGATACACATGTCGCTCGCCGTCAACCGAGTCGCTCGCGTACTCGACCGTTCCGTACACGAGTCGATCGCCGTCGAGCGACGGATACCAGTACTCAATCCTGTCGAAGTCGGATTTTGCGATCACTGTCTCTTTCAGTGTGTGCAGGTCGACGGCGACCAGCTGGCTCGTCGCGGACGCGCCGTCGATCGTCTGGAGCGCATAGACCAGGTAGTCTTCGCTGATCGCCGGCTGCGGGAGGAGGCCAGGTGAATCAATCGGCCGTCGAGCCGATGCGAGCTTCACGGGCAGCGCACCGGGCTTCTCGAGGTAGAGGAAGTTCCAGCTGATGAAGCCGTCGCCATCTGGACCGCTCTCTGAGAATGCGAGCCGGTCGCCGTGCATTGCTGGCAGTTGCACACCCCGGTCGCGTTTCGGGTTCTTGAAGACGAGCTGGATGCCCGCTGCGCCAGGTTTCCAGCGGTAGATGTCGGGGCTCGAAACGCCCGTTGGGTCGCCGGTTGCCCAGCCGATCCACGTCCCGTCGGTGATCACCGCACCGACAGCACTTTCCGTCGGCACACGCCCGATCGTAGGCTTGACGGTTGATGGCGTCCCCGCCGGTGATGACGTCGTTGACCGGATCGGCAGCTCGCTACCACGCGATTCGAGAGGGTTACGAGGCACGCTGGTGGGCTGCGAGGTAGCCACGCAGCTCGAAAGCAGGAGCAGCGCCGCGGCGCCCAATGCGCCGCGGCTGATCATGCGGCTCACCTGTCGCTACCAGACCACACGCGCGGTATGCCACGCGTTCAGCTTCCACATCTTCAGACTCGAATCGATGTATGACCCGGTGCCACCCCCCTGTCGGTCCGACGAATCGTTGTAGTAGACCTTCGCGTTGTCCGTACCGTCCCAGCGCCCGTTGTAGCCCCGGATCGCGAGCCAATGCATCACCGTCACACCCGCTGGGATTGGCTTCCAACTGGTAAGCCGGAGTGACGAGCTCGTCATCTTTACCGGTGTCCCGAAGGCCATGTGCCACTGCTGCGTGTCCGTCACGATCTTCGAGTGCCATGCGGCGCCCGTGCCAGTCGGGACGACGGCGTAGATGAAGTTGGATGGCAGCCGGCCAAGCTCATTCAGGCCATTCTTGAGCATGTAGGCGTTGGTCGAGCCGATGGTGTTCGTGTTCTCCCATCGCGCGGCGGCATCGTTGTACCAGAGCAGCCGTGTTCCGATGGCGCTCTGCTTCCTGTAGTTGGTGCCGGCACTCTCGCCGTCGATGGTGCTGCTGTAGAAGTCGCGCGACCGATTGATGATCACCTGGGCGGTCGCCGGCCCGCAGTAGTAGCCGTTGTTCTGGCGGCGCGCATAGGTCAGCAGGCTGTAGCTGGTGGGTGCGCAAGCGGTGGTCGACGTCGTCGTGTCCGCGCCATCGGCTGGCGATGCCGTCTGACAGAACGCTGACGGGCTGACGCTGTCGGAAGACTTTGCGCTGGACGTGGCCTCGATGCCCTCAGCCATGGCCAGCCTTTGATCGATGCTCTGCTGCTCCTCGGCGGTGGGCGGGATCCAGGGCTCGTCGGCCGGTGGACCGCCGCCGATAACCTTCGGGCCGGTGCTCGGTTTGCCTGCGGCGGCTGGACTGACGACGGAGACGGCCGTGAGCGCGGCCAGCAGCATCGCAAGCATGCCTCGGTGAACCATGAGTGTGTTCCTCCCCTGTGACTGCCGGCGCCTTGATTGGCGTGCCGCCGATGCTAGTCAAGGGGCCTTACCAGCCAATTGCGCCGCCGCTTACCGGGCGAAGCGAGCACCCGAACGACAGCGGGTCATCGCTTATCAGCGGGAGGTCCGGCGCAGCTGGGCGGAGGAGCATGGGGCAGAGCCTAGCGACGCTCGCTTACCAGGCGCTTACTGCCGAGGCGCGTCGCTACGTGCGCGTGATATCGCCGGCAGCCACAGCGCGGTCACGGATCTCTCGATAGAAGTCGACGATGCGCTCGGTGACGCGATCCCACGAGTATTCGGGCGCCCGTTCGCGTCCCGCATCGCCCATGCGCTGGCGCAGATCGGCATCATTGGCCAGGGTGTAGAGCGCCGCGGCCAGTGCGCGTGGGTTGCGCGGCTCGACCAGCAGGCCCTGCACCCCGCGCTGCACGACCTGCTTGTAGCCATGGATATCGGAGGCGACGATCGGCACGCCGGCCGCCATCGCTTCGAGCAGCACCACGCCAAAGCTCTCCTGTCCGGTGGCTGGCGCGCTGAAGATGTCGGCGGAGGCGAAGTAGCGTGCCTTCTCTTCATCAGTCACCCAGCCGAGGAACTCGACGTCGCGGATGCCTCGCAGCCCGATATAGCGGCGATACTCGCGGAGCTTGGCGCCGGTGCCCACGATGAGCAGCCGAGCATCGACATGACGCTTGCGCAGACGGTGGTACGCCTTGAGCAGGTGGATCAGCCCCTTCCGCTCCTCGAAGCGGCCGACGAACAGGATGTTGAGCGTTCCGTCACGCAGCGCTTCGTAGGGCTGGGCATGGGCGAATCGGTCCAGATCGACGCCATTGGGGATGATGCGGTAGTCGCCGGGAAAGTAACGGCTGATGAAGTGCCGCGCCGCGCCGCTCACGGCGATGCGGCCGTGCAGCCGGCTGGCGAGCCCGCCTGCAAAGCGCCGGCCGACCCAGTACGACGGGCTGAAGCCGCCGAAGGCATGAAACGTCGCAATGTTGACTGTGCGAGAGGCCTCGAGCACCGTCGGCGACAGGAATGGCACGAACGGCTCATGGAAGTGCAGGATGTCGAACCGATGCTCGTCGAGCACCTCGCGGGCCTGCTGCTTGAAGCGCCAGCCGAGCGTCACCCGACCGACGCTGCCGTTGGTCGGGAAGGCCCATCCGGTCCCCAGGCGCAGGATGTGGCCTTCGTCCTCGCGTTCCTTGCCGTACTTGCTGGTGATGATCCAGGCGTCGTGGCCAAGCCGTCGCATGGCGTCGTAGGTGAAGCGAACGTGCTCGTTGACCCCGCCGGGATGCGGGTAGCCGTACGGGCTGACGATCCCGATTTTCAGCGGCTCACGCTCGGTCATCGCCACTCTCCTGTGGGCCGCAGAGTATGGCGCACATGGCGTGCCTTGGCCGCAAGCTGCCGACGGTACACGGACAGGTTGTGGCCGTGGCTCCAGAACGCTCCGGCGGCCTCTGTCCGGGACTCGGCCACGGCGTTCCGGTAGGCAGCCGCGTCGGCATCGGCGTACCACGTCCAGGCGGTTCCGACTCCTTCGAGAACGTGCGCATCCGAGTTGCCGACGCCCGGCAGCCGCAGCAGCTCCTCGTTGAGTCGCAGTCGCGCGCGGGCGCGCAGCCGGCCGGCGGTGCTGGGGTTGAACAGCTCGATCGCGTCGAGGTGGTGCGCGGGATCATCATCGGCCTGCAGGTCGCGCAGGGTTCGCTCGCCGATGCTCGGGATGAGCGTGGCCATGGGATGCGCGGCGATGGCGATGCCGCCCTGCGCGTGCACGCGCTCCAGCGTCTCGGTGAGCGGCCGCAGCGCAGGGATGCGCTCGGTGAGGAACAGGGCCAGAAGGTGGCCGCGTCGCGTGGTGATCTCCTCGCCGACCACCAGGTCGAAGCTGTAGCCTCCCGCGGTGTGCAGCTCGGCCGCGCGCTGCGCCCCGTCGATGCGCTCGTGATCGGTGATGGCGATGAGGTCGAGATCGGTCCGCAGCTCGACCCAGTCGAGGAGTGCTCCGATGGTCGCGGTGCCGTCGGAGTAGAGCGTGTGCAGGTGCATGTCGGCCTTGCCCCGCGGACCGCCGTTGCGCGGCGGACGGCCCGTCGCGGCCGATGCCGCGTTCATCCGTCGGCCTCCGGCCAGAAGCGTTGGAATGCGCCGAACCACTGCTCGGGTGCGGTCGCGATGTCCGACTCCATCCGCGCCGCGATCCGGCGTGTCAGCGCCTCGATGTCGGCGTGTCGATCACCGGTCGGGGTCCACTCCAGCTGATGGGCACGGACCTCGAAGCGTTCTGGCCCGATGCGCAGACTGCGGCCTACGATCACCGCGGCACCGGTCAGCACGGCCAGCGTGGCCGGACCCTGGGGCATGGTGACCCGATGTCCGAAGAACTCGACCGGCAGCCCATCGCCGGACAGGTCACGCTCCGCGACCAGGCCGACCACTCCCCCGCGGCGCAGCGCGTCGATCATCGGGCGGCGGGCCCGCGACAGGGGCACGACGTCGACCCCGCGGCTGCTGCCGCGTCGCGCCCGGAGGAACTCGAACAGCACGGCCGGCTTGATCTCCTCGACCGGGGCCACAGCGCGGAAGCCATGCGCCGCGAGATACGCACCGAACGGCTCGAAGTTGCCGAGATGGGCACTGACCAGCACGGTCGGGCCGGCGCGCAGGATCGCTTCGAACGTCGCCCAACCAGGAACGGTCACGATCTCGCCCACCCGTTCGAGCGGGTAGTGTGGGCCGCGCAGCAGCTCGAGGTAGTAGCGGGCGTGGGCCACAAATGCGGCGCGGACCAGGCGTCGCAGCGAGGATCCCGACGTGGGAGGGCCGCTTGCCGCGCAGACGCGGGTGAGGTTCGCGGCAACCAGGGCGCGCCGCTGCGGAGCGAATCGATACCACAGCCGGCCGGCCAGGTCGGCAATGGCGTACGCCACGCTGCGCGGCAGCCGGGCCATTACGAGGTCAGCGATGTTCAGCGCCGTCCGCAGCGGGACCTCGGAAAGCATCGGCGCCTACAGCCTGGACCAGTCGTCACCGCGTCGAGCGACCTCGAGGGCCGCCCGCGCCTCGGCGCGATCGGAATCGGTCTGTGGCCAGACGGGTCGGAACATGTACCACTGCCCTGGATCCGCGGCGATGACCCCGCCGAGCGCATCCGCCAACGCCTGGGTCGCCTGGTACAGGTCAGACGGGGAGACGCTTGCCGCGCGAATCAAGGGCAGGCCACGAGCCACGAACAGATCCGACGGCGTGCGGCGGCAGTCGACGGGGAGCATCGGCGTCGACGTGCGCGCCGAGAGGCTGGCCGGACCGAGCGGAAACGTGGTCGCCTCGCCGAGGAACTCGACCGGTACGTCGCCGCGGCGATAACCGCCGTCGCAGAAGAGGACCAGGTTCTCGCCGTCGCGGAGCACGCGGAAGAGCCTGCGCAGGTTGCGCCAGCCGATCAGGAAGAGGCCGTGGCGGGCACGCACCGCTTTGAGGTGAGCGTACAGGCGGCCGTAGGTGGTGTCATCGGCGACCACGTGCAGCTTCTCGCCGACGCTGCTGAGGGCGGGGGCGATGAGATCCATGCCGCCCACGTGGACGGTGCAGATCAGGATGCCGCCGCCCTGCGCGCGGGCCTCGGCCAGGCATTCGACGTTCTCGATGCTGACCAGGCCGGCGACCTGAGCCTGGGTCATCCCGGCCATCCGCATCATGTCGACGAGATACTTGGCGTAGTTGCGGAACGCGTGCCGCGCGGCTCGACGGACCCGGCGGTCGCCGAGCGGACGGCTGACGGCGTGGCCCAGGTTCTCATGCAGCAGCGCACGCTTCGAGCCTGCGAGGTCGTAGGCAACGTTGCCCGCGGCACTGGCCATCGCCAGCAGCGCCCGCCGCGGCAGGACGTCGAGCACCTTCTCGCCAGCGCGATACGCCCAGTAGGTGAGCAGCTCGCGCCTGCGTTCCTCGTCGTGGTTGGCAGATGACAAGACGAGGCGCGCTCAGCTCCGCTTGGTCGCGCCGACCGAGATTGCAGCCGGCTCGGGGTCTGGCGCCGTGTCGGCAGCCTTCGCGGCGCTCTTGGAGGCGACCCTCTTGAGCTTGCGCCGGCTCTGCGTCTCCGTGCCGTCGAGGACCTCGTCGTCCTCGCCGCGGATGAACGCCTCGACCCGGTTGTGGGCGATGTCGTCGTGGATCTGGATGGGCGGGCTCTTCATGAAGTAGCTCGAAGCCGCGACGAGCGTGCCGGCCAGACCACGGTCGAGGCCCAGCTTGGCGCAGCGCAGCGCATCGGTGATCACGCCCGCGCTGTTCGGCGAGTCCCAGACCTCCAGCTTGAGCTCCAGGTTCAGCGGAACGTCGCCGTAGGTCGTGCCCTCCATGCGGATGTGGCACCACTTGCGATCCTTCAGCCACGGCACGTAGTCCGACGGGCCGACGTGGACGTTGTCGTCGCCGATCTCGTAGTCGATCATGCTCGTCACGGCGTTCGTCTTGGAGATCTTCTTCGACTCCAGCCTCTCTCGCTCGAGCATGTTCAGGAAGTCCGTGTTGCCGCCGAAGTTGAGCTGATAGGTGCGATCGATCTTCACGCCGCGGTCCATGAACAGTCGGGTCAGCACCCGGTGGGTGATGGTCGCGCCCACCTGGCTTTTGATGTCATCGCCGATAATCGGCAGGCCGGCGTCGGCGAATCGCCGCTGCCAGTACGGCTCGCGCCCGATGAAGACCGGGATGGCATTCACAAACGCGACGCCCGCCTTGAGCGCCTGCTCGACGTACCACTTGGTGGCCGACTCGCTGCCGACCGGCAGGTAGCTGACCATGACGTCAACTTTGCGCTCCTTGAGGATATTCACCACATCGGCCGTCGGGCCGGGCGCCTTCTCAATGATCTCCGACAGGTACTTGCCGAGGCCGTCGAGGGTCATGCCGCGCTCGACCGTGACGCCGGTGTGCGGCACATCGGCGAACTTTAAGGTGTTGTTCTGTCCGGCGAAGACCGCTTCGGAGAGGTCCTTGCCGACCTTCTCCTTGTCGACGTCGAAGGCGGCCACGAACTCGATGTCTCGAATGTGATAGCCGCCCAGGTTGACGTGCATCAGGCCGGGTATGAAGTCGCTCTCATTCGCATCCTGGTAGTGGTAGCGGCCTTGCACCAGGCTGCTGGCGCAATTGCCCACACCCACGATCGCGACGCGCACCTTGCCGTCGGAGGCCCGGTACCCGTTGGTCGCGCTCTTGCCATTCTTGTTTGCCACGCTATCGGTTCTCCTTCGAGTGCTCTTCCGCGCTGACCGATGCCGCCACTCGCCCCTCGGCGAGCTTCCACACGTGCCAGATTCGCTGGATCACGGTCGCGACCGTCAGAACGGCGATGATGATGATGGCGCCGACGAGACCCAGGTCGAAGCCCAGTCCTGCGAGCGCGATGCCAGCCACGATCAGCACGATGCGCTCGGTCCGCGGAGCGAGCCCCATCGCGGCGGCGAGCCCGATTCCCTCGGCCCGTGCTCGAGAGTAGCTGACGATGAACGAGCCGCTGAGCGCCACGAGGATGGCGAGCACCGGTAGCGCAGGGTCATCGCTGAAGCGCAGGTAGTAGCCGGCGATGCCGGTGAACAGGATCGCCTCGCCGGCGCGATCGAGCGTCGAGTCGAGGAAGCTGCCGAAGGCCGTGCCGCCTCCGCTTGCCCGCGCAAGGGCGCCATCCACGGCGTCCAGCAGCGAACCCGCTGTCACGATGATCGCCCCCACCAGCAGTTGGCCGCTGGCCACGACGATCGCCGCCACGCTCACGATCAGCAGCCCGATGACGGTGATCGTGTTCGGCGTGAGATGGAGTGCCAGCGCCAGGCGCACGACCGGCGCAAGCACGGCTCGTCCCGCTTCCTTGACCCAGCCCGGCATGAGCGAGTCGCCGCGCGCGAGATCGTGTGTCCGCGAGCCGCTAGCTGACATTCGGCAGCTCTTCTCCGCTTCGACGGGCGACATTGACGCCGGAGGTTCCGGCGATCAGGCGTGCCTCCGTCTCATGCAGCTCCTCGAACGCTGCAGTACGCAGCTTGCAGATGACCACGCGACCCTGGCGGCGCGTCTCGATCACACCGGCAAGACGCATGATGCGCAGATGCCAGCTGATCAGCGGCTGCGACAGCCCCACGCGCGAGGCGAGCTCGTTCACCGGCATGGGGCCGAACTCGGCCAGGACACCGATGATCCGCAGGCGGCTCTCGTCGCCGAGCGCCCGGTAGAGCGACCGCAGGCGACGCAAATCGCGCTCGCCGCCGGTCTCGTTGAGCAGGGTCATTCGTAGTGCTTCTTTATCAAATGGGGGCTTATGTAAGCGGGCGCTTATGGTATCTGCCACGGCGGGGATCGTCAAGACGTCGTGCTAGACTCGGGCCGGTCACCTTCCGACGCCAGGAGATTGCCGTGTGACAACCTCGACGCCGGATGCCCTGTGGGCCTCCCGCTCGGTCCGCCTCCTGCGTCCCGTCGCGGTCCTGTGCGAGGGCGTGCGCCGATCGGCTGGCGGAGTGCATCTCCTGGCTGGTGTGGATCTGGCCGTGCCCGTCGGAGCGCGCGTACTCATTGTCTCGCGGCCCGAGTCCTCGGCCGCGCTGCTGCTACGCATCCTTTCCGGCATCGCTCGGGCCGATGCAGGCCGTATCCTGCTGGCGGGCTTGAGCCAGGCTGACGCCGGGCCGACCGGCTGGGCGCGTCGCGTCGGGTATGTCGGTCCCGACGCCGCGATTCATGCCTGGCTTTCGCCGCGAGAGGCGCTGCATCTGGCGGGAAGGCTGGGCGAGCTTTCGGGTATGGTGTTGGCCGAGCGCGTCGAGGCGTCACTCGAACGCTACGGATTGGCCGATATCGCCGACCAGCCGATGCGCCGCGGCCGCCCGGCTGCCACGCAGCGCGTGGCCCTCGCCGCGGCCATGCTCCTCGATCCGGAGGTGCTGCTGCTAGATGAGCCGCTGCGCGCGCTTGATGCCCAGGAACGCGCTCGTCAGCTGCGTTTCACCGGCCGCCGACGAACGGTGCTGCTGGCGAGCCGCTATCCGTCCAGCGCGGCGGGTCTCGTCAACCGCATCGTCTTCCTGCGCGACGGTCGCGTTCGGCTCAATGCTTCGCCGGCTGATCTCGAGCGTAACGGCCTGTCGCTCTCGATGAGTGGGATCGAGGCGCTGGCGGGGATGTCGGCGGCCGGGTGACGCGCTTCATGACGCTCGTCGGCCTCGACCTGCGCGAGCTGTGGATGAGCTTCCGGCTGCTGCTCGTCGTCGGCGCGCTGGTTGCCGGCGGTCTGGCGGCCGTGCTGTTCTCGATGCTCGTGCCGCGCGTCGGTTCGGCGAGTGTCGCGTATTCGGTCTCGCTGGCCGTGGCGTCGATCGTCGCCGCGGCCGTGGCGGCGTACAGCGTGGCGTCGGAGCGGTGGAACGGCAGCAGCGCGTGGCTGGTGGTGCGTGCCGTATCTCGCGGCTCGCTGCTGGTGGCGTGGCTGGCTGCCTTCGTCCCACCGGTGCTGGTCGGGCTCAGCCTTTCAGCGCTGGTCGCCTGGGTGGCGATCGTGACCGAGCCGGCGTTCACGTCAACCGCGCCCGTCTTCGTGGTGGCCGTCGCCGCGGCCGGCGTCGGGGCATTCGTCGCGATCAGCCTCGGCGCCCTGTTCGGCATCCTGCTGACGCCGCGCTTTGCCGCGTGGCTGGCCGGGTTGCTGTCATCTGCCGCAGCCGTAGCCACCCTGCTGGCGCCGGCAGGCACGCCGCTGCCAACCGGCGGCTTCCTCGTGCTCGCCGACGTCGCCGCCGGTGGCCGTCCGGTTTCATTCGCGCTCCAGTCGATCGGACTTGGTCTGGTCGCCATCGCGCTGCTTGTCGGCGCCGCGGCCACCTTCCTGCAACGCGCCGATCTGTGACGACGCCGGCAAGCGTGCGGATGCATCCGCTGGCCGCGTGGGGGGTGCTGATCACCGCTTCGCTCGGCGTGCTGGTGGCGGGCGCCGAGCTGATGGTGGTCGCCATCGCGCTGCCGGCGATCGTGGTGGACTTCGGAGGCTGGGGAGATCTCGCCCGAGCGAGCTGGATCGTGAATGCGTACCTGCTCGCATTCCTGGTGGCCATGCCGCTGGCGGGCCGGGCGGCGGACCTGTGGGGCGCGCGGCGGCTGTACGTCGCCGCGCTGTTGCTGTTCAGCGTTGGCAGTCTGGCTGCCGGCCTCGCACCGTATGCCGGGGCGGAGCGCGGCCTCGACGCGCTGATCGCCGCGCGCGTCGTGCAGGGCTTTGGCGGCGGCGCCCTGGTGCCGCTTTCGATGAGCCTGGCCAGCCACCTGTTCGCCGGCCGCACGCGTGCCGCAGCACTGGGCGTGGAGGGCGCCGCCACGTTCGTGGGCATGGCGATCGGGCCGGTCTACGGCGCCTGGGTACTGCTCAACGTCCACCTGCCGATCCCCGGCCTGGCGATCGCGCCGTGGCAGTGGATCTTCTTCCTGAACGTCCCGATCGGCATCATCACCATGCTGCTCATCTATGTCGTCGCCGGTGGAGTCGAGACGCCGCGGCTGCGTGCGCGGATCGATCTGCCGGGCGCGCTGCTGTTGTCGCTGGGGTTGGTCGCGGGCGTCGGCGCGGTGACCCTCGCCGGCGAGCGTGGTTGGACGGATCCGTTGATCATCGCCGGATTCGGCGCGGCGGCCGCCTTGCTCATCTCCTTCCTCGCCGTCGAGCTGCGCCTGCGCTCCCCACTCATCAATCCGCGCCTCTTCACCGATCGCAACTTCTCGGCGGCCAACGCGGTGAGCCTGCTGACCGGCTACACCCTGGCGACCGCCATCATCGGCGGACCGGTCTTCGTCAATCGTGTCCTCAACGGCCCGGCCGAGCAGTCGGCGGTGGCGCTCACCGCTCTGACCCTGGCGATCGCCGTCGGGGCGGTCGTCGGCGGGGGCACGTCGGCGCTGCTCGGCGAACGAATGACGACGGTGGCAGGCGTGCTGGTCAGCATCGGCGGGCTGTGGCTGGCCCTCGGCTGGGGAACCGATACTGACCTGCCGCGACTCATGCGCGACCTGGCCGTCTTCGGCGCCGGCTTCGGGCTGACCGTCTCGCCACGGGCCACGGCCGCGGTGGAGGCCGCCGGAGCATCGGCCTATGGCGTTGCCTCCGCGATGCTGCAGATCACGCGCACGCTGGGCATGAGCCTGGGGCTGGCGCTGCTGACGAGCATCGGTCAGAACCGGATCGACGAGCTCACCGCGCTGATCAACGATCCTCCGCGACGCGACGCCCTGGTCACAAGCCTGGGACATGCGGAGTTCGTGGGCGTCGATCCGCGGGCCAGCCTGGCGTTGGTCGATCTGCTGGAGGCGTGGTCGCGACAGCAGGCCGCGGAGGTGCTGCACCTCGTCTTTCTGATCGCGCTTGGCGTCGCCGGCCTGACGCTGCTGCCGGCGCTGCTGGTGGGCCGCAGCGAACGACGGGCGCAGCCCGCATCCGTCTCCGAAGCACGCACGGTGGGCGGGGGCGAGGCCGCCTAGGGGGTGACCGGCTCCGCCACGACGACGAACTCACCCCAGTTGCGGTTGTAACCCTGGCTGGTCTGGAGCGTCAACCGCTCGTGGTGAACCTCCGAATTCGTCCAGAAGCCGCCCTCGTTGCAATTCTTGGCGATCTGCAGCGCGAGCGGCAGGGCCCCGGGACCGGGATTGGACTCCGGGTTCGGCGCGTGGTCGTCCGGGCAGGCGACATTCGGGTGAATCTCGGTGACCCGGTAGGCCAGGACCTCGTCGTTGGACATCTTGATCTTGACCGATGCGCCCAGCTGCACGTTCCACAGATTGTGAAAGAGGCCCGCGCGAGCGTGGGCGAAGATATACGAGTTGGTGCCGCGACCCGGCTGCGACGAGCTGCTCAGGATGTAGGCCGCATCTTCTGGCGGGAAACTGTCGGTCAGGTTGGAGCGCGATTTGTGCAGTGGGATGTTGATGTCAGTGGGGTAGCTGTCGATCTGGATCTGGACCGCCTGGGCGTCGGAGTGCACTGTGGGCTGCGGCGTCGGGCTGGCGGTCGCTGAGGCCCTGGCGGTCTGGCTTGCGGGTGGCGGCTGGACGCTCGGCGTGGCAGTCCGGGTCGGGTCGGGGATCGGTTCCAGGCTGTGCACGGCGGTCGGCTGATCCAGGTCGAGCTGGCTGGCGATAATGAGCGCCACGCCGGCAATCGCCAGCAGCAGCGGCATCAGCAGACTGGGAGCGAGGATGCGCTTCACCGGGCCGAGTCTAGCAAGGTGGTCTTGAATTGACCGATGCGGGCCAGGCCAAGGCCCTTTCATTCGCACGGCGCGCACTGGCGTCTGCGCCGGCAGGGCTGTTCGCCGATTTCGACGGCACCCTCTCACCGATCGTGCGCGACCCGATGGCCGCGCGCCTGGCCGATGGCGCTGGTCCGGCTCTCGTCGCGCTGGCACGGCGACTTGCCGTCGTGTGCATCGTCACCGGCCGGGCGGCCGCCGATGTGCGCCGCATGACGGGGATCGATGAGGTTTTCGTCGCGGGCAACCACGGCATCGAGTGGCTGGCGCCCGGCGAGTCGGAGGCCTTCGTGCCGCCGCACCTCGCCGCGATCCCCGTTGAGCTGACCCGCCTGCTGGCCGCGGTGCCCGAGCTGCCAGGGCTGTGGATCGAGCACAAGCAGCTCTCAGCGACGGTGCACTACCGCCAGGCACCGGATCCCGCTGAGGCGCGCACGCGGATCCTGACCGCCCTGGCCGCTGCGATGTTGGGCTCGGAGATCGGGCTGCGCGAGGGGCGCATGTCGGTCGAGCTCCGACCGACCGACCTCGGTGACAAGGGAACCGCCGTGCGCGCGCTCGTCGAGCGCTTCGACCTGCGCGGCATCGTCGTGCTCGGCGACGACCTGACCGATCTCGACATGTTCCACGCCGCCGCCGAGCTGCGGGAGGCGGGCATTGTCGAGGCGGTGATCATCGGCGTGGGCGGCGATGGGGAGGTGCCGGCGGCCGGTGCCGCGGAAGCTGACCTTGTTTTGGCCGACCCGGCTGCGGTCGTGGCGCTACTCGGGCAGGTCGCACGCATGATTCGGTCGTGACTCACATGAGGACGAGCGCGTGGCTGTCGCGCGTGAGTGACGGTTTATCACTCGGTTGAGCCCCTGGGGGACTCAACGGCGCCTGCGGGCCGACCCTCGCTGCTCGACGATATCGGCCAGGTCGTCGAGCTGGCGAGCCAGCCACCACGTGATGTCTTCCGCCTCCACGCCCGCGCGCAGGCGCGCCAAGCGCTCCTCGCGGTCGGCGAACGACATCTCCAGCGCGGCGCGCATGGCGTCGGCCGTCCCGACCACGTCCGCCGGGGCGACCGGCAGGACTCCATCGGCCATCTGGTCGTAGGCGCCGGCCGTCTCGGAAAGAATCAGGACGCCGGGGCGGTCATTGACGACGACGCCCTCCTTGGCGACCAGGTTCATCCCGTCGATCAGGGGGTTGACCAGGATCACGTCCGCGATCGACAGGCCGGCCATGGCCTGTGCATAGTCGTTCTCGTAGAAGAGCTGCACGGGACGGTAGCCGGCGCGCCCGTATCGGGCGTTGATGCGGTCGACCGCACCCTGCACCTGCCGTCCGTAGTGGCCGTACTCGCGCAGGTTGGTGCGTGACGGGACGAGGAAGGCCAGGAATGTGACGCGTCCCCGATAGCGCGGGTAGCGCAACAGGAGTGCCTCGAACGCGGCGAAGCCGCGCAGGATGTTCTTCGAGGGCTCGAGCCGATCCACCCGCACGATGATCTGCTCGCGCGCCGTCCCCAGCAGCTCCTCGCGACGTCTCCGCGCCGCCCGCGACGCGGCCGCTCGCCGGGTCGACGCCACGTCGATGGAGATCGGATACGAGCGCGCGTGGGCCACGTGCCCGTCAGGGCGTGTGGCAGTGCCGTTCGAATAGTCGACGCGCACGTCGGGCAAAAACGATTCCACGCTGCGCAGGAAGTTGTGCGTGTAGCGGTCGGTCTGGAATCCGACCACGTCATTGGCGACCAGGCCACGGCAGATCGCCTCACGCATCGAGGGCGCCAGCACCTGCCACAGCGACGACGGCGGCCACGGGATATGGGTGAAGTGGCTGAGCACGGCGCCGGGGCGAGCGCGTCGGATCGGATCGGCAGCGAGGTACAGGTGGTAGTCGTGAAGCATGATCCGCGGGCTCGGATCGCTGCGCGGCGCCTGTGCGAGCACCGCCTCGGCGAAGTCGTCGTTGACGGCCACGTAGCCGTTTTCCCAGGCTCGCATGATCGCGGCATCGATCACCGGTCGCTCGGGCAGATTCCACATCTGGTGCTGCAGGAACCAGAGCAGCGGGTTGGCGATGACGTTGTAGGCGGCCTCGTAGGCGGGGCGATCGATCGCGGCGAAGCGCAGCCGCACGTCCTCGAGTGGCTGAGCCTTTGCAATCAGCTTCGGGTCTGCGGCGGCCCGTCGGTCGCCCTCGGTCATCGCCGCCGCGACCCACGTGACCGGCACGTGCCGACCGACCTGGCTCAGGGCGGTGACCAGCCCGCCGCTGCCGCGCCTGGGTCGCAGCGTCCCGTCGGCGGCGGTGGCAAAGGTCACTGGGCCGCGGTTGGTGGCGATCAGCAGGCGGCGGTTGCCGAGCAGACGCGTGGCGGCATCGGCCAGGGCTCCCTCGTGGGCAACCTTCGGCGACGGCGGCGCGCCGTGCGGGACCGCAGTGTTCACCGCGGTCGGCGCGCGTCGCTGCTCCCCACGGCCGGTCATCGGTCTAGAACAGGCTTCCCGCGGAGACCTTCAGCACGTCCAGGATCACGCCCGGGAAGATGCCGAGCACGATCACGCCGATGACGCTCAGCGCCAGGCCGAGCGTGCCGAATGCCGATGCCTCGACGGGCGCCGGCTCGTCCTCTGGGTCGCGCATGTACATGTAGACGATAACGCGCAGGTAGTAGAACGCGGCCAGTGCAGCGTTCAGCACGATGATCACTGCCAGCCAGGTGAGGTGGGCGTCGATGGTTGCCAGCAGGATGTACCACTTGGCGAAGAATCCGACGGTCGGCGGGATGCCGGTCAGCGACAGGAGCAGGATGGCCATCGCCGCCGCGCGACCCGGCGCGCGAGACGCCAGCCCGGCGAACGAGTTGAGGCCGCCGTAGCGCGACGTGTCGCGTTGCAGCATGCCGACCACCGCGAACGCGGCGACGTTCATCACCGAGTAGCCGGCCAGATAGAACAGGATCGATTCGATCGATTCTTTCTGGATCGCCAGCGAGCCAGCTGCGGCGAATGCGGCCAGACCGGCGAGGATGTAACCACTGTGCGCGATGGCGCTGTAGGCCAGCATGCGCTTCACGTTGCGCTGGGTGAGGGCCACGATATTGCCGCCGGTCATGGTCAGCACTGCCAGGATCGCCATGACCACCAGCCAATCGGCGCGAATCGGCCCGAGGGCCTCGGCGAAGAGGCGGATCAGCAGCGCAAAGGCGCCCAGCTTGGGACCGACCGACAGAAAGCCGGTGATCGGCGTGGGCGCGCCCTGGTAGGCATCGGGCGTCCAGTAGTGGAACGGCACGGCCGCCACCTTGAACGTCGCACCAACCATGAGCATCCCGATCGCGACCAGCATCGCCGGCCCGAGGTTGGCCCCGGTCAGGGCCTGCGCGATCTCGCTGATGCGGGTCGTGCCCATGAGGCCGTAGGTCCAGCTGATGCCGAACAGCAAGATGGCGCTGGCGAAGCTCCCCAGCAGGAAGTACTTCAGCCCGCCTTCGTTGCTGTAGCGGTCGGTCTTGGCAAGGCCGGTGAGCAGGTACGAAGGCATTACCATCAGCTCGAGGCCCAGGAACAGGGTGATCAGGTCGGCGCTGCTGGCGAGAACGCACATGCCGATCAGCGAGAAGATCAGGATCGCGTTGAACTCGCCCAGCGGTATGTGCCGCCTGCGCAGGTACTCCGGCGCGAAGAGCGCCGACAGGATGCCGATGCCGACCGTCGCGGCTTTGAGGAAGACCGACAGGTCGTCGACGACGTAGAAGCCGGCGAAGACGACATCGTTCACGCCCCACACCACGAAGCAGGCGATTCCGGCGAGGAGCAGCCCGAACACGGTGAGCGGGGTAAGCAGCCACTTGTCGCGCGCCGCCAGGAACAGGTCGGCGGTGATCACGGTGAGCACCAGCACGACCAGGATCAGCTCCGGCAGGAGCGTCGACAGGTCGTTGAGGTAGCTCATCGGGTCACCACGGCAGCTGCAGCGAGGTCAGGCCGGGTGAGGCGTTGACCGCGTCCAGGATGCGTTGCGCCGGCGCGCTGATGGCGTGCAGGATCGGTCCCGGGTAGACGCCGAGCGCCACCACCAGGATGATCAGCGGGGCGAGGGCCAGCCACTCGTTGCGGCTCATGTCCTTCAGCGTCGGCCAGAACCGGCGCATCCAGCCGGACGGAACCGTGAAGAACATGCGCTGGAACATCCACAGCATATAGACCGCGCTGGCAATGACGATCAGCGTGGTGATCCCGGCCACGATGCCGTTGTACCTGAACGTGCCGAGCAGGACCAAGAATTCACCGATGAATCCGGCCAGGCCCGGCAGGCCGATGCTGGCGAAGGTGAACAGCCCGAATATCGCAGCGTAGCGCGGCATCCGGGCATTGAGGCCGCCCATGTGCGCGATCTGCCGGTCATGTGTGCGCTCGTAGATGATGCCGACCAGCAGGAAGAGGGCACCGGTGATCACGCCGTGGGCCACCATCTGGAACACCGCCCCCTGGATGCCCTGCATGTTGAACACGAACATGCCGAGCATCACGAAGCCCATGTGGCTGACGCTCGAGTAGGCGACCAGCTTCTTGAGATCCGGTTGCACCATGGCCACCAGCGCGCCGTACAGGATGGCAATCACTGCCAGCGTGATCATGATCGGCGCGAACTCCTTGGCGGCATCGGGCAGCAACGGCAGGCTGAAGCGCAGGAAGCCGTAGCCGCCCAGCTTGAGGAGCACGCCGGCCAGGATGATCGAGCCGGCGGTCGGCGCCTCGACGTGGGCATCGGGCAGCCAGGTGTGCAGCGGCCACATCGGCACCTTGATGGCGAAGGCCAGGAAGAAGGCGATGAAGGCCAACGCCTGCAACCCATCGGTATAGCCGAAGCCGCGCAGCTGCTCGTAGGCGAAGGTGAACTCGTTGCCGGCCGATGCATGCGCGATGGCCACCGCCACGATGGCGACCAGCATCAGCAGCGAGCCTACGAGGGTGTAGATCACGAACTTGATCGTGGCGTAGATGCGGCGCGGTCCGCCCCAGATGCCGATGATCAGGTACATCGGGATGAGGCTGATCTCCCAGAAGACGTAGAACAGAAAGAGATCCAGGCTGACGAACACGCCCAGCATGCCGATCATCAGCAGCAGCATGGCGATGTAGTACTCCTTGACCCGCACCCTGATCGGATGCCAGGAGTAGAAGATCGAGACGACGCTGAGGACCGTGGTCAGCAGGACCAGCACCGCCGAGAGCCCGTCGACGCCCAGCCGGTAGCCCATCCCGAAGGCAGGCACCCATTCGAGATTCTCGCGGAACTGGAACTCCGCTCCCGAGGGCTGGTAGCCGAGCAGGAAGAGGCTGAAGCCGAAGCTGGCGAGCGCCGCCAGAAGGGCCACCCAGCGTACGAGGCGCTCATTGCCTCCCGGCACGCAGAGCAGCGCCAGCACGCCGACCAGCGGCATGAAGACGACGAGCGAGAGCACCGGCAGGCCGGGCATCAGCGCCAGACCAGGAAGGCGATCAGGACCAGCACCAGTCCGGCGGCCATGCCCAGGCCGTAGTTCTCGACGCGCCCGGTCTGCACCTTGCGCAGACCGCCGCCGATCCAGTCGGCGAGCCTGCCGGTGCCGTTCACCGCTCCGTCGATCACTTTCGCGTCGAACCACCACAGCAGCTCGCCGACGATCACGCCGCCACGGGCGAAGATGAGCTGGTAGATGTCGTCGACGTAGTACTTGTTCACGCTGGCCCGATACATCCCCGGCCCGAGTCCGAACGGTATGCGCTCGACGAAGCGCGCCGGCTCCTCCGTACGCTGCACGTACCAGCGGTAGGCCAGCAGGATCCCCAGCACGCCTGCCGCCGCGCCGACCAGCAGCAGCAGGCCGCCGCCGCCGAACAGCTCGAAGCCGTGATGCTCACCGGCGGCGATCGAGCCGGGCAGGATGCCGGCGTGGTCGGACTCCTCGAAGACGCCGCCCAGCCAGCCGTGGATCAGGCCGCCCTCCGGCGGGAGGCCGAACAGCAGCCCGACCAGCACCGTCGGCACGGCCAGAATGGCCAGCGGCGCGACCATGGTCGCCGCCGATTCGTGCACGTGGCGCCAGACCTCGTGCGGGCCGCGCCATCGGCCATGGAAGGTCATGAAGATCATGCGGAAGGTGTAGAAGGCGGTCATGAAGGCGACCACGACGCCGACGAGATAGAAGAGCAGGTAGCCGCGGTTGAACGCCTCACCCAGGATCTCGTCCTTGCTGAAGAAGCCGGCAAAGATCGGAATGCCGGCAAGCGCCAGCGATCCGATGACCATGGTCCAGTAGGTCCATTTCATCTTCTCGCGCAGCCCGCCCAGCAGGCGCATGTCCTGCTCGCCGCCCGCACCGTGGATCACTGACCCGGAGCCCATGAACAGCAGCCCTTTGAAGAAGCCGTGGCTGACCAGGTGGAAGATGGCGGCCGCCCATGCGCCGATTCCCAGCGCGGTGAACATGTAGGCCAACTGGCTCACCGTCGAGTATGCGAGCACCTTCTTGATGTCGTTCTGGGTCAGCGCGATCGCCGCCGCGAAGATGGCGGTGAAGATACCGATGCCGGCCACCACCCACATGGCGATTGGCGCGTGGGCGAAGATCGGGTTGGAACGCGCGACCATGTAGACGCCGGCGTTCACCATGGTCGCGGCGTGGATCAGGGCGCTGACCGGGGTGGGGCCTTCCATCGCGTCTGGCAGCCAGACGTGCAGCGGGAACTGCGCGCTCTTGCCCACGGCGCCGGCGAAGAGAAGCAGCGCGATGATCGTCACCTGCATCTGGCTCACGCCACCGATCCCCTCGAACACGCCGTCGAAGTTCAGGGTGCCGAGCAGCGTCCAGATCATCATGATTCCGAGCGCAAAGCCCAGGTCGCCGATGCGATTGACGACGAAGGCCTTCTTGGCCGCACCGGCGGCTGAGGGCTTCTTGTACCAGAAGCCGATGAGCGCGTAGCTGCACAGGCCGACCGCTTCCCACCCGATGTAGAGCATCAGATAGTTGTCGCCCAGGATCAGCAGCAGCATGCTGAACATGAACAGGTTCAGATAGGCGAAGAAGCGCCAGAAGCCGCGGTCGCCGTTCATGTAGCCGATGGAGTAGACGTGGACCAGCAGGCCCACGCTGCTCACCACCAGCAGCAGCATGGCGGTCAGCGCATCGACGAAGAAGGCGATCTCGATCTTGAAGTCGCCGGATGCGATCCACTCATAGACCGTCACGTGGAACGTCTTGCCACCGAAGATGACGTTGGCGAAGACGACCATCGAGAAGAGCCACATGATCCCCACGAGCGCGGTCGGTACGATCCAACTGCGGTAACGCGGCTGCGGCCCATCCGGCGCGACGTGGCCCGACTGGCCCAGGCCATTGTTCAGCTCCTCGGGGATGACTCCATCTGCGCCCTGCGCGTTGGCCAGGTCGTCGGCGTGACCGGCGTGCGGGCTGGTTTCGGCCTGCTCCTCCTCGGTGGGCACGGACTCGAGCGCTTCCTCGACCTCGTCGTGCGCGTCGGGGGCGTGCGCCGCGACGTCGGCCGACTCGTGGACGTCGGCCGCATCGGTATCGGTCGGGTGCGCTTGGGCGTCGTAGTCGTCGTGCCCGTGTGACGGCACGTGGTCGAGGCGTGAGCCCACCAGCACGCTGAACAGGAAGCCGATCAGCGGCAGCGCCGGGATGAGCGCGATCAACAGCTCCACGGCCTACTCCTTGAGGTCGTGGTACTCGTCGACCTCGGCCGTCTGACGAGTGCGGATGATGGCGATGATCAGCGCCAGACCGACGGTTGCCTCGGCCGCCGCCACGGCCATGATCATCAGCGCAAAGATGGCGCCATTGACCGATGCCGTCGGCCGATAGGCGTTGAACGCGACCAGGCTCAGGTTCACGGCGTTCAGCATCAGCTCGATGCAGATCAGCATCAGGATCGCGTTGCGGCGTGCCATGAAGCCGAAGGCACCGATCGCGAAGAGCACCGTGGAGACGATCAGATAGCCGGCAAGGCCCATCAGCCGGCTCGCTCGTCCTCTTCCGGCCGTCGGGCCAGGAAGATCGCGCCGATGATGGCGGCCAGCAGCAGCAGGCTGAGTATCTCGAAGGGCAGGGCGTAGTCGGTGAAGAGCGCCGTGGCGAGGCCCTGCAGGTTCACGGCAACGGCAGCGGTGGCGGTGATCGTGCCCCAATCGGTCTGGAAGACGGCCCAACCGATCAATCCCACCACGATCAATGCGGCGAGCGCGGCGAACGGCACCTGGCGGTGGAACGGCGCGCGCAGGCTGGCGTCGCCGGCCTGGGTGAGCATGATCGCGAAGATGATCAGCACGCTGATGGCGCCGAGGTAGATGAGCACCTGTGCAGCGGCCACGATCGGCGCGCCGAGCAGCGCGTACATGCCGGCCAGTGAGCCGAAGCAGACCATCATGGCGATCGCCGCGTGGATCACGTTGCGGAGGGTCACGACGGCAAGCCCACCACCGACCACACCGATGGCGAGCACAACGAACAGGACGCCGGTGATATCCAGGGTTGAACGCTCCCGTTGGAGTTTTTCGAGCGCACAGCGGCTGCCCGCGACGCAACACAAGCGGCCTGCCCGATTCTAGCGTACGGAACCCGCCGCGAGCCGCCGCCGCGCTCCCGGCGGAACGTTCGCAATTGTCACGCGCGAGGCAGGAGGTAGGTCTCCAAACCTTCCTCGAGTGGTGTGAGGCGCCGCGGCATCCGATCCAGCAGTGGTCGCGTATCGGTCTCGGCCGGCTGGTTCACGAAGTCGACGCCTCCAGGCGTCAGCGGCCGGCCGGGAACGAATTGCAGCAGCGATGCCGCGAGCTTTACCAGCGGCGCCGGCGCCGGGAGCAGCGGCCGCCGAAGCTTCGCCACGCGGAGCGCACGCCGGATCACCTCGCGCATGGACATGGTCTCCGGACCGCCGATCTCGAAGACCCGGTTGTGCGCCGCATCGGCGACCAGCGAGTCGGCGACCAGCTCGGCGACGTCGCGCACGAAGACGGGGGCCAGCGGCTGTCCGCCGAAGTTGCTGAGCGGGACGAATGGCAGCGTGCGCGCGAAACCGAGGAACCGATTGAGCGCCACGTCGCGCGGCCCGAAGATCCACGTCGGCCGGATGATGGTGTAGTCGATCCCGCTGTGCCGGATAGCCTCCTCGGCGCGCCACTTGGCTCGGAACCAGTGTCGTTCGGCATCAGGCGCCGCGCCCGCGCCGGACATGTAGACCAGCCGGGTAACTCCGGCCTGTTTCGCAGCCGTGGTGAGCCGCTCCGTGCCCGCCGCGTCGACGGCCTCGAAGGTCCAGCCTTTCGCCGGATCCTCCATCGGCAGATTGGGAAAGGCGAGCGCGATGGCGAGCGCGTCGACGCCGCGGAGGGCGTCGACCAAACCGTCGGCCCGGGAGACATCGGCCTCGCGAATCTCGACGCCGTCGGGCAGATTCTCGCCAGCCGTCTTCGGGTTGTGGCTCAGCACCACGACGCTGTGGCCGCGGCGGTGCAGCTCGGCAGCAATCTCGCCGCCGACGAAGCCTGATCCGCCGGCGACGGCGACGGTCATCGGTTGCTCAAGGCTTGCGCGCAGGGGCAGCAGGCGCTCCATTGCCGCACCGCGGTAGCCGAAGGTCTGCTCGAGCCGCGGCCGGACGACGAACCGGTTCAGGAGGTCGCCCAGCGGCCCGAACGGCAGCCCGTAGGTGACCTCGTCCTCGACGCGGGTCCCGCCCGCCTCCTCGCTGAACGAATGCACGTGGTGCCAGCGCCGGTACGGCCCGCGCAGCTGGACGTCGTCGAAATGCGCGTCACTCACGTAGTCGTTGATCACGCTCGTCCAGCCGATCGCGATCCCGAGGAAGGGTCGGATGCGGCAGTCGATGACTAAACCCGTGCGCATCTGGCGATCTGCCGAGCGCAGCTCAAAGCCCAGCCCGTCCGGGGTCAGCCGTCCGAGGTTCTCGGGCATGGCGAAGAACGTGAAGACTTCGCGCAATGGCCGATCCACGTGCTGGCTGGCCCGAATGGTGTGTGTGCTCATGATCGTGTTGAACTCTCGACTCGCTATGAGCGCGCAGGTGGATCACCAGCGCGTATACCGGCTACCTTGATGTAGGAAGTATGGGTCCCTATACCGGCTACTGTCAAGGTGCAAGTAAGCCATGAACCGCGCGCTGCCCGCACGCTCATCAACTTCGACAAAGATGGGATCCGTCTAGCGGGTGGGACGCTCCCGATCGGACATCTCCAAGATGTCGAGCATCGGCAGATCACGCTGGTACTCGCTGAACTCGAACTCGGGGCCGCAGCGGAGGGCGTCGTACGGGCAGGCATCGGCGCAGATGCCGCAGAAGATGCAGCGCGAGACGTCGAGCTGGTAGGTCTCCAGCGTCCGCGGCCGCGGCATCAGGGCGCCCACCGGGCACGTTTCGGCGCATCGGCCGCAGGAGACGCATGGCGTCTCGTTCAGAGAAACGAAGTCTGCGGTGGTGACCAGCGAGTCGAAGCCCTTGCCGATGAAGTCGTAGCAGCCGGCGCCGACGATGTCCTTGCAGACCTGGGCGCATCGGCCGCAGTCGATGCAGCGTGAGTAGTCGCGCAGGATGAAGGAATGCGTCTCGTCACGCCCGTAGCCGTGGTTGACACCGACATATGGGTTGTCCTGGATCGAACGCTCATCGATCGCCATGTTGAGCGTCGTCTCGTACTCGATCGCCGCCTCGCGCAGGTCGCAGTGGCCGATCGCCTCGCAGGTGCACTGCAGGCAGCGGTCGGCCTCCGCCATCGCCTGGTCGTGGGTGTAGCCGTATTCGTACTCGTTGAAGTTGTCGCGTCGCTGTTCCGCGTCGCCCTTGCCCATCAACGCGCGCGGCTCCTTCACGTCGTCGGTGAAGGGCACGATGGTCAGGAAGCTCGGCTGCGGCTCCGACACGATGCGGCGCACCTGCGGATCGTCGAGGTCGTGGCCGCGGAGCCAGTAGTCCATCGCGTACGATGCCCGTCTGGCCTCCCCGATCGCCTCGACCACCGTGGCCGATCCGGTGCGGACATCGCCCGAGACGAAGACTTTCGGCACGTTGGTGCGGAAGATGTCCTCCTCGCTGACGAGCGTGCCACGCCGCGAGACCTCCAGGGCGGAACGAATCTCCTCCGGCTCCGTCTCGATCCAATGCAGGTCGGGCCCCTGGCCGATGGCGCCCAGCACGGTGTCGCAGTCGACCACGAACTCGGTGCCGGGCATCGGCTCGGGACGGCGGCGACCCTTTTCGTCGGGCTCGCCGAGCTTCATGCGCTGGAACTCGACGCCGGTCACTCGGTCGTTCTTGTCGGTGACGATGCGCGTCGGCGCGGCCTGGAAGATGACCCGCGCGCCCTCCTCGATTGCCTCATGCACCTCGTCCTGGGCGGGCATGTCCTTCAGGTCGCGGCGGTAGACCAGGGTCACTTCCGCAGCGCCCTGCCGGATCGAGGTGCGTGTGCAGTCGATTGCGGTGAACCCGCCGCCGATGACCACCACGCGGGCATCGTGCAGCTTGGGCACGGTCACGCCGCGGGTCGAGTTGTAGAGGTTCTCGAGAGCGTTGACCATCCCGTCGGCCTCCTCGCCAGGGATGCCGAGCACGTTCGACTGGTAGCAGCCGATCGAGATGTAGATGGCGTCGTAGTCGGGCAGCAGGTCGCCAATGTGGAAATCGCGGCCGAGGCGCATATTCGGCTTCAGCCGCGCGCCGAGCTCCCAAACGTGGTTCAGCTCGCGGTCCATCCAGCCCTTCGGCAGACGGTACTGCGGGATGCCGTAGCGCAGCATGCCGCCCTGCTCGGGCTCCGCCTCGAAGACGTCGCACTGATGGCCGCGCAGCTGCAGGTAGTACGCGTTGGCCATCCCGGCAGGGCCGGCGCCGATGACCGCCACGCGCTTGCCCGTCGGCGGGTCCTTGGGCCACGGGATGGGAGCCGGAGCATCGACCTCCAAAACGCGGTCTGCGCAGTAGCGATGCGAATCGCGGATGGCGATCGCGGTGTCCACCTCTTCCCGGCGGCAATGCGTCTCGCACGGTGCCGGGCACACGCGGCCGAGGATCGCCGGGAACGGCAGCGAGCGCTTCAGGATGCGCGTCGCCTCTTCCCAGTTGCCGAGGGTGTTCTGCTTCAGGTAGCCGGGGATGTCGACCCGCGTCGGGCACTTGAACTGGCAGGGCGGCAGACAGTACGCGTCGTGGTCGGAGAAGATGAGCTCGAGGACCATCCGGCGGTTCTCGATCAGCCGATCCGAGTGGGTGGTGATGACCATCCCCTCGTCGATCTTGGTGCCGCATGAGATGGGCGTATCCTCGCGTCCCTCGACCTCGACGACGCAGATGCGGCAGGCACCGTAGGGCGCCAGCTTCGGCTCGTAGCACAGGGTCGGCACGTCGATGCCCAGCACGCGGCAGGCCTGCAGGATGGTCTGGCCCTCCTCGGCCTGCATCTGCTCGCCGTCGACCGTGACGCTGATCTTGCGGGTGCCGGGCACCATCGGCCAGGTCGGCGTGTAGTCCTCGATCTTGCCGTTGCCGTGGCCGTTCCCGTTGCGGCCGTTGCCGTTCGTCGTGCCGAAGGTCATGGTCGCTATGCTACCGGCTCGACGCCGGACACGGGCGTGAGCAGCGGGGGAAGGTCCGCAGTCTGGCACGAGCCGGCCAGGCAGATGCCGCGCTCCGCGTGGGCGCGGTACTCGTCGGGGAAGCGCTCGAGCGTCGTCAGCATCGGTCCCGGCGCGCGCGCCTCGAGGTGGCACAGCGCCGTGTCGTGCATCTTGCGCGACAGCTCGCGCAGCAGCGTGAAGTCGTCCGGACGGGGTGTCGCCGCCAGGATCCGGTCGAGCGTTTCGACCAGGCGCTTGGTGCCGATCCGGCAGGGCACCGCCTTGCCGCACGCCTCGCGGGCGGAGTGGTCCAAAAAGAAGCGTGCCGTGTCGACCATGCAGATGCTCGCATCGGTCACCAGGATGGATCCAAGGCCGATGACGGCGCCTGCGGCGCCGAGCGTCTCGAAGTCGTACGGCGTTTCAAGACTGGCCGCATCGATGGCTCCGCCACCCGACCCGCCGATGAACAGCGCCTTGGTGCTGCCCGTCCCGCCGCCGGCCGCGGAGAGCAGCTGAATGAGCGGGATTCCGAGCGGCACCTCGATCAGCCCCGCTTCGGGCACCTTGCCGAAGATGCTGACCAGCTTGGTGCCTTTGCTGGTCTCCGATCCGACCGATGCGAAGGCCTCCGCGGAGTGCGCCAGGATCCATGCCGCGTGAGCTAGCGTCTCGGCGTTCTGCACCACGGTCGGCGCGTTCATGAAGCCACGTTCGGTGGGGTAGGGCGGACGGATGATCGGCATGCCGCGATCGCCGGCCAGCGCCGCCAGCAATGCCGTCTCCTCGCCGGCGACCAGCGCACCGGAGCCTTCCCACAGTGCGACCTGCACGCTGACGTCCGTCCCCAGGATGAGATAGCCGGCCATGCGCGCGGCCTCGGCCTCGGCGATTGCGCCACGTAGCCGCTCGATCGCCAGCGCCCAGTCACGTCGCACGGCCATGTACGTCTCGCTGGCGCCGACCGCGAATGCGGCGATCAGCAGACCCTCCAGCACGAGGTGCGGATTGCCCTCGGCGAGTGCGCGATCGCCCAGCGCGGTGGGGTCGGCACCCATCAGGTTGGCGACGACCACCTTGCGCTCGGCGTCGGCGGAGCGGGCCGCCCGCCATTTGTTGGCGGTCGGGTAGCCCGAGCCGCCCCGGCCGCGCAGCTGCGCCGAGCCGATCTCACCGATGGTGGCCTCGGGTCCGAGCTTGCCGATTGCGCGCTCAAGCCCGTCGTAGCCGCCGTGCTGCCGGTAGCTCTCAAGCGACGTGGGATCGATCCGACCGATGTCGGTCAGCAGGCGCGGCTCGCCACCACGCAGGATGCGGATCTGCGGCGAGAGGCCGGCGATCTCGTTGGCCATGCTCAGTGCGCCCCGGCCGGCTGGCGAGTACCGGAGGTCG
This sequence comes from Candidatus Limnocylindria bacterium, assembly GCA_038250515.1. Lineage (GTDB taxonomy): Bacteria > Chloroflexota > Limnocylindria > QHBO01 > QHBO01 > JAICUY01. The sequence goes on from JBBSCG010000001.1 coordinate 59,280, forward strand.
GCTCGGCTGCAGCGTGCCGCCGCTCGTGGACCAGGTGCAGCGCTTGCTCCGTGCTCAGCGGTCCGTAGACCAACGTGTCGACACGCACGGCTGGCGCGATGGCACCCGCGCCCACATCGCTCGACGTTTCGAGGCTGAAGCGGCCGTCATCGGTCGCCTCGCCGGGAGCGACGCCCAGCTCGCTGCGCAGCGCAGCCAGGATTTGATCGCCGCCCGCGAAGCGGCAGGCCGCGCAGTCGCACACGGTGATGATGTGGCCTTCGCCGGGAAGCAGGCGAAAGCCGCCCAAGCCGGCGGCGCCGAAGACCTGCGCCCAGTGGATCGTCGTCCGGTCGCTGATCAGCCGCAGTGCGCGCTCGGGCAGGTAGCCGTAGCGCGTCTCGACCGCCTGGAAGATGGCGACCAGTGCCTCCGGCTTCGCCCCGAAGCCGTCCACCAGCTCGTTGACCCAGTCGGTGTCGATGGCCTCGTCCCAGCGGGCCGCGTTGCGCATCGGTCGTGCGGGAAGGCCGGTGCGGCGGTAGGCGTTCGGATCCTTGCGCTCGTCGTAGATCTCCGGCATGCCGTATCGGATGCGGTTGCCCTGCGAGTCGAAGCCGCTCATGTCGATCGCCTCGACCGGGCATACCATGGCGCACTGGAAGCAGACCTCGCACTTGTGCTCGCCGAACGGGTCGTAGATGAGGTCGAGGCGGCCACGCCATCGGTCGGAGAGCTGCGGACGCGTCTCGGGATACTGGCGCGTGACCTTCGTCGAGAAGAAGTTGCGCAGGGTCGTGGCGAAGCCCTTGACAATGCCAGTGCCGGGAATGGCCATCGGTCTATTTGCGCTCCTACAGCTTGAAGACGACGACCACGATGGCCGTCACGAACAGATTGACAAGGGCCAGCGGCAAGAGCACCTTCCAGGCCATGCCCATCAGCTGGTCGACGCGCACGCGCGGCAGGGTGGCGCGGGCCCAGATGGAGACGAAGACGAAGAAGTACGTCTTGAGCAGGAACCAGAAGAGGCCGTAGATCGTGCCGCCGAAGCCGCCGAGCTGCGCCGGGAACGGCCACGGCGCAAGCCAGCCACCGAAGAAGAGCGTCACCAGGATGGCGCTCATGATGAACAGGCTGACGTACTCGGCGAAGAAGAAGAAGCCGAAGCGCATGCCCGAGTACTCGGTCGCGAAGCCGGCCACGATCTCCGAATCGGCCTCGACCATGTCGAACGGCGTGCGGTTGATCTCCGCGGTCGAGGCGATGAAGAAGACCGGTAGGCCAATCCACTGCCACAGGATCGCCCAGCCGTGATGGTGCTGCCAGTCGATGATATTGGTGAAGCTCAGCGTGCTGGTCAGGATGACCACGCCCACGATCGACAGCGTCAGCGGGATCTCGTAGCTGACCATCTGCGCTGCGCTGCGCAGCCCGCCGAGCAGCGAGTACTTGTTGTAGCTGGCCCAGCCGGCGACCAGCAGTCCGACCACCGACAGGCCGATGATGGCGAAGAAGTAGATGACGCTGATCTCGGAGTCGAGTGCCACGAGGCCCGGCGCGAAGGGGATCACCAGCATGCTCATGGCGGCCGCCATGAACACCATCCAGGGCGCCATGGTGAAGATCGGCCGGTCCGCCTGGTCCGGCGTGAAGTCCTCCTTGGCGAGCACCTTGAACCCGTGAATCGCGCTCTGGAACACGCCGGCCGGTCCCACCCGGTTCGGACCGATGCGCAGCTGCATCAGAGCGATCACCTTCAGCTCGAGGTAGATGATGATGAAGGCGGTTGGGACGGTGAGCAGCAGCAGCAGGGTCGTGGCCAGCACGAAGCGCCCGACGCCGAGCAGCAGGTCGGGCTCCATCTACTTGTCGACGCCGCCCATGATCGGATCGAGGCTGGCCATGATCGCCATGGTATCGGCCAGCAGATGACCGGGCATCAGCTTCGGCATTACCTGGAGCGTGATGTAGCTGGGGTCGCGCATGCGGAACCGATACGGGTTTGGCCCGCCATCGCTGATCGCATACACGCTGTACAGGCCGCGCGGACTCTCGATCGCGGCGTAGGCGCGCCCCGGCTTCGGACGGATGATGCCCGGCACCTGCGCCTGCACCGGGCCGTGCGGCATCCGCTCGACGATCTGGTCGATGAGGTGGATGCTCTGCTTGATCTCGGCCACGCGCTGCAGGTACCTGGCGTAGGTGTCGCCGGCCTGCTGGGTCACGACGTCGAACTCGAGCTCGTTGTAGATCGAGTACGGGTGCGCCTTGCGCACGTCGAACGGCACGCCGCTGGCGCGCAGGTTGGGTCCAGTCACCCCCAGGTTCACTGCGTCTTTGGCGGTCAGGATGCCGAGCCCCTTGGTCCGCGCCGTGAAGATCTCGTTCTGGGTGAGTAGCAGCTCGTTGTCGCCGATGGTCTTGGCCACGTTGCTGCGCCACGTCGAGAGGCGCGAGATGAACTCATCGCTGATGTCCCAGTTCACGCCGCCGACGCGGAAGAAGTTGAAGAGCATGCGCTGGCCGCTGATGCTCGAGAGGAGCTCGACCGTCTCGTCGCGGTTGATGAAGCCATACAGGATGGGCGTGATGCCGCCCATGTCGAGCGCCAGGAAGCCCATCATCAGGGCGTGGCTGAAGACGCGGTTGAGCTCGACCACCAGCGCCCGGATGTACTCGGCGCGCTTTGGGACCTCGACGTCGTATAGCTTCTCGAAAGCGATCGCCGGCGCGTGCTCGTTGTGCATCGCCGACATGTAGTCCATCGGGTCGACGTAGGTCAGGACGGTGGTGTAGGTCGCGTTCTCGCACAGCTTCTCGATGCCGCGGTGCAGGTAGCCGAGCACCGGGTCGAGATCGGTGACCACCTCGCCGCGCACCTTGACCAGCAGTCGCATGACGCCGTGGGTCGAGGGGTGCTGCGGACCCATGTTGAGCAGCATCTCGCCCTCGCCGACCGAGAAGAGGCGGCGCTCACGCTCGGTCTGCGGCGGACGATCCGGCAGGCCCACCTGTTCGAAGCCGGCGTACTCGCCCCGGCCCTCGCCGCGCGAGCCGAGGCCGGCCGCGGCGCGCAGCCGTTCCTCTTCTTGGCGGTCGAGATCGATCGGATCGGGGATGCGGACGTCGGGATCGATGGCGGTCATCGCGGTCGGCTCTTGTCGGCCAGCGTCTTGTCGGCCTCGACCGCGGTCTCCTCGCTGCCCGGATGGCTGCGGCCCACCGGCAGCGCTTCGCTGAAGCGCGTCAGGTCCCAGGTCTCCGGGCGCTCGAGCGGGTTCACGCCGGCGGCCGATGAGTCGGCGGCATCATCGGGCAGCAAAAAGTCGCGACGCTGCGGGAAGGATCGGTAATCGGGCGACATGAAGATGCGACGCAGGTCGGCGTTGCCCTCGAAGACGATGCCCATCATGTCGTACATCTCGCGCTCGTGGAACATGGCGCCCTCCCACAGCCCCGTGACACTCGGCGTGCGCGGGTCCTTGCGATCGACAGGGACGCGGATGCGCAGCCAGGCAGGATGACGCTCGCTGTACAGGTGGTAGACGACCTCGAACCAGTTCTCCGGGCCGTAGTCAACGGCGGCGGCATCGGCCAGGAAGAAGAATCCGAACTCGTCGTCGTCACGCAGCCTGCGCAGCGTCTCCACGATCTGGTCGCGCGGCACCTGGACCTCGACGGTGTCCGCATCGGTCCAGAGCTGGCTGACCGCGCCCGGGAAGCGGTCGAGCAGCAGGCGCACCAGGGTGCCTGCCTGAGCGGGTGCGGTCAGCGCACGTCTCCTTCCCAGGCCTGGCGTTGCGGCCCGCGATCGACGTACGTGCTCCAGTGACCGCGGCGTTCCTTGACGAGCTCCTGCAGCCGCATCAACCCGTGGATCAGCGCCTCCGGGCGCGGCGGGCAGCCCGGTACGTAGACGTCCACCGGCATCACCCGGTCGACACCCTGCACCACGCTGTAGCTGCGCTTGAAGCGGCCGCCGGAGGTCGTGCAGGTGCCCATCGCGACGCACCACTTCGGTTCGGGCATCTGCTCCCAGAGGCGAACCAGCGGTCCGGCCATCTTGGTCGTCAGCGTACCGGCCACGATCAGCACGTCCGCTTGCCGCGGGCTGGCGCGGAACGGGAACATGCCGAAGCGGTCCATGTCATTCATGCTCGTCGCGGTGCTCATCATCTCGATGGCGCAGCAGCTCAGGCCGGAGAGCAGCGGCCACAGCGAGTTGGCGCGGATCAGATCGAGCAGGTAGTCCGCCTTGGTGGGAATGACCTCCAGCAGACCATGGAAGCCGCCGCGCGGATGGTCCTCCAGGTCGAACTCGCGCAGCATGTCATCGTCCGCCGCGGCGTCGGGAATGATGATCGGCATGGGCACGTCGAGCGGGGCGATGCCCTCGGTGGGCCGGTCGGGTGTCTTCAGCGCCATCGCAGGTCCCCCTTCTTCCACGCATACAGCTCGCCCCACATCAGGATCCCCAGGAAGATCCCCATCATCACGATCCCGGGGCCCTGCACGACGCGCACCACGATGGCCCACAGGTAGACGAAGATGATCTCGACGTCGAACGAGACGAAAAGCAGCGCGTAGAGGTAGAAGGCGAGCCCGAAGCGGCTCCACGTGTCGCCGATGGTATCGATTCCCGACTCATACGGCAGCCCCTTCTGCGGCCGCTGCCGCCGGTGGGTGATCAGCCAGGCAAAGAGGATCGTGCCGAAGACGAAAAGCGTCGCGGCGAATCCGAAGCCGATGACGTAGATCAGGCCGGTCTGGTCCATGTGAGCTCCTCGCAAGGCGATGCCGTCGCCGGCCGCCTCGCGTCATTGGTGTCAATCGTGTTCCCGCGCTCAGTCTAGCAGTCCCTCCGCCGCACGTCGGTTGCCCCACACGGCGGCACAACGGTTACCGGGCGCGCCCATGCCACGCGGCGTCGACGAGCACGCGCAGGCCGTCGCTGATCAGCGTGTGACCGCCGAGCAGGAAGGGCGTCGTCGACGCCAATGCCGCCTCGGTCAGCTCGCGCAGCCAGCCGGTCTCGACGCGCGCGGCATCGCCGAAGTCCGATGCGAAGCGTTCCTCTGCCGGCGGCCAGGCCGATGCCTCCGATGAGCCGCCGAGCGCGGCCATCAGGACCCGCGTGTCGAGGATGACCGCGTCACCCAGTGAGGCGAGCTCGTCGATGAGCTCGGCGGGGGATGACCGGCTCAGCAAGGCGGCGAGCAGCGAACGGGGGGCTGCGTCCCGCGCCGAGCGCATGCCGCGCTCCTCGATGAGGAGGCGCACGCGGCAGGCCGTCTCGGTTTCCAGATACGTCGCGCTCGTTGTCGGAATGCGGCCGGCCACGAGGAGCTGACCGCTGCGGCTGCGCATCACCTCCGCGATCTTCGCCAGGTGCGGCACCTCCAGTTCGTGGCCGCCGGGGAGCTGCGCCATCTCGAGGAACCCGGTCACCTGCTGGGCCAGCGGGCGGCTCGTGGGCAGCCGGCTGGCGACGCGCAGCATGGCCGCATCGAGCGCCGTGTCGACGTCGAACCGGGACCAGGCGCCTGCCGTCGCACGTGGCGTGAAGCCGCCCGCCTCGAGGCAGCGGACAGCGGCGTTGTCGGTGGGGCAGGCCTCAAGGCTCGCCAGCGCCCGATCCAGGTCGCCCGTCACCACGAACGCATCCGCGCTGAATCGGTTGTTGGCAACCACCTCGCCGGCAAGCGAGGAGAGGAGCTCGTCGAGCGCGTCGTCGGGGAGGAGCGCCAGCGAGCCCGCGCCGATATACCCGATCGCGTCGAGCGTGGCGCCGGCCAGCGCCGTGCTGGCGGCGGCCGCGAACCAGTGGCCCCAGTGGTTGTCGCCGTTCGGCGTGAGGGGCACGACCGCTGCTCCCAGCCGGCCGAGCCGTATCGACAGCTCTGCGGCGAGCAGCCGCTGCGTCGTCTCCGCCACCGCGGCGTAGGAGCCGAAGGCCGCCTCTGACGGCGGCACCACGACCAGGACGAGCGGCGCCGGCCGATCAGCCATTGTCGGCGAGGCGGTGCAGCTGCTCCAGATGCATCAGGTCGTGAACGCCGGCGAAGAGGAGCCACTCCCCGCAGCGCAGGTGGCCGATCAGCGGATGGTCGAGGGGGCATCGGTCACGCTCGTGGCCCTCGATCGCCGCAGCCGATTCAGCCATTGAGCGGCGGCTCTTGTCGAGGAGGGTATGCAGCGCAGCACGGTCGAGGTCAGGTGGACCCGGGATGGATGAACGGACGCTCGGCGGCGAGTCGGCCGGCCACTTCCCGGAGGCCGACAGCGCGGCCCACGCGGTGAGGGAACGGCGTGCGGCCGTGGTATGGGCGAAGGCCTGCGCCACGTTCCAATTTTCCTCGCCACCGGGCGTCCGCAGCGTCTCCTCGGGCAGCGCATCAAGCGCCGCCGCCAGCGCGTCGGCGACGGCTTCCTGCTGCGCCAGGATTCGCGGCGCGGACTCCACAGTCGCTCGTCGTCGCAGCTCGCGGTATAGGTCGCGGGAGTCCGCGACGCGCCAGCAGGCGACGGGATCGGGCGCATCGGCCTCGAGGGAGCGCAGCCACGAATGGATCACGCTGGCACCATCACACGATATTCCGATCCGTAACGTGCCGTGCGGCGCTCATTTGTCATCTATCGGCCGCGCGCCGCGCCGGGGCATCGGTCTCAGAGGCGTTCGAAGCGCTCGACGGGCAGGACGAAGACGGTGGCGCCGCCCACCTCGACCTCGACCGGGTAGGGCATGTAGAACTCGCCCGGCTCCATGATCGGGGGCATCGGGTTGACGAACTGGCGCCGCGAATGGCAGTTGGCGCTGACGATCTCGAGCACGGCGTCGACCTGGTCGTCCTCGACGCCGACCAGGATGGTGGCGTTGCCCTGCTTGAGGAATCCGCCGGACGAATGCAGTCGCGTGGCGCGGTACTCCTTCTCCAGGAGCGCGTCGACGAGGTTCGCGGCGTCTTCGTTGTGCACGATCGCGGTGACGAGCTTCATGCTGAGCCGATCCTCCGTGGGCACGGGCACGTTGGGCACGCCGATTATGCCACGGGCGACGCGCGGCACAGGCGCCTGGCGGGACCCATGCGCCGGCGCCGTGCCGGACCCTCGCAGCGCCAAGGCTCAGCCGGCCAGCAGCGGTGCCACGAGGTCGCGCACCAGCGCGTCGGACTGCCGCACGCTGCCTGATCCATCGATGACCTTCACCCGGTCCGGCTCGTCAGCCGCCAGCGCCAGGTAACCCGCACGCACCTTCTCGAAGAACGCGACAACCTGGGTATCCTCGAACCGGTTCCAGGCGCCGCCGCGCTTGCGGCTCAATCCGACCTCGACCGGCACGTCGAGCAGCAGGGTCAGGTCAGGGCACAGACCGAAGGTCGCGTACTCCTGGAGTTGCCGCAGCTCGGTCATGTCGTTGCCGTAACCGGCGCCCTGGTAGGCGAGCGACGAATCGGCGAAGCGCGCGCACACGACCCACTCGCCGCGCTCCAGCGCTGGCCCGATCACGCGGGCCACATGCTGCGCGCGACCGGCCGCGTAGAGGAGCGCATCGGAACGCGGGTCGAGGTCGTCGCTCACGCCGCGCATGTGCAGCACGATGCGCCGGATCTCCTCGCCGAGCGGTGTCCCGCCGGGCTCGTGGGTGAGCACAACGCTCAGGCCGCGGCCGGAAAGCCAGTCAGCGAGATGACGCGCGGCGGTGGTCTTGCCGCTGCCCTCCGGACCCTCGAGCGTGATCAAGCGACCGCGCGCCGGCGTCAGCGGCGTCAGCGCCACGCTTGGCCCTCTTCGGGAACGAGCTCGACCCGCCGGTTCGGCTCCGAGCCGCGCGAACGCGACATGAGCGCATTGCGCTCGGCCATCTGGTGCTGCAGCCGTCGCACGTAGGCGTTCTGTGGAGCCAGCTCGACCGCTTGCCCCGAGGCCTGCACCAGGCCGATCGCCTCTGCCGTTTCGCGGAGTGCCGCCTCCTGTGGATCGGCCTCGAGGTCGAACAGCGAGGCGAGCATGTTCTCCATCTGCAGAATCGTGTTCGTCTTGAGCACGTAGATCGGCACGCCGTTCGACTCCGCGTCGCGCAGCGCCGCCGGCTTGCGCTTGTAGTAGTTGCGCAGTGTGACGACCGCGTCCGCCTCGTCGAGGTCGCGCGCCACGCTGATCGGCACGCCGAGCTCGCGCACCGCCTGCTCCAGGCGCTTGCGGCTCACGCCGAAGACGAAGAGGCTCATCGCGCGCTGGTTGCGCCTGGCGGGTGGCGCCGGTGGCGTCGCGCCCACGGGCCGATCCAGCACCTCGTCGAGCACCTCATCCAGCGCTGCGCGCCCGTGCTGCGGATTCGTCGTCGCCAGGCGCTCGGCTGTCTGCTCGGTGGCGAGGCGCTCACCCGGCAGCGAGCGCAGGCCACGCGGCTCGCCGCGGCCACCGCGACCCGGCAACGAGCGCAGCTGGCCGCCGGCGCCAAAGCGCCCGCCGGTGCCGCTGCCGTTCCGTGAGAATGCTCCGAAGCCGCCGGTCGGCTCGATCGGTGCAAAGGCCGGGTTGCCGGCCGCGGTCTCGCTGATGCGGTAGTCGTACTTGGTGAACGCATGCAGCTCGCCGCTCTCGTCGCGCGATCGCGACTCGGGCGGGACCATGTGGCCGCGCAGGATGGCGTCGACCGTCTCGGCCACGTTGCGATGCAGGATCACGTGGTCGCGCTCGACGATCTCGATCAGCACGTCGAAGGTCGGTGGCGCCTTGCGCTCGAGAACCGTCTTCTGCGTGCCGCGCCGGCGCGCCTCCTCATCGCCCAGGGTCACAGGCTGGATGCCGCCGACGAGGTCGCTCAACGTCGGATTCAGCATCAGGTTGTCGAGCGTGTTGCCGTGCGCCGTACCGACCAGCTGCACGCCGCGCTCGGCGATGGTGCGGGCGGCTCCCGTGTCCAGCTCGGTACCGATCTCGTCGATCACGATCACTTCGGGCATGTGGTTCTCGACGGCCTCGATCATCACGGCGTGCTGCTCGGTCGGCGTGCGGACCTGCATGCGTCGCGCGTCGCCGATCCCCGGGTGCGGGATGTCTCCGTCGCCAGCGATCTCGTTCGACGTGTCGACCACGATCACGCGCTTGCCGAACTCATCGGCCAGTACGCGCGCGACCTCGCGCAGCATGGTCGTCTTTCCCACGCCGGGCCGACCCAGGATCAGGATCGACTGGCCCGACTCGACGGTGTCGCGGATGATGTCGATGGTGCCGAATACGGCGCGACCGATGCGGCAGGTCAGCCCCACGACCTTTCCTGACCGATTCCGGATGGCGCTGATCCGATGCAGCGTGCGCTCGATCCCGGCCCGGTTGTCGTCGCCGAAGACGCCGATGTGCTCGACGACGTGCGCGATGTCCTCCTCGGTGATCTCGCGGTCGAGCAGCTCCTCCTCCCCGCGGCCGAAGCGCGCCTCCGGCCGGCGGCCGAGGTCCATCACCACCTCGAGCAGGTCGGTCCGATCCGACAGCGAGCGCAGGCTCGCGCAGATCTCCGGTGGCAGCGCCTCCATCAGCGCGTCGAGGTCGTCGGTCGTCTCGCGGCGTGGCACCGTTGGCTTCGTGCCTCCTCTGCTCACAAGATGGTTCGCTGTGCTCACCGGATGGCGGGCACCATGGCGGGCTGGCGGACCGTGCCGCGTACTTCGCGCACCAGCATGGTCACGCGTCCGACCGGCTCGAAGCCGGTCGCGGTGACGGCCCGCATCCCCATCGACTCGTATGTTCGCACCGGTGAGAGGATTCCCGCAGCCATTGCGTCACTCCCCATCCGATCGAGCACGCTTCGCAGAAATTGTGCCCCATCGGTCCCTTCGCGGACGAGCACACGCAGGTAGTGTGGGCCAGAGCGGCAGCTGCCGCTCTGGGCGAAGCCGCCCGCACGCTGATCGCTGGGCAGGAACCAGGCGTCGACGTCGGAGAAATGCATGAGCGGGTTGAGGCTGCTGCGTGGAACGGTCGCCTCGTGCCCGACCGATTCCCAGTCGGCGGCGCCGTAGCCCTCGACGCGCGCGATCGCCGGCGGGGTGCTGTAGGTCCACAGGTCGAACAGGTGCCAGGCATCCGGAGCGCCCGCCGCCTGCAGCGCGACTGAGCTCCGCAGCGCTTCGCCGCTTCCGTTGCCCGAGGCCGTTGCGTGACCGTCGGGCGAGAAGACGCGTCGCAGCCATGACCGCGCGCCGGCGAGCGCCTCCGGCGGCCGATACATGATCTCCTCCTGCGCGTAGGCCATGAAGCTTGCCTGGCCGAACAGCTCGAGGTTCTCCCGCACGTCGGAACAGGCGGCGTGGTAGCGCGCCACGCCCCGCTGCTCGCCCTCCTCGACCACTGCGCCGAGCAGTGCGTGGCGGACCTCGGCGGCCGCCGGTCCGTCCTCGGCCTCGAGCTCGGTGATGACCCAGTCGTCGCGGTGCGGCTCCTCGAGCGCGCGGCACGAGCCGAGAAGCTCGCCGTCCATCTCCATCACCAGGTGCAGCGATGGCGCGCGCAATGGCAGCCATGACGGAATCAGCGTTGAGAGACGGAATCGCGGCTGCGAGGTCGACGGCGCGGGCACGCCGAGGCTGCGCCGATGCCCGTCGGGCGCCTGGTGGACGCGTCGCGACAGGTCGTTCAGCGCCTGCCGATCGGTGATGCGCGCCGCTCGGACCACGCCGCTGCCGGTGTCGATCACGCCTCTTCTCCGTCGATCATGTCGACCAGCAGCCGGTGCAGCCGTCGGTCGTCGGTCAGCTCGGGATGGAACGCCGTGGCCAGTACGCGGCCCTGGCGCACCGCGATCGGTCGCCCCTCAGCATCCCGTGCGAGCACCTCGACGTCACGGCCCAGGTCACTGACGACCGGGGCGCGGATGAAGACGCCGTGTAGCGGCACGTCGCCGAGCACCGGCACGTCGATGTCAGCCTCGAAGGAATCCAGCTGCCGGCCGTAGGCATTGCGCTGCACGGTGGCGTCCAGCAGGCACAGGATCGGTTCCTCGTCATCGGAGAGCCGTTTGGCCAGCAGGATCATGCCGGCGCAGGTTCCGAGCAGTGGTGCGCCGCTGCGGGCCATGGTCAGAATCGGCTCCCGCAGGCCATACAGGTCGATCAGCCGGCGCATGGTGGTGCTCTCGCCGCCGGGCAGGATGAGCGCGTCGAGATCCTGCAGGTCGGCCGGGAGGCGCACCATCACAGGCTCGGCGCCGACGGCGCGCAGCGCATCGGCGTGTTCGCGGACGGCTCCCTGGAGGGCCAGGATGCCGACACGCGGTGGCCGGCGATCAGCCGGCTCGAACGGCCACGGGACGGACGCCTGCGACGCCATCGGTCTGTGCGACCTACCAGCCGCGAACGGCGAGGCGCTCCTCGACGGGGATCTCGGAGAGCTCCAGGCCGTGCATCGGCTCGCCCAGTCCGGCGCTCACCTCGGCCAGGATGTCGGGGTTGTCGTAGTGCGTCGTCGCCTTGACGATGGCGCGCGCCACGCGCTCGGGGTTCTCGCTCTTGAAGATGCCGGAGCCGACGAAGACGCTCTGCGCACCGAGCTGGCGCATCAGGCTCGCGTCGGCGGGAGTCGCCACGCCGCCGGCGCTGAAGTTCGGAACGGGGAGCTCGCCAAGATCGGCGACCTGCTGGACGGCGGCCAGCGGCGCGCGCAGCTCCTTGGCCGCGGCGTACAGCTCGTCCGGTCGCATGCCCGTCAGCTCGCGGATCCCCTTCTGCACCGCGCGCATGTGGCGCACCGCCTCGACGATATTGCCCGTGCCTGCCTCGCCCTTGGTGCGGATCATGGCCGCCCCCTCACCGATGCGTCGCAGCGCCTCGCCCAGGTCGCGGCAGCCGCACACGAACGGAACCTCGAAGCGATGCTTGTCGATGTGGTGCTCCTCGTCGGCCGGGGTCAGCACTTCGGACTCGTCGATGAAGTCGACGGCAAGCGCCTGGAGGATCTGCGCCTCCGCGATGTGCCCGATCCGGCACTTGGCCATGACCGGGATGGTGACCGCGGCCTTGATCTCCTCGATCAGCTTCGGGTCGCTCATGCGCGCCACGCCACCGAATTTGCGGATGTCGGACGGCACGCGCTCGAGCGCCATCACGGCGACCGCGCCGGCCTCCTCCGCGATCTTCGCCTGGTCGGCGGTGACCACGTCCATGATCACGCCACCGGAGAGCATCCGCGCCAAGCCGACCTTCGTCGCCCAGGTGCTGGTTTGATTGGTCGTCATCTGTCGTTCGTTCACCGTGCATGGACCGATGCCGGCGCTGCGCGCCGGACGTCGCTTTATTGTACTCGGGCCTCTGATTGCGCCTGATTGCGCCTGATTGCGCCGGTCAGTTTGGCGTGCGGGATCGGCTTCGTCATCCGCGTCTGGAACGCTGAGCGAGCGAATTGACGATGGGGCGTTGCGCGCGTGCTGCGTTGCGCGTGAGCGGCCACTGCTTGAGTCGGCCGCCAAAAATCAGCCGGCGGTGAGCGGAATGCGTGCGCCGTTCACCGCGCCGGCGTCGTCGCTGCACAGGTAGGCGATGGTCGATGCGATCTGCTCGGGCGTGGCCCAGCCGGCCTTGCCGGAGTGCTCCGCGTCGATCGCTCGAACGACGACGAGGTTTGCGGTCACGCCACTCCCCTTCAGCTCGCGGGCCAGTGACATGAGCAGCGCGTCCTGCGCAGACTTGGCAGCTGCGTATGCGGACAGGTTCGGGCCCGGTGTCGCCACCACGCTCGGCGAAATCGCCACGATGCGTCCCCATCCCGCCGCGGTCATGTGCGGCACCACTGCACGTGCGAGGTTGAAGGTGGTCCACACATGCTGGTCGAGCATGTCGCGCAGCTCCGTTGGGTCGAGCTCGACCAGGGACGTGCCACCGGCGTAGCCGCCGACCAGGTGCGCCAGGATGTCAATGCGGCCGAAATGTTCGATCGCGGCATCGACAGACGCCGAGGCGCTCGGCGCGTCTGTCAGATCGGCAACCTGCGTGAGGCATCGGGCAGGCGAGAGGGAGAGGTCGGATGCAAGCGCGTCGAGCCGCGAGGCATCGGTCCCGAGCAGGACCACTGATGCGCCTTCCTCGGCGAGCCGACGGGCGACGACCCGGCCGAGGCCGCCGGTTGCGCCACTGATCATCGCGACGCGAGACTGGAGCGGCATGCAGAGCAGGGTAACAGCGAAGAGCGCGGCTCGAATCGTTGCTATCATCCGATCCCGAAGGGTCCCGAACGTGATCAACGCACCTGTGCTGGTCCTCAACCAGAATTACGAGCCGCTCAACGTCTGCGACATCAGGCGCGCCTTTCGGCTGCTTGGCGCGGACAAGGCCGAGCTGCTCGAGCGCAACCACCAGGTCATTCACACGCCGACGGTGGCGATCCCGGCCCCGTCGGTCATTCGGCTGATCAGCCTCGTCAAACGGCCGCGGCCGCGCGTCAAGCTCAGCCGGCGCGAGGTGTTCGCCCGTGATCGGCACACCTGCCAGTACTGCGGCACGGTGAGACGCGACCTGACGATCGACCACGTCATCCCGAAGCACCGGGGCGGGCGCCATGAGTGGGAGAACCTCGTGGCGGCGTGCCGCGGCTGCAACCATCGCAAGGGCTCCAAGACGCTGGCCGAGGCCCGCATGGCATTGCACAAGGAGCCTCGCGCGCCGCGCGCCGACGTGCGCTACCTGTACGGCACCTACCTCGCTGACGATCGCAACGATCCCTGGCGCAATTACCTGTTCCTGGGCGACGCATCCGCGCGGAGCTGACGACCACGCCCCGGCCGCGTGATCCCGACCGCCTGGCGCTCGACCGCCGGCTCCCGCGGCCCGTGGCCGCGGTACTGCGCCGGCTGACCGAGGCGGACTTCGAAGCGGCGCTGGTCGGCGGCTGCGTACGCGACCTGCTGTGCGGTGGCGAGCCGACCGATTGGGACATCGCCACTTCGGCGACCCCCGAGGAGACGGCGGCACTCTTTCCGGGCGCCGTCTGGGAGAACCGATTCGGGACGGTGACCGTCGATCGGATGGAGATCACCACCTACCGCTCGGAGTCCGCCTATGCCGATCGTCGACGGCCCGATGCGGTGCAGTGGGGAGCGTCGCTGACAGACGACCTGTCACGTCGCGACTTCACGATCAACGCCATGGCCTGGGTGCCGCTGGACCTGCCACGCCGCCGCGGTCGGCTGGTCGATCCGTTCGATGGTCGGGCCGATCTGCGTGCCCGCGTGCTGCGCGCGGTGGGGGATCCGCAGGGCCGCTTCACGGAGGACGCGCTGCGCCTGCTGCGCGCGGTCCGTTTTGCCACGCGCTTCGGGATGAGCATCGACCCGGCGACCGAGGCGGCCAGTCCCTTGCTGGCGGCGACGGCCACGAGCCTCTCCGGTGAGCGGGTGCGCGACGAGCTGCTGCGCATCCTCTCGTCGCGCGTCGCGCCGCCGTCACGGGCTTTCCTGCTGATGGAGCATCTCGGCCTGCTTGCCGCCCTGCTGCCCGAGCTCGCGGCATTACGCGGCGTGCCCCAGGGCAAGCCGCTTCCCGGTGACGCGCTCGATCACTCGCTGCGTACCCTCGACGCGCTGCCAGCGTCTGACCCGCTACTACGGCTGACCGGCCTCCTTCATGACCTCGGCAAGGCGACAACGCTGGCCGACGGCCATTTCATCGGTCATGAGGAGGTGGGCGCGGAGCTGTCGAGCGAGGTGATGCGCCGCCTGCGGTTCGGACGGGATCAGATCAAGCGCGTCAGCCACCTCGTATGGCATCACATGTTCGCCTACACCTCCGACTGGACCGATGCCGCCGTGCGGCGCTTCATCTATCGCGTGCGAGCCGACGCGTTGGACGACCTCTTCGCGCTGCGTCGAGCCGACAACCTCGCCTCGGGCGTGGCCGAGCCGGCCCTCGGCGGTGTGCTGGAGCTCCAGGCGCGTCTCTTGCGCGAGCTCAGGGACGCGCCGCTCGACCAGCGACAGATGGCCGTCGATGGCACCGATCTGATGGAGGCGCTGCACCTGCCGCCCGGTCCGACCATCGGGAGGCTGCTGGAGGTCCTCTTCCTGGCGGTCACCGAGGATCCACGGCGCAACCAGCGCGATGAGCTGCTGGCCCTGGCGCGCAACGCGCTTCGGGCCGGATTGGCCCGCGACTGATGGTGCCGCGGAGCAACGCGGACCCTGCGACCGATGCAGGGCATTGGGCTGGTCGCTGCTACAATCGGCCGTCCGGATCGGTCCTCATCCGACTGCCACGCCGAACGGAGGATTTCATCGCGCGATGACCGCCCTGGGGCGCACCGACGCACGGTTGGAGCATCGGCTCACGACGCCAAACGCTTCCCTGGCGGACCTTGACGCTGCGGTTGCCCTGGCCACCGAGCAGGACCTCGCCGCGCTCGTCGTCAGCCCGTGGCTGCTGCGCGCGGGACGCCGTCTGCTGGGACGCTCGCGCGTTCGGTTGGGAACCGTCGTCGGCTACGGCCACGGCGGCCAGCTGCTCAGCGTCAAGGCGTTCGAGGCGAGCAAATGTCTCGAGCAGGGCGCGACCCAGATCGACTTCGTGATGAACGGCGGAGCGCTCATCTCGGGGTTGGACGACACGGTCTCCAACGACATGCTGGCTGTGATCGACATGGCGCATTCTGCGATGGCCATCGCCGGCGTGATCATCGAGGCCGATCCGCTGCGCGACGACCTCGTGAGCAAGGCCTGCCGACTGGCGGAACGGGCAGGCGCCGACTACGTCGTCAGCTCGACCGGGGGTGCAGCGGCCAAGCGGACGATCGAGCGGGTCGGTCTGCTGCGCGACAGCGTCGGATCACGCGTCGGAGTCAAGGCCTGCGGCCGGTTCCGCTCTGCCGACGAGGTGCGGGCCGCCAACCTGGCCGGCGCGAGCGTGATCTCGGCCGAGTTCAGCGCCGACCTGCTGCGGGCCGCGCGCGACGCGGTGGCTGCCGTGGCGGTCGCCTGAACAGCGCGCGACGGCGGCATTGGTCAAGCGCAGAAACTGATACGAGGAGGCGTGGGTTGCGGATTCTGGTCGTCGGCGGGGCAGGGTACGTGGGCTCGACGAGCTCGGAGACGTTCATTGCCGCGGGCCATGCCGTGACCGTCTACGACAACCTGTCGACCGGGTACCGCGATGCCGTCATCCCGGGCGCGCGCCTGGTGGTGGGCGATATCCACGACGCGGCGCAGGTCGAGCGCGTGCTGCGCGACGAACGCGTAGACGCGGTACTGCATTGCGCCGCGCGGTCGCTGGTCGGCGAATCCATGGCGGATCCAGGGCTCTACTACCATAGCAACGTCGCCGGCGGAGTCGCGCTGCTCGAGGCCATGAAGCACGCCGGCGTGACGCGCCTGGTCTACTCCTCGACCGCGGCGGTGTACGGCGAGCCGCGCCGTGTGCCGATCGCCGAGGCCGACCGCACCGAGCCGATTAATCCATACGGCGCCACCAAGCTCGCCTTCGAGGGGGCCATGCGCTGGTTCGCCGCTGCGCATGACTTCCGCGCCATCAGCCTGCGCTACTTCAACGTGGCCGGTGCCACCCAACGCAACGGCGAGGACCACGAGCCGGAGACCCATCTCATTCCGCTGGTGCTGCGCGTGGCGGCCGGCGAGGCGAGCCACGTCCAGATCTACGGCCAGGACTACGCGACCCCCGACGGCACCTGCATTCGTGATTTCATCCACGTCCGCGATCTCGGCAAGGCCCACCTGCTGGCGCTGGAGGCGACCGGCGAGGGTGATCCGTCGCTCGAGATCTACAACCTGGGTTCCGCGGCCGGCTTCAGCGTCCGCGAGGTGGTCGAGGCGGCGCGCAAGGTGACCGGTCGCGCCATCCCCGCGCGCGTTGTCAAGCGTCGCGTGGGTGACCCTCCGGTGCTCGTCGCGTCGTCACGCCGCGCCCGCCGCGAGCTCGGCTGGCAGCAGCAGCACAGCAAGCTCGAGGAGATGCTGGGCGACGCCTGGACCTGGCGCCTGGCACATCCAAACGGCTATCCATCGACGGCGGCATTGGCAGAGACCGATGCCGAACGTCAGCAGGTCAGGGCCCGCGCCGTCTCCGCGCCGGCCTAGCGGCAGTCCGCGCAGCGGCCGTAGAAGTCGAGCCGCGCATCGTCGATTTCGAAACCAAGTTCAGCACTGAGCCGATCGGCCAGCGAGCGGATGTAGGCCTCACCGATCTCGACGACGCGGCCGCAGGCGGTGCACGACAGGTGATGGTGGTGCTCCGCTCGGCAGGCGACGTAGCCGTAGACATGGCCCTCCTGCTCCAGGCGTTGTGCGACGCCACTCGCAACGAGGGTCTCGAGCGTGCGAAAAATCGTGGCGCGACCGATACTCGGGTGGCGCCGTCGCACGCGTCTGTAGAGCTCCTGCGCGGTGAGCTGGCTGCCGGCGTCGACCAGCGCCTCGGCGATCGCCAGTCGCTGCGGCGTGACGCGCTCACCGGCGGTCCGCAGCCGTTGCACCGTGGCGGGCGAGCTCATAGCGGTGCGTTGACGACGCCGGCCAGGATCGAAAACGCGTAGATCGCCAGCACGCCTGCGAGGGTCGCCGCGACGACTCGTGCCGACCGATCGGTGCGGTGCGCCTCCGGGAGCAGCTCGGCAGCGCCGATATACAGGAAGAAGCCCGCGAAGACGGCGAGCATTCCGCCGAGCACCTGCGGCGGGATGGGGAGCAGGAGACCAACCGCCACGCCGAACAGCGGCGCAATCGCCACGACGCCGACCCATCGGTACGCGATCGCCGGCGCGGTGTGGCTCGCCAGCAGCAGGCTGACGATACCGATGCCGTCGCTGAAGCGATGCACGATGACCACCGCGGCCACGACGAGCCCGAGTCCGCCACCCACGTCGAGCGCCGCGGCCAGCGCAACGCCGTCGAGGAAGCTGTGCAGGCTCATGCCGCTGGCGCCGATGATGCCGACGTGGCGGTGTGAGGCCGCGCCGTGGTCGAGCTCGGTCGCCGTCTCATGGCCGACGTGCAGCTGGGTCAGCTTCTCGATGGCATAGAACGCCAGGAAGCCGACCGCCGTGAAGATCATCGCGCCATCCAGCGAGCCGAGCTGTTGGACGGATTCCGGAATGAGGTCGAAGTAGGCAGCGCCGATGCGGATGCCGGCACCGATCGCAATGATCACGCCGATCGAGCGCGTGGCGCGCAGTGCGAAGAGGCCGCCGCCGAGGGCCGAGAGGAATGCGCCGGCGGACACCAGGAAGGCGGCCATGAGACGGAGTATCACGTAGCCGCGGTCGCGACGTCAAGCGGCCGGCCGTCGAGCTTTCTTCCGTGTTGGGGCTCGACGGCGCGTGAGCACGCTCCCCGTGGTAGCATCGGGGCGCTGCGCCACTTCCCGGACGTCGAGCCGCGCATCGCGCCCGCCGGGAGCGAGAAACATTCCCGCAGCGCCATTTACCATCTTCGGAGACCACTTGCCCGACAACGAATCCGCCACGCAGCGGCGCCCGGCCACGCGCCGTCGCGCCCCCAGCGACCGGCCCCGCGACACAGTTACGACCAGCGCGCCTGAGACGAACGATCACGAAGACCAGGACTCGCCGCTCCTCGCCGCGGTGCTGGCCGCGGCGCGTGGGTACACCTTCGGTGAGATTGAGATACCGGTTACCATTGCGCGCGCCCTGGAGAAGATGGCCTACGTCACGCCGACCGAGGTGCAGGCATGCGCGATTCCACCCCTGCGCGAGGGCAAGGACCTCATCGGTCAGGCGCAGACCGGAACGGGCAAGACCGCGGCCTTCGGCATCCCCATCGTCGAGAAGATCGACCCCATGGCCGGTCATGTCCAGGCCCTGGTCCTGACGCCGACGCGCGAGCTGTGCGTGCAGGTCAGCGACGAGCTGGCGGCCATCGGTCAGTTCAGGAACGTGCAGGTGGTCGCAATCTATGGCGGATCCAGCATGGATCGCCAGATCAGCGCACTGAAGCGCGGCGCACAGGTGGTGGTCGGTACGCCCGGTCGCGTCCTGGACCTCATCCGTCGCGGCGAGCTGCGGCTCGATCGGGTGCACACCGTGATCCTCGATGAAGCGGACCGCATGCTCGACATGGGTTTCATCGTCGACGTCGAGACGATCCTGTCCCGATGCCCGCGGCAACGCCAGACAGCACTCTTCAGCGCCACCATGCCGTACGCCATCCTGCGCATCTGCGACCGCTTCATGGACCGCGATGCCCAGCAGATCAGCGTACGGCCCGAGCATCGGACGGTGGAGACCGTACGTCAGGTGGTGTACTTCGTCGCCGAGCAGGACAAGGTGCCCGCGCTTCTCGAGCTGACCCGCGAGCTGGAGTTTGACCGTCTGCTCGTGTTCCGCCACACCCAGATCGGCGTCGACCGGCTGGCCGCCACGCTGAAGCGGCGCGGCAAGAACGTCGCGGCGCTGCATGGTGGATTGAGCCAGCGTGAGCGCGACCACACCCTTGCCGATTTCAAGTCAGGCAAGCTCCAGTTCCTGATCGCCACCAATGTGGCGAGCCGCGGATTGGACATCACCGATCTGCCGTACGTTCTGAACTTCGACATCCCCGAGGATGCCGACACCTACGTGCATCGCGTCGGGCGGACCGCTCGCGCCGGCAAGGAAGGCACGGCCATCACGTTCGTGGGCGAGTGGGACCTGGACGCCTGGGAGTCGATCCGCTCGCAGGTCGGCGGGAAGATCACCGAGGGCGAGCTGCGCCTCTATACGGCGAGCTGACGACCGCCCTGGTTGTGAACCTTTTACGACGGCAGCGCGTACTCTTCTCACCCCATGCCTGACGCCGAGCGGCTCGCCCCGCAGAACAGCACCCGCACGAACGCCGTCATCACCAGCGTCGATTGGCTGTTCGAGCCGTCGTGGCAGGGCGAGCGGCTGCTGGCCCGGATCCGCGGCGAGCGAGTCGAGCTGACCGATCGCTTTGGCGATCCGGCCGACGCGAGCCTGGGCGAGGCCGCCGAGGTGCTCGCCCCATCGGTCGACGCCGAAGAGGCCGTGCTCGATGGGATCTGGACCGCGCAACCGTTCGTCGGCGTCGGAAGCGCCGCTTACAACCTCGCCGAGGCGTTCGCGGAGGAAGGACTGACCGATGAGCTGCCCAATCCGATCGAGAACGAGAAGCGGCGTGCGTTCGTGGCCATCGACCTGCTCGAGCTTGACGGCCAGCTGCTGCACGACGTCCCCTACCAGGAACGCCGCCGCCTGCTCACATCGGTCGTTGACGAGAACGTGCGCGTGCGGGTCACACCCGCCGTACGGGTGCCGCTGGATCACTGGCTGCACGCCTGGCGGCAGAGTGGCTTCACGCACTACGTCGCCAAGCAGGTCAACTCGCGTTACCGGCCTGGCCAGACCTGCGAAGAGTGGCTCGAGATTCCGGCAGCTCGCGCGGCGGAACCCTCGATGGTCGGACGCCTCGTCGGGCAGCGCGGGCCGCGCCTGGCAAAGATCGGGAACGCCCAGAAGCGCTGAGTCCCGCGGGCCTGCGTGCTACCCTTGACGCTCCCGAGCAGCGATCGTCTCGAAGACGAATCCCGAGGAGGTCCGCCCTGACGTCCAACGCAGCCGCTCGGCCAGAGTCGGCGCTCGACGAGCAGGCCCTCGCCGAGGTCCGCCGCATCGGCAGCGCCGATCTCATGGTCGGCATCCCCAGCTTCGGCAACGCCGAAACGATCGGCTATGTCGTGCGCGCCGCGACGGCCGGCATGGTGCAGTACTTTCCGGATCTGAAGCCGATCTTGGTCAACTCCGACGGCGGCTCACCGGACGACACGCCGCGCGTCGCCATCAGCACCGAGAGCCCTGAGTACATCGAGAAGATCATCCTGATCAGCCCGCGCCACAAGCTGCAGCGGATCAGCTTCACCTACCAGGGAATCAGCGGCAAGGGCACGGCGGTGCGCGCCCTGTTCGAGGTGGCGCGCGAGCTGAAGGTCAAGGCCATGGTCATGGTCGACTCGGATCTGCGCAGCATCGTGCCCGAATGGGTGGAGCTCCTGGCCGGACCGATCCTCAAGGGTGGCTACGACTTCGTCGCGCCGCTCTATGCGCGCTACAAGTACGACGGCACGATCACCAACAACATCACCTATCCGCTGACCCGGGCGCTCTACGGTGCACGCATTCGCCAGCCGATCGGCGGCGACTTCGCGATCAGCGGCGACTTGGTGAGCCGCTACCTGGAGCTCGATACCTTCGACGAGCAGACCGCGCGGTTCGGGATCGACATCTGGATGACGCATTCGGCGATCAATGAAGGCTTCGCCGTCTGCCAGGCGCGACTGGGCGCCAAGATCCACGATGCCAAGGATCCGGCGTCGGACCTGGGACCGATGTTCCGCCAGGTGGTCGGCACGCTCTTTCGGTTGGCCGGCCAGTATCAGGACCGCTGGCTGCGCGTCCGCGGCTCGCACGCGATCCCCGAGTACGGTTTCGAGCGAGTGGTGGCGCCCGAGGCGATCGAGGTCAGCCACGCCAAGCTGATCGACACGCTCGAGGGCTCGCGGCCGACGAATCGCGACACCTGGGTGCAGATGCTCGCGCCAGAGCAACTGGAGCGGGTCATGACCCTCGAATGCGGGGATCCCGCCACGTTCCACTTTCCCGCTGAGCTGTGGGTGCGCTGCCTGTACGACACGCTCGTCGCCTTTCACGCGCCTGGCGCGGAGCGCGACAGGCTCCTGGCGGCGCTGACGCCGCTCTACTTCGGACGGGTGGCGGGCTTCATCGGTGAGACGATCGAGATGAGCAGTGACCAGGCCGAGCGCGTGATCGATGCACAGGCGCGCGAGTTTGAGGAGCTCAAGCCGTATCTCGTCGTCCGTTGGCGCGAGATGCAGGTCGGGGTGGACGGCCGCTGATGCCGCCAAAGCCCAAGGAGCCGTACCGCATCCTGCTGCCGCTCGCCAACCCGCGTACGGCGCGCGACCTCGTGCGCATCGGGTCGGGCATCAGCAACGGCCGGCCGACGCAGATCACCGCGCTCGGCGTCGTCGAGGTGCCGGAGGGCGTTTCGCTGTCGGAGGGCGCCACGCAGGCACGCACTTCGCGGCGATTGCTGCAGCGCGTGCTCGACTTCGGGGACGAGGAAGGCGTCGCCATTCGAACGATGGTGCGCATCGGCCGTCACGCGGCGGACGGCGTGATCGAGGCCGTTGCCGAGGAGCGCGCCGACCTGGTGATCTTCGGCTGGGGCGGTCCGCCGACAGCCAGCCAGACCGCGCGCGCGGCCGCCGAGGCCATCGAAAAGCGCCTCTCCGGCGCAACGCTCAGCGACCCGCCGGTCTTCACAGAGACGATCGACAGGGTGGTCCGCGAATCGCCGTGCGATATCGCGGTCGTCAAGCAGCGCGGCCTGGACAAGGTCGATTCGATCCTGGTGCCGGTGCGCGGCGGCCCGCACGCCGAGCTTGCCGTGCGCCTGGCACGCGACCTCGGGAAGCGCTTCGACGCCCAGATCGCGGTGCTCCACGTCGTGCCGAAGGGGATCGGTGATCGGGCGCTCCAGCGCGAGCGCCAGGCGCTCGAGCGCTTCATCGAGCAGCACGGCGGCGCGCGACGGGTGAAGGGCCTGATCCGCGAGGCCGTATCGGTCAAGACGGCGATCGTGCGCGAGGCGTTGAACCACGATCTGGTGATCATGGGTGCCGCGGCGCAGCCGTCGGATGCGCGCCCGGCGTCGGACGGCAGGTACCTGTTCGGATCGGTACCGGAAGCAGTCGCCAGCCGTGCCAGGCCGACGGTGATCGTGGTCAAGACCAAGCAGCAGCTGGGAATGGCGACGTTCGAGCAACTGCGGGCTGCGGAGGGCACGCTCGCCGAGGCCGATGCCTTTGTCGAACGCAGCCGCTCACTGCCGAGCCTCGTTGACAAGTGGTTCGCCGAGAACACCTTCCACGCCTCCGAGTTCAAGCACATCGGGAAGCTGGTGGAGCTCAAACAGAAGCAGGGGCTGACGATCTCGGTGGGCCTGCCGGCGCTCAACGAGGAGAAGACGATCGGCCTGGTGATCAAGCGCATCAAGGGCGCGCTGATGGATCGGTTCCCCTTGATCGACCAGATGGTGGTGATCGACTCCGACTCGACCGACCGGACCGCGGACATCGCGACGGAGCTTGGCGTGCCGGTCGTGCGCCACAGCCAGATTCTGTCAGGCTCGGGCAGCTTCGTCGGCAAGGGCGAGGCGCTGTGGAAGAGCCTGCACGAGCTCGATGGCGACATCGTCGCCTGGATCGACACCGACATCAGCAACATCCAGCCGCGTTTCGTCTTCGGGCTGCTCGGGCCGCTGCTGCGCGAGCCGCGCATCCAGTACGTGAAGGGCTTCTATCAGCGCCCGATCAGGCAGGGGCTCAAGCTCGTGCCTGAAGGCGGCGGGCGCGTCACCGAGCTGATGGCCCGACCGCTCATCAACCTGTTCTTCCCCGAGCTGTCGGGCATGATCCAGCCGCTGTCCGGCGAATACGCCGGGCGGCGCTCGCTGCTCGAGTCGCTGCCGTTCTTCACCGGCTACGCGGTCGAGACGGGCCTGCTCATCGACATTCTCGAGTCCGAGGGGCTCTCGGCGCTGGGCCAGGTCGACCTCGAGCGGCGCATCCATCGCAACCAGTCGCTGCCGAACCTGTCACAGATGAGCTTTGTCATCCTGCAGGCGGCCATCCGCAAGCTCGAAGAGCGCCACCGCATCCAGCTGCTGACCGAGGTCGGCCATGGCATGAAGCTGATCCACCAGGAGGGCGGCTCTTTCAGCCTGGCCGTCCGCGAGATCGGCGACCAGATGCGGCCTCCGATCAAGTCGCTGGCGGCCTACCAGGAGAAGCGCAAGGCGCTGAAGGCAGGCCGATGAGGCTGCTCATCGCCCCCGACTCGTTCGGTGGCGCGCTCGATTCGGTGCAGGCGGCCGATGCGATCGCTCGCGGCTGGACGAACGTCCGCGCCGGCGACGAGATCACGCTTCGACCGATGGCCGATGGCGGCGAGGGAACGCTCGCCGCGCTTGCCTGCGCACTCGGATCGGACGCGGAGCGCCGGATGGCCTCGGTTCTCGATCCTCTGGGCCGGCAGATCGATGCTGACTGGCTGCTGCTCGATGGCGGGAAGTCCGCGTTTGTCGAGCTGGCTGCGGCCTCGGGCTTGGCGCGGCTGGATGTCGACGAGCGCTCGTCGCAATCAGCGGCCGTGGCATCGACTCGCGGCACCGGCCAGCTGGTTATGGCCGCGCTCGATGCCGGCGTGCAGCGCATCACCCTGGGCCTCGGTGGTTCAGCGACCACGGATGGCGGCACCGGGCTGCTTGCCGCGCTCGGCGTTCGCTTTCTCGACAGCAAGGGTGCGGAGCTGCTCGACGGCGGCGCAGCGCTGGCGAAGCTCGACCGAATCGACGCCTCGAACCTCGAGCCGCGCCTCGCGTCGGTGGCGTTGATTGTCGCCTCGGACGTCAAGAACACGCTGGTCGGCTCGAGTGGCGCGGCCGCAACCTACGGGCCGCAGAAGGGCGCCGATCCGACCATGGTCGAGCAGTTGGACGCGGCGCTGGCGCACTACGGCCAGCGCATCGAGCGGGCGACGGGGCGCCTGGTTGCGGACCTGCCCGGCTCTGGCGCGGCCGGCGGGACGACGGCGGGGCTCATGGGCTTCACCCGCGCAGTGCTGAGGACGGGTTCCGAGGTGGTTGCCGAGCTGGTCGGGTTGCCGGCAGCACTCGAGGCGGCCGAGCTCGTCATCACGGGCGAGGGGCGAGCGGACGAACAGACCCTGCAGGGCAAGGCCGCGATGAGTGTGGCAACGCTGGCACGGGCGCGGAACACGCCGGTGGTGTTGCTGTGCGGCGGCGTGGGTGCCGGAGCTGAGGCGCTGGACGTCGTGGGCGCGATCACCGTGGTGCAACCGATCGTCGACCGCCCGCTGAGCCTGGAGGAGGCGATGGCCCATACGGCTCGGCTGCTCGAGGCGGCGGGCGGGCGCCTGGCGCGGACCGTCGGCATCGGTCTCGACCTGGCCCGGCGCTAGGCGGCCGCACGGCGTGGCGAAGCGCAGGGGGCCGAGCCCGCAGAAGCTGGCCGCTGATCGGCGTCGGCGTCGAGCCAGGATTGATGTCGTGCTCGAACGCCTCGGTGAGCGGTACGAGGATCCGCGCTGGGCCGGTTCGCGACTCGATCCGGTGAGCGAGCTGGTGCTCACCATCCTGGCGCAGAACACTGCGGACGTGAATTCGCATCGGGCCTTCGTCCTCCTGCGCGAGCGATACCCGACCTGGGACGCTGTGCTGGCCGCACCGACCGACGAGCTGACGGACGTGATCCGGCCGGGTGGCCTGGCGCCGACCAAGGCTCCGCGCATCCAGCATGTGCTGGCCGAGATCCTCGATGCGCGTGGCGATTTCGACCTGGCATTCCTCGCCTCGCTGCCGGTCGAGGCGGCGCGCGAGTGGCTGACCGCGCTTCCCGGCATCGGGCGTAAGACGGCATCCATTGTCCTGATGTTCTGCTTTGGCATGCCGGCCCTGCCGGTGGACACCCACGTCTTCCGAGTCGCGCAGCGCCTGGGACTGCTGCCTCCGAAGGCTGATCTCGCCAAGGCGCACGACCTTCTCGAAGCCTCGCTGCAGCCGGATGAGATGTACCCGTTTCACGTCGAGCTGATCCGCCACGGCCGCGACACGTGTCGTGCGCCTCGACCGATCTGCTCGATCTGCCCGCTGACCAATGTGTGCGACTACTATCGGCTCGTCGCGGCAGGCAAAGCACCGGCGGCGCCGCCACCCCGCGAGCCGCTGACCGAGCGGACGCCGCGCTACCACGACGAGCTGATCCACGGCTGGGAGCCACCGGAGGCCGATAGATGAGGAGCCGCGAAGCGATGGCCGGCGTCCGGGCCGCATGAGCCTTCAATTTCGGCGGGGAAGGGGCAACGCCAGGCCGTTCACCGCGGCCCTAATCGTCCTCCTCGTGATAGCTGCGATCCTGCTGTTCCTGTGGCTCGGTCGCGGCGAGCAACCACCGCCTGCGCGCCCGTCAGCGGCGGTGCCTTCGGCGTCGCCATCGCCAACGCTGAACGCGGAGCTGCTGCACGCGCGCCTGACCGTCCTTGTCATCGGCACCGACGTCAACCAGTCGCGGGCAGCCGCCGGCGCGCCGGTCAACACCGACAGCCTGATGCTGGCCAGCATCAATGCCGATCAGTCGGAGGTGACCCTCGTCGGCCTGCCACGTGATACCACGGATATTCCGCTGCCCGATGGTGGCAGGTGGGACCGCAAGGTCAATGCCATCGAGCGCGAGAAAGGCGTCGAGGCGTTTGTCGCCGCCATGTCGCAGCTGTTCGGCGTGCCGATTGACGGTTACGTGCAGGTTGACATGGACGGTCTTTCGGCGCTCGTCGACGCCGTCCAGGGCCTCGAGGTGAATCCGGACAAGCCACTTGCCGACCCGAAGGTCAGTCTCGACATCCCGGCGGGGAGGCAGACGCTCGACGGCCCGCACGCATTGGCATACTCGCGCACGCGCATCGACACTGACTACGGTCGTGCGGCTCGCCAGCAGGAGGTCGTGCTTGCCCTTGTCGCCAAGCTCGTCTCTCGCGAAACCGATGTCGACGTCGCCTCCCTGCTCGCTGGCCTCGAGTCGCTCAAGACCAACCTGCCCCTCGGCGACCTGCCGACGTTGCTCGAGATCGGTCACCGAGCACAATCGGCCGATGTCACACGGCAGGTGCTCAAGCCGCCGCAGTTCATCACCTTTGAAGGCGACCGGGGGGACGGGCGTGGCTACATCCTGGAGCCGGACATCAAGGCGATCCGCGTCTATATGCAGCAACAGGTCGGCGACTAGTCACGGTCAGGCACGGCTGGTAGAATCCGCCTCCGTCGCCGAAGTAGCTCAGGGGTAGAGCATCGGTTTCGTAAACCGACGGCCGTGGGTTCGAATCCCACCTTCGGCTCCAACATCCCGGCCAGCTCGTCGCGGCAGGCGCGCCACGGCGAGGTCGGTCCGTGGCTCAGTGTCGCGTTCGCCGTGTCGAACGCCGCGGGCGCCCTGGTCGTGGCCGACCTCCTCGACCGGAGCGACTACTACCTGTTGTATGGCCCCTGGCACCAGTCGATCGGCGACGTCCTGGCGCCCGTGGGTCCGGGACCCGCAGCCACCGAACCGTCTCGTCGTCGCGTCGCGCTGCGCTGATGACGGCAGCCGAAGCGGCGGCATCGGTCCAGGATGATGGACGGTACGCCGTCGGCGTGCCAACCGCTATGCTTCTCGCCGCTGCAACACGAACTATCGCTCAATCGTTCAGGCGCATGACCGTTGCACCCGAGGGGACCCGATCGACCGATGCGCACTCGCCCGTTACGACTTGTGCCGCTGCTCGTTTTCGCTCTGCTGCTTGGCTCGGTCGTACCCGCCAAGGCGTCCAGCGCGCGCATCGTCAGCAACGGTTCTCGGAGTCAGCCCGTCGTGGCGCTGACTTTCGACGATGGCAACTCGCCCGCAAGCGCGCGCTCGATCCTGGCAACGCTGCGGGCCAACGGCGTGTCGGCCACGTTCTTCCCGTATGCCGATGCCATGCGCACGGATCCCGCGGTCTGGCACGCCATCGCCGCAGCCGGCTATCCGATCGGCAATCACTCCGTCTCGCACCCTGAGCTGCCCAAGCTCTCCGATGCGGAGCTGGCCTACCAGATTGGCGGCGCGACGAGGCTGATCACCGAACTTTCTGGGCGCGCGCCGATCAGTATCATGCGACCACCCTACGGCGAATATGACGCGCGGGTCGCGGCCGCGGCTGCAGCGGCAGGCTATCCGACCCTGATGCTGTGGGATGTCGATCCGCGTGACTGGTCGGGCATTCCGGCCGCCACGATCAGCCAGCGGGTGCTCGCCGGCGCGCGAGACGGCTCGGTGATCCTGCTGCACGTCGGCCCGAACCACACGCCCGAGGCGCTGCCGGGAGTCATCGCCAGCCTGCGCGCCCGCGGCTTCGGCTTCGTGACCGTTCCGCAGCTGCTCGGCGGCCCGCACGCCGTCGGTCCGAGCGGTGAGGCAGCGCCATTGCCGCCTCCGACCCCGCGACCGCATGTCGAGTCGGTCGCCGCGCCACAGGATCCACAGCCGGGCCGCCCGCTCGGCGACCCGGTGCTGCTCGTTCGAGCGCCGCAGGCTTACCCACTGGCGATCAGCCATCGCTGGGTGCGCCTGCCGTAGCGCGCTCCAGTTGCCGCGTTATTCCGCGAGGCTACTGTTCTCGAGGACTCTCATCTGAGGACTCTTCGGTTTCAGGCGCGCCTTCCGCGGCTTCGGCCTCATCCGCGGGCGCCTCCTCGGCGGCCACCTCCGGCTCCTCCTCGACGCGCGGCGGCAGCACGCGGGCGAGCAGCTCATCGGGCTCGTTGAGGATGGTCACCTTCTCGTCGACAACCAGATCGCGAACGTGGATCGCGGCGTCCATGTCGACCAGGGTCGAGATGTCCACCATGATCTCGTTGGGCATCTCGCCGGGAAGCGCCTTGACCTTCAGGTGATCGAGCGGGGTCATCAGGGTCCCGTTCTCCATCTCGACCGCGGGTGCGGTTCCGGCGAAGTTCAGCGGCACGTCGGCCTGCATCTCCTGGGTCAGGTTGACCAGGAAGAAGTCGACATGCACGGCGCGCCCGCTGAGCGGGTTGCGCTGGATTTCCTTGATGATGGCGCTCTTGGCGGCACCTTTGCCGTCTACCTTGATCTTCACGATGCTGGTGCGGCCGGCGGCACGGTAGAGCGTATCGAACGCCTTGGCGTCTACCTGCACGGGGACCGATGGCGCTCCCTTGCCGAAGACAACGCCCGGCACGATGCCCCGGCGGCGCAGCCGCTTGTTCTCCTTGCCGGAGGCCTGGCGAGCGTCAAGGGCGAGCTCAAGATCCATGGTCGGTGAGTGATCCTCGAAACAGTTCGGCACACAGCCGAACGCGGGAGTTGTCATTGCGCGAAACCTGATGGTAACAGCGGCGCGGACGAGCAGCAACACGGCCTGCGCCGTGGCCATCGGCGCAGGTCAGCGGGCCCCAGAAAGGATCTGCCTATAATCGGTGCCCCATGGCCGGCACCATCATGATCGTCGAGGACGAGCCCGCGGTTGCCCGTGGCGTCCAGGTGGCGCTCGAGCGCGAGGGCTACCAGGTTGACGTGGCGCCCACCGGCGAGGAAGCCCTCAAGCGCTTTCCGGATCTCGCGCCGGACATCATCTTGCTCGACGTTCGCCTGCCCGGTATCGACGGGTTCGAGGTCTGCCGCCAGCTGCGACGCGAATCGCGCGTGCCGATTCTGTTCCTGACGGCCCGAGCCGACGAGGTCGACAAGGTGGTCGGCCTGGAGATCGGCGCCGACGACTACCTGGTCAAGCCCTTCAGCGTGCGCGAGCTGGTCAGCCGCGTGAAGGCGCTGCTGCGGCGCGCCTACGGCGAGCTCGCGAACACCGAGGCGGGACGGACACTGCGCCGCGGCGACCTGGTGATCGACCTCGACCGCCGGCGCGTGACGCGCGACGGCGAGCGGATCTCCCTGACGACCACTGAGTTCGACCTGCTGCGGCACCTCGCCACGCGGCCGGGACGCGTCTACACGCGCGTCCAACTGCTGGAGCTCGTGCGCGACTACGAGGCACTCGAGGCTGATGAGCGCACGATCAACGTCCACGTCAGTCACATTCGAGACAAGATTGAGCCTGACCCAGCCCAGCCGCGCTACATCAAGACGGTCAGGGGCGTCGGCTACGCATTCTCCGAGGATTGACGCCACCTCGCGCGCCAATGACGAACCGATGAACCGGCTGCGTGCCTTCTTCAGCCGGCTCGATGTCCGTCTGGTCCTGACCCTCAGCAGCATCGCGGTCATCAGTCTCATCGTCTCCGGGCTCGCGCTCTTCCAGATCCTGCCCAGCTACTTCGAGGACGAGGCCGAGCGGCGACTGGTGAACGCGGGACAGGCGACCGGTTACTACCTCCAGGGCCAGGCGGAAACGGTCGCCGAGTTCCAGCCGCAATACCTCACCAACAAGGAGCTGCGTGAAGGTCGCTTCCTGACCGAGGTCGCCCAGTTCGCCGCTGACAACTTCGTCCTCGGCACGGTCGAGTTCTACAACCCCGATAGAACCTTGGCGGCGCGCGCGTCGCCGAGTCATCCCGAACAACTCTTCAGCCAGGGGCTGCGCGTTGATCCGGCCGTCGCCAGCGTGAGAAGCGATCCGCCCGTCGGCATCACCAACCCGCAATCGGTCGCCGGTCAGATTCGCGTGATCCTGGTCGTGTCGCAGCCGTTCACATCACGTGCAACCACGCTCGATCGGGTGCGCACCGCGCTGCTCGGCGCAGGCGTCCTGGCGCTGTTCGTGTCGCTGCTGGTGGGCACGCTGGTCGGGCGCCGCCTGACACGGCCGATCGACCGCGTGCGGCGCGTTTCGGCCAGGCTTGCGCAGGGCGAGCTGGACCAGCGTGTGCCGCCGTCGGGCGTGCGCGAGGTCGACGAGCTGGGGCAGCAGTTCAACCTGATGGCCGATCGCCTGTCGGAGTCGCTGCGGCTGCTGGAAGCGGATCGGGATCGGCTGCGCGAGTTCGTCGCCGATGTGAGCCACGAGCTGCGCACCCCGATTGCTGCGCTGCGAACGTTCACCGAGCTGCAGCGCGAAGGAGACGTGGATGAGGCGACGCGCCACGAGTTTCTGGATCGTTCCCGCGATCAGATCAACCGGCTCGAGTGGCTCAGCACCAACCTGCTGGATCTATCCCGCATCGACGCCGGCATTTTTCCGCTCGACATGCGCTGGGACGACCTGCGCGATCCTCTCGGAGCAGTGGTCGAGTCCCAGTCGGAGGTCGCCGAGCAGCGTGGCGTGACCCTCACGTCGTCGGCCCCGGCCAAGCCGATCACCGCGCGATTCGACCACGAGCGCATGGTGCAGCTGCTGAGCAACCTGCTCGGCAACGCCCTGAAGTTCACTCCACGCGGCGGCGAGGTGCAGCTGCGCGTGACCGACGGGAGCGCCGAGGCGACCATCGAGGTCTCCGATAGCGGACCGGGCATCCCTTCCTCGGAGCTGCCGCGCATCTTCGAGCGCTTCTACCGCGGCACAAACGTCGGCGAGGCGCGTGCATCGGGCAGCGGCCTGGGCCTGGCAATCAGCCGCTCGATCGTCGAGCTGCACGGCGGCAGCATCGAGGTCGCCAGCAGGGAGGGCCAGGGGGCCACGTTCAGCGTTCACCTGCCGCTCGACGGCGGCCTCGATCCTACTCAAGATCAATGAAACTTCACATTCGGGCGACTTCCCGCACAATGCACACCCGCGATGATCGGTATTCAGCCTTCCGTCCAGGTACGACACGACCCACACCATGAGCGATTCCTCCGATCCCCAGGATCACGACGACACCGAACCGGTCGAGGTGCAGCGCTACGGCCCCACGCCCGCTCGGACGAGCCGCACCATCACCTCGCCGCAGGCCGCCCCCGCCTGGTCGAGCCGGCCACCGGTGACGACGGCTCCCGTCCGCGAGCGTCGAGGCCCGGGCCTGCTGCCTGTCATCGGCGTCGCACTCGTGGTCGGAATCCTGTCCGGCGGCCTGTCGGCTGCGGCGGTGAGCAACATGCTGCGGGACTCGGCCTCGGCTCCCGCGACCTCCAGCCAGGGCGTCGGCGGCAGCACGAACGTCTCGCAGGTGCATATCGACGAGTCATCCGCCGTGATCAGCGCGGTCGACAAGGTGATGCCTTCGGTCGTCACGATTGCCTCGAGCTCGAATGGCGGCCTGTTGGGCGGCGCGAGCGGCGTCGGCTCCGGCTTCATCTACGATGCGGGCGGCTGGATTCTGACCAACAAGCATGTGGTCGACGGTGCCGACAAGCTCACCGTCCAGCTCAACGACACCCGCGTCTTCGATGCGAAGGTGATCGGGATCGACACGCTGACCGACCTTGCCATCGTCAAGATCGACGCCAAGGATCTCACCGCCGCGCCGCTCGGCAACAGCGCGAACCTCGAGCTCGGGCAGCTCGCCGTGGCCATCGGCAACCCGCTCGGCAACTTTCGCAACACGGTGACCACCGGCGTCGTATCTGGCCTTGGCCGTCAGATCCAGGCGGGCGACGCAAGCAATACCAGCTCCGAGCAGCTGAACAACCTGATCCAGACCGATGCCGCCATCAATCCCGGCAACTCCGGCGGACCGCTCATCGACAGCTCCGGCCAGGTGATCGGCATCAACACCGCCGTGTCGAACAATGCGCAGGGCATCGGCTTCGCCATCCCGGTCGACGTCGCGAAGCCGATCATGCGGCAGGCGGTCGCCGGCAAGGAGATCGCGCGGCCGTGGATCGGCGTCTACTATCAGCAGGTCACCAAGCAGCTGGCCGACGAGAAGAACCTGCCGGTTGATGCCGGCGTGCTGGTCGAGCCTCCCGCCAGCGGCACGGCGGCTGTCTTCCCCGACAGCCCGGCGGCGAAGGCCGGCCTGACCGATGGTGATGTGGTGGTCGCTGTCGACGACGAAAAGCTCGACATGGACCACGACCTGTCGTCGCTGATCCTGCCGCATGCGCCCGGCGACACCATCACGCTGCGCGTGCTGCGCGGCAACAGCACCACCGAGCTGCGCGTGACGCTCGGCACGCTGCCGAAGGCGCAGAACCGCTAGCGGCTTATCTCCCGATCGCGTCGTAGCGACGCCTCGACCGTCTCGAAGGTCCCGGGCAACGGGGCCTTCGGCTTGCGCACGCGGACCTCGACGCTGCGCACGCGTGGCTGGCTGTCGAGCACGCCGTCGGTGATGGTCTGTGCCAGCGCTTCGATGAGCCGGAAGCTAGAACCCTCGACGATCCGCGCGACCTCGGCGAAGACCGCCGAATAGTCGACCGTGTCGGCCAGCTCGTCGCTCGTGGCGGCGGGGGCCAGGTCGGCCCAGATCGTGACGTCCACCTCGAATGGCTGGGGCTCCATGCGCTCCTGGAGCGTCACGCCGTGGCGACCCAGGAAACGCATGCCGCGCAGGGTGATCCGGTCGTCGCTGGTCATGTCCGCAGTCTGACGATCGCGTCGGCGACGCGCACCGTACGTTCGATGTGTGCCACGTCGTGGACACGCACGACGTCCGCGCCCTGCGCGATGGCCAGCGCCACCGTGGCAGCGGTGCCTTCGATGCGCTCATCCGGCGGTGCACCGCCCAGGATCTCGCCGATGAACCGCTTGCGGCTCGTCCCGACCAGCAACGGCAGTCCGCCGAGTGCCGCCTTCAGCTCTGCCAGGCGACGGAGCATCTCGATCGAGTGCTCCGGCTTCTTGCCGAAGCCAATCCCCGGATCAATCAGCAGCTTCTCGCGCGCCACGCCGCGTGCGATCGCCGCGTCCACCGCCTGCCGCAGCCAGGCGACGACCTCCTCGAACACGCCATGCTCGTAGTGCGCCCGCTCCTTGTTGTGCATCAGCACGAGATGTGCGCCCGCGCCCGCCGCCGCCTCGGCGGTTCCCGGATCGCGCCTCGCCGCCCACACGTCGTTGACCATGCGCGCTCCGGCTCGCAACGCCTCTCGCGCCACCTCTCCCTTGGCGGTGTCGATGCTCACCAGCGCCCGCCCCGCGAAGGCGCTCGCCAGCGCCTCGACGACCGGGACCGCCATGCGCATCTCAGCCGCCGCATCAATCACCGGATGCTCTCCATAGACCGATGCCGGACGGGTCGACTCCGCCCCGACGTCCAGGATCTCGGCTCCCGCCTCGACGAAGGCACGTGCCTGCGTCAGCGCGGCGGCCACGACCTGCGCCTCGCTGCTGCGGGCCGGCGCGATGCCGTCGCCCGAGAAGGAGTCGGGCGTCACGTTGATGATGCCCATCAGGTATGTCTTCTCGCCCCAGCGCAGCTCGGTCATGGCGCGTCCATCTCTCCGGTGAGCAGGCCGCGCACCGCGCCGATCAGGTAGAGCGACCCTGCGATCAGGATCGGGTCGTCGTCACACCGGAGGGTCGCTGCCAGCTGCAGCGCTTTCCCCGGCGTCGCCGCGGTCCGTGCGGTCCCACCCGTCGCTCGTTTCCAGCGCCGGGCCAGGTCGGTGGGATCGAGCGCCGTCGTCTCGTCGACCGCCGTGAAGACCGGCTGCGGACGGAGTGGTGCCAGGGCGCGCAGGATGGCGTCGACCCGCTTGCCGCGCATCGCGCCGAAGACCATCGCGGGCTGCCGCAGGCCGAGCTCGCGCAGGGCGCCGGCGAGCGCGGCCGCTCCGGCCGGGTTGTGCGCGCCGTCGAGCAGCACCTTGCCGATCCCCAGCCGCGTCCCGTCGAGCAGCTCCAGGCGCCCCGGCCAGCGTGCGTCGGCGAACCCGCGGCGCAGCGCAGACTCGTCGACGATCACCGGCGAGCCGCGCCGCTTACCTTCGTCGTGGAGCGCGGCGAGCGTGGCCAGCACCACGGCCGCGTTATCGGCCTGGTGTCCGCCGAGCAGCCCGATCCTCAGGTCGCGCAGCTCGCGCTCGGGGCTGACCGCGTCGACCAGCAGCCCGTCCCAGCCGGCATGGCGCAGCGTCATGCGGTACGGCTGCCGCGAGCCGGCGCGCCGCAGTGGGACGCCGAGCGCGGCGCATCGGTCAAGGATCGGGCGCAGCCCGCGGTCGGAGGCACCGGTGACCGCCAGGTTGCCACCCTCGATGATCGCGGCCTTTTCGCTACCGATCTGCGCCAACGTGCGGCCCAGGTAGCGCTCGTGGTCGTGCTGCACGTTGGTGATGACCGCCACGCCCAGGTTCGCCGCGTGTGTCGCGTCCAACCGACCGCCCATCCCGACCTCGACCAGCGCCAGGTCGATGGGCGAGCGAGCCAGCTCGGCGTATGCGGCCGCCGTGAGCACCTCGAACTCGGTCGGTGCACCCGCCGCGGCCGCCACCGCATCGACCGCGGGCAGCACCCTCGCGACAGCCGCTGCGAAGCACTCCTCGGAGAGCGGCTCACCGTCGATCGCGATCCGCTCGCGGTAACTGACCAGGTGCGGCTTGGGCATGGTGCCGACGTGCAGACCCGCAGCGCCGAGCACGGATCCCAGCATGGCGACCACGCTGCCCTTGCCGTTGGTGCCGGTCACCAGCGCCCCGTGCAACGACCGCTCCGGATGGTCGAGCTCATCGAGGATCGCCTCGATCCGCTCGAGGCCCAGGCTGATCCCGAACCGGCCGCGCGATTGGAGCGCGGTGACGGCCGCCGCGTAGCTCACCAATGCGGAGCGCAGGTCAGTCGGAGGCGTCGTCTTCGTAGAAGACACAGTCGTTGAATTGACCGGTGAGGCACAGGTCGTTGACGTAGCCGGAGTCGAGGTGCACGCCGGTGCGCAGCTCGCATCGGCTCACGGTGCCTTCCTGCTTCATGAGTGTGCGCAGCATCTGCGGCGCCTGGATCGGGACGCGGCCCTTGCTTCCGTTGGTCAGGAAGAAATGCGGGCAGGTGTGCCGCCGCGGCCGTCCGTAGCCGAGTGGCACGCCGCGTCGCCCGACATGCACCGTCAGCGGCGGCGTCTCGACGCCTGCGAAGCGCTTCTCGGCGATCACGCAGCGACCCGGCTCGCACTCCTTGTCGTTGTAGCAGCAGGCGCGCTCCGGCCCGACGCCCTCGACGGCCCACAGCTCCCAGCACGGCCGCCGCAAGATGAAGGCGGGGCATCGGTAGCGGATGGTGAGATCGCAGTTCTCGACCTCCCAGCACATCTGGCGGCGGTCGCTGTCGCGTCGATCGGGCGCGAATGGATCGACGCCCTGGCGCCGATCGGTCCCCCGGCGTCGCTCGGACTTGATGATCATGGGGCGAGTGGTCGAAGTCCCTCCGTTGGCGCTCGCGAGTGTAGCGACGTTTGGGCCTATGAAACAGCCGGCCGCCGCCGATCGGCCGGCATCGGTCTGACAGACCCGTGTGCTACAGGTAGTTGTTGAGCCGCTCCTCCATGGCCTCCTGTGGCATGTAGCCGACGAGGCGCGCGGCCTCCGCTCCATTCTTGAACAGGATCAGGGTCGGGATGCTGAAGATGCTGTAGCGCATGGCAAGCTGCTGGTTCTCGTCGGTGTTGACCTTGGCGACGGCCACTTTTTCGGCATGGGTCTCACCAAAGCTCTCGACCACCGGTGAGACGAGCCGGCACGGCCCGCACCAGGGCGCCCAGAAGTCGACCAGCACCGGTTTCTGGCTGTTGAGGACCTCGTCCTCGAAGCTCGATTCGTCGACAGTCGAGGGTGACATGATTTCGGTTGATGCTCCTTTGAGGTTGAGCGTCCACGCATCATAGACCGATACGCACGAAGCTCTCGCTCGTGCGGTCGCTCACCGGGGCGCTCGACTGATTCACCGGGTGCATAAACAGCAGGAGAGCCCGCGGCTGTCGTGCCTTTGATTCGCCGGGGAATCCAAGTCAGGCCCTGGCCGATCGGGTGGGTGTCTAGCTCGGTGGCGGCGGCGCAGTCGGAGTCGGGGTCGGCGGCAGGGTCGGCGTCGGCGTCGGCGTGGGCGTAGGCGTCGGCGTGGGCTCCGGCCCGCGCGACAGGACGATGGCCACCTGGCTGCCCCGATCCACGTCCGTGTTGGGCTGCGGCACGGATCTGATGACCGTCCCCTCTTGCGCGTCGCTGAACTCACCGGACACGGCGCCAAGGCCCAGGCCAGCGCGGTCGAGCGTGTTGCTCGCCTCCTGGCGAGTCTGTCCCTGGAGGCTTGGCACCTTCACCTGCTCCGGCCCGGAGCTCCCGACGATGGTCACTCGATCGTTTTTGGTGACCTGCGAGCCTGCGGCCGGTTCGGTCCGAATCACGGAACCATTCTCGACACCGGCGCTGGCCTCGTCTTTCACGACCACGTCGAGGCCGGCGTTGGTCAGGGTCTCTCGTGCCTGCGTGACGGTCTGCCCATCAACGTTCGGCAGGGCGAACGTCTGGGCCGATGGGCTCGGACTCGGCTGTGACGGCCCAAAGCCTGAGAAGATCTGTGCCGCCAGGAACCCAATCGTGGCGAGCAGAACGATCGCCAGCAGCGCCAGCAGCCAGATCCACCACGGCTGCCCCTCCTTGCGCCGCTCGCTGATTGGCCGATACGGAGGTGGCGCAACCGGCGCCCGGTCCGATGGACGCGTCACGCGCGGCGGGATGTAGACCGTCGGATCGCCACGCGGTGGGAGTGCGGCGGCGGCGGCGGCGGGTACGTCGTTCGGCGAGCGTTGCCAGGCCCTGAGCGCCTCGGCGAACGAACCGGCATCGGGGAAGCGGCGCTCGGCATCGCGCTCCAGCGCGCGCATCACTACCGCGACGAGGCCCGGCGGCAGGTCGGGTCGGAAGCGGGTCGGTGGCTGCGGGTCCTCGTTCAGCCGCTTGAGCGCGACGCCCGCCGCCGAATCCCCCTCGAACGGGCGCCGCCCGGTGAGCATCTCGTACAGCACGATGCCCAGCGCATACACGTCGCTGGCGCCGGT
The DNA here is from genome assembly GCA_038250515.1 of Candidatus Limnocylindria bacterium. Taxonomy (GTDB): domain Bacteria; phylum Chloroflexota; class Limnocylindria; order QHBO01; family QHBO01; genus JAICUY01. The sequence continues at coordinate 96,709 of JBBSCG010000001.1, forward strand.
CACCTCGTCGCCGCGTGCCTGCTCCGGGCTGAAGTAGTGCACCGATCCAAGTGTCGTGCCGGTGACCGTCATCGACGCCTCGCTGACGGCCCGCGCGATGCCGAAGTCGGTGACCTTCACCTCGCCGTCGTCGGTGATCAGGATGTTGCCGGGCTTCACGTCGCGGTGGACGATGCCGCGGCGATGTGCCGCCTCCAGTGCCGAGGCGACGCCGATGGCCACCCGGACCGCGTCCTCAACGGAGAACGCGCCGCGGTCGTGCAGCAGGGTCGACAGGTCCGCGCCGTCAACGAGATGCATGACGATGAACTGCGCGTCGTCCTGCGGATCGGTCCCGTAGTCGTAGACGGACACGATGTTCGGGTGCGATAGCGAGCCGGCGGAGCGGGCCTCCTGCTTGAAGCGGGCGGTGAAGCCGGCGTCGCCCGAATACTGCGGACGGAGGAGCTTGACCGCGACCTCCCGGTCGAGCTGCTCGTCGACGGCACGCCACAGCGTCGCCATGCCGCCCTCGCCCAGCGGGGCAATGAGGCGGTAGCGTCCGCCGATCAGCCTGCCGATCATCTCCATTCGGGCCTACCCCTTCTTGCCGCGTCGCGCGGCATCGCAGCAACAGGGTACCCAACCTCTCGGGGACGGCGTGGCGTCAGTCCCGCAGGTCCAAACTCCGAATGTAGGCGCGCACCTCGTCGGCGTCCTCCGAGTCGAGCGCGACCGACAGGTTCGCCTTGAGCCAGCCGATGCGCGTGCCGGCGTCGTGCCGCACGCCCTCGAACTGGTAGCCGAAGACCGGCTGCTCCTGCATCAGCATCTTGATCGCGTCGGTCAGCTGTATCTCGTTGCCCGCGCCACGCTGGGTCTGCTCGAGCATGTCGAAGATCTTCGGGGTCAGCACGTATCGGCCGAGGACCGCCAGGTCCGAAGGCGCATCGGTCATTGATGGTTTTTCGACGAGGTCTCCGATCTCGTACAGCCGGCCCTCGGTGTGCACCGGGTTGATGATGCCGTAGCGGCTCACGTCCTCGCGCGGCACCTTCTGGACGGCGATGACCGATCCGCGATGCGAGGTGTGCGCGTCGATCAGCTGCTTCGTCACCGGCTCGCCACCTGGATTGAGCATCACGTCGTCGGACAGGAGCACGGCGAACGGCTCGTCGCCGACCAGCTCCTTGGCCATCAGCACCGCGTGGCCCAGGCCGAGCTGCTCCTTCTGATGAACGAAGGCGATCGGTCCGATCTCGCTGATGCGCCGAACCTGGCGCAGCATGTCGATGTCGCCGCGATCCTCGAGCCATCGATCGAGCGTCGGGTTTGAGTCGAAGTGGTCCTCGATGGCGCTTCGTCCGGTGGAGATGACAATGATGATCTGCTCGATGCCCGAGGCGACCGCCTCTTCCACCGCGTACTGGATGATCGGCTTGTCGACGAGAGGGAGGACCTCTTTCGGGATCGCCTTGGTCGCGGGAAGGAAGCGGGTGCCGAACCCGGCGGCGGGCAGGACGGCCTTTCGGACGCGCACGATGATCGACGGTCTCCTTGCGTTGCTGGTTCCGGCGCTGGCGCCTTCGGCGGGCAGGCAGCATTCAGCGGGCCGCGCCGTTCGCCATCGTCCTTGGGGGCAAGCAGTATACCAACCGATCCCCCTGCGGCCCGATCGCTGGGGTCGGGCCGTCCGGGCCTCGCGCTACAATCGGGGTCCGATGCTCAAGCAGCTCAAGCGCACCTTCATGGGACCCAGCCGCGATCCGCGGATGCTGGCCTACATCAGCCGTCCGCTGCCCCGTTACCTGCCCGACGAGGATGTTGTCGCCGCCCTCGATGTGGCCTTCGCCGGGAATCCGAACCCGGAGTACCTGGTGGAGACGCTGCGACCGGCGCTGCGCACGGTCACCGGCCACGACTATGAGGTCCTCGACCGATCCGCCCGCGACGTGACCGGTGCCTTCAGCAGGACGATGGTCATGATTCGTGACGGCGATATCGGGCTGTGGCCTGGCTTTGCCGCGCGCTCCTATCCGCTCATCCGGCCCTCGGCCAAGACTGCCGAGACGGCGGCGGCCATCGAGGCCGGCGAAGGTGTCGCCGTCCCGAAGCGCAAGCCCGGCTGGGAGCCGCCGCCGGCGACCTCGCGCCGCGACCGCGAGACCGCCGACCAGGGCGCGCCCGTGCTCTCCCCCGAGCCTGCGCACGAGGAGGCTTGACCGATGGCGCGGCAGAATCTGCCCAGGGACCAGTGGCTCGAGATCGGCAGCGAATGCCCGTACTGTGGCGAGCGCATCACCGAGGACCTGATCTACTCGTTGCGGCCGATCCCCGAGGATCCGAAGCTGGGCCTGCTCTTCTGCCTGAACTGCGGGCGCCAGGTCGAGATCAACTTCGTCTGACGCTCGCGCGCGGCGTTGGTGCCCCCAAGGGGATTCGAACCCCTGATCTCCACCTTGAAAGGGTGGCGTCCTAGGCCTCTAGACGATGGGGGCGGCGGCACAGCGAGCCCAAATCCTACCAAGCCGGCGCATTCCGACCGGCGAGCGGGGCGACGAGGCTCAGCTGGTGACGAGCCTCAGCTGACGTAGAAGAGCAGCACCACCATCACGGCGCCTGCCAGCGAAGCGGCCGCCACCAGGATCATCAGGCCGCCGGCAAAGGCGATCGCCACCGAGCGCCCGGTGTAGCCGCGCCGCCCAGCACGCTGCGACCAGATCCAGCCCTGCACGAACAGGAAGATGCTGATGACGGCACCGACCAGCCCGGCGCCGAGCATGGCCAGGATCGAAAGGTTCGAGTCCTCGCCGAGCAGTGCCAGCGCCGACAGGCCGCCGGCGATGATCAAGCCGACGATGGCGATCACGACGTTACGCAGGAGCGGATGCATGAGTCGACATGTTAGCCGTGCGCTGGCGCCCAGCTGAGCGTGCCTGCGTCGCCTGCCCGCTCAGTGAGCGCGCGCATGCTCTACGGGTACGCAACTTGCACCCGCACTGCCAAGAGCTGACATGACTTTCAGGAGGCGCCCGATGGCGGACAGCGACAACGGCGGCATGAGCGTCCGCGAAGCGGGACGCAAGGGCGGCAAGACCACGCGGCAGCGGTACGGCCCGGAGTTCTACCAGGAGATCGGCCAGAAGGGCGGGAAGACGGTGAGCGAGCGGTACTCGCACGAGCACTTCCAGAACATCGGCCGCAAGGGCGGACGCAAAGTTGCCGAGCTCATCGACCGGGCCAAGCGGGTGGACGAGAACGGCACCTAGCTCGGTCTACCAGGCGCCCGAGTAGCGCTCCTCCCGCCACGGATCCGCGTTGTTGCTGTACCCGTTCTGCTCCCAGAAGCCGAGTCGATCCTCGCTGAGGAACTCGATGCCGCGCAGCCATTTGGCGCTCTTCCAGAAATACCTGCCGGGCACGATGCCGCGCAGCGGGTAGCCGTGCTCGGGCTCGAGCGGCTCGCCGGCGTAGTTCCAGGCCAGCAGGCATTGCGCGTCGCGGGCGACCTCGATCGGGACGTTGGTGGTGTAGCCACCGTCCGCGTGGAACAGCACGAAGCGGGCTGAGGGGTTGGGCTGGGCGACTTCCACGATGTGGCTGAACGAAACACCTTCCCAGGCCGTGTCCAGCTTCGACCAGCGCGTCACGCAGTGAATGTCGAGCGTTGCCTGCGTGGTCGGCAGCGCACGGAACTCGGCCCACTTCAGCGTGAACGGCTGCTCCACCTCGCCCGATACCCGGAAGTCCCAACCCGACAGGTCGGGATAGTTCGGTACTCGCCCGAAGTTCAGCACCGGGAACTTGTCGGTCAGCACCTGCCCCGGCGGGATGCGCGCCGTAACCGCCGGATCGGTGGGTTTCTTCTGCCTGCTGAACATCCGTCGCTAGCCTGCGCCGGACCGATGTGCAACGTCAAGATGCTCACCTAGACTCCGATTCATGTCCGGTTCCTGCGTCGACTTTGCCGAAACGGCCGATGCGGTCGCCGCCACCACCTCCAAGCTGCGCAAGCGCGACGTCCTGGCGGCCTACCTGCGCGATCTCGCGCCGGACGATTTGCCGATCGCCACGACTTTTTTCGCCGGACGGCCACTTCCGGGCACCGGGGATCGACTGCGGCTCGGCGGGATGCAGGGTTCGGCGGCGCTGCTGGCAGCCTCGGGCGCCAGCGAGCAGCGGCTGGGCGAGGCGTACCTGCGCCACTCGGATTTCGGGGACGCCGCCGCCGAGCTGATCAGCGCGCCGGATGGCGAGCCGCTGACGCTGAGCGACGTGGCCGCCGCCTTCGGTGCCATGGCGCAGGCGCCGAGCACCGAGGTGCGCATCGGGCTGATGACCGAGCTGTTTTGCCGCGCGACGCCGGGCGAGGCGCGCTACGTCGCGCGGATTGCGGGACGCGAGATGCGCATCGGTCTGCGAGAGGGACTGCTCGAGGAGGCGATCGCCGCCGCCTTCGAGCATCCCATTGCCGACGTGCGGCGGGCACTGATGCTCGTCGCCGAGCCGGGCGAGGTCGCCACCCTGGCCCGTGAGGACCGCCTGGCAGAAGCGGCGCTGCATCTCGGCCGACCGATCCGCTTCATGCTCGCGACGCCGGCGGCCGACGCCGACGAGGTCATCCGCCGTGTCGGTGAAGAAGCGTGGATCGAGGACAAGTACGACGGCATCCGCGCCCAGCTGCACGTGACCCCCGGCGGGCCGCGCCTCTTCAGTCGCGACCTCAACGAGATCAGCGGCGCGTTCCCTGAGGTCATGGCCGCGGCGGCGACCCTCGACCAGCCGCTGGTGATCGACGGCGAGCTCGTCCCGTGGAAGCAGGGCAGCGTCGGCGACTTCGCCGGCCTCCAGACGCGGCTCGGCCGTGTCAGTCCCAGCGCAGAGCTGCTGGGCAGCGTCCCGGTGGCGCTGGTCGCCTTCGACCTGCTGCACCTCGCCGGTCGTGACCTGCTCGACGTCCCGCTGCGCGAACGCCGCGCCGAGCTGGAGGCGCTGCACCTCCCCGAGCGCACCGAGGAGCGGATGCTCTACTCGCACCTCGAGACCGCCCGAACCGCTGCCGAGGTCGATGCCCGCTTCGACGAGGCGCGGGAGCGCCGCAACGAGGGCCTGATGATCAAGGATCCCGCATCGGTCTATCAGCCGGGACGGCGCGGCCTCGGCTGGCTCAAGCTCAAGCGCCCGCTGTCGACGCTCGATTGCGTCGTCGTCGGGGTCGAGTGGGGGCACGGCAAGCGCCGGGGCGTGCTCTCCGACTACACGTTCGCCGTCCGCGAGACCGATGGCGACCGGCTGCTGACCATCGGCAAGGCCTACACCGGCCTGACCGATGCGGAGATCGCCGAGATGACGTCGCGCTTCCTGGCGTCGACGGTGCGCGACTTTGGCCGCTACCGGACCGTCGTGCCGGAGGTCGTCGTCGAGATCGCCTTCGATCGCATCCAGCGCTCTGGCCGCCACAAGAGCGGATTCGCGCTGCGCTTCCCGAGGATCGTGCGCATCCGCAGCGACAGGGGACCGGCTGACATCGACGAGCTCGCAGCGGTCGAGCGCGTCTTCGAGCAGCAGGCATCAGGACGCATCGTGCTGGCCACCGGTGCACGCGGCGAGACCGAACAGATCGCCGCCACCGGCGAGACCGAATAGGATGCCCGGCATGGAGTCACCATTGCCCGAGCACGTTCGGCGCAATCGCGAGGCGTGGGACCGCAAGGCCGACGAATACGTGGCCCACGGCGAGAGTGCATGGGCCCAGAAAGAGCCGAGCTGGGGCATCTTCGGCGTGCCTGAAGCACAGCTGGGTGTCCTGCCGGCCGACCTTGGCGGGCAGAACACCATCGAGCTGGGCTGTGGCACGGCGTACGTTTCGGCCTGGCTGGCTCGAAGCGGAGCACGGCCGGTGGGCATCGACAACAGCCCACGGCAGCTCGAAACCGCGCGTCGGCTCCAGTCGCAGCACGGCATCGACTTCCCGCTGCTGCTCGGCAACGCAGAGGCCGTTCCCTACTCCGATGCCAGCTTCGACCTGGCGATCAGCGAGTACGGCGCCAGCATCTGGGCCGATCCGTACCGCTGGATCCCGGAGGCTTCACGCCTGCTGCGTCCCGGCGGTGAGCTCATCTTCCTGGTCAACGGCACGATCTGGATCCTGTGCGTGCCCGACACCGACAACGAGGGACCGGCGACCGAGCGCCTGCTCCGCCCGTACTTCGGCATGTATCGCTTCGAGTGGCCCGACGAGACCGGTGTCGAGTTCCACCTCGGCTACGGCGACTGGATCCGGCTCCTGCGCGCGAACGAACTCGAGGTGACCGATCTGATCGAGGTGCAGCCGCCTCCCGGTGCCACGACCACCTTCGAGCTCACGACCCCCGAGTGGGCGCATCGCTGGCCGTGCGAGGAGATCTGGAAGGCACGCAAGCTGGACCGCTGAGCTAGCGGTTCTCGGAACTGTCGCCCGCTGCTGAACGGCGCCGGCCGTCGGGGCGCTCCGGAGGGATCAGGCGCATCGGTGTGCTGCTAGGCTCCCGGCATGGAGAACGAGGTGCTCGCCCGATTCATCGACCCGGCACGCATGCGCGTCGAGGTGACCAGCGGCAGCGGGCACGCTCTGCGGCTCGACACCGGCGGGGAGGACGGCGACGATGGCGGTGCTCGGCCGATGGAGATGGTCCTCGCGGCACTGGCCGGCTGCACATCGATGGATGTCGCCAGCATCCTGCGCAAGAAGCGGCAGCGACCGGCGAGCTACGAGATCGCGGTGCGCGGCGAGCGGTCCGAGGCGCATCCGCAGGTCTTTACGCGCATCGTGATCGAGCATCGCGTCAACGGGCCCGTCGAGGAAGAGGCGTTGCGACGCTCCGTTGAGCTGTCGGCCACGAAATATTGTCCGGTGAACGCCATGTTGTCAAAGGCCGTCAGCGTGGAGCATCGGTATCTGTTGCGCAACGGAACCGGCGGCGAGCATTCTGCCCGGGTGATCGTCACCGGACCGGGCCACGGCGGCTGACCCCAGGCGTATCGAGCGCGGCGTCACGAGGCATGTTGCATGCCCGTGGGTGCGTTGACGGCGGCCATCACCGCCTCGCGGAAGCTTTCGAGATCGAACGGCTTCGGCAGGACCGGACCGATGTCGGCGAGCTCGGCCAGGCGCTCGCGCGCGGCCGCGCTGACGATGATCACCGGGATTCCGGGCCAGGCGCTGCGCAGCAGCTCGGTGATGTCGCCACCGTCGCCGTCGGGCAGCATCACGTCGACGACCAGCAGGTGCGGCAGGGCGAGCTCCATCAGGTCGCCCAGCTCCACGATGCGTGTGCAGCTGACGACGCTGAAGCCGAGCTCGCGCAGCAGATCGGACTCCAGCGCCGCGATATCGGGGTCGTCCTCCAGGACGTAGGCACGCTGGAGCTCGTCCGCCCCTGCGGAGCGGACGGCGATCGGATCGTCGGTGGCGGGTTCGTGCATGCCCGAAGTGTTCGCATGAATTCGGCCACGAGCAATGGCCGCATGGTCCCAGCGCGTCGCGGACATTCGCCTCGGGCAGTGGGCTTGCAACGCCGTTGTATCATTCGCGGCCCGGCGGCGGAACAGAGTACTGAGGTACGGAGTATATGGCGCGATCGATGTGGCGAGGGGCGATCCAGTTCGGGCTCGTGACCATCCCGGTCAAGCTCTACCTCGCGACGGAGAGCGGTGGCATCGGCTTCAACATGCTGCACGCCAGCTGTCTGAACCGGATTCAGATGAAGATCTACTGCCCGTACCACGACGAGGTCGTGCCGCGCTCGGAGACCGTGCGCGGTTACGAATATGCCAAGGGCCGTTACGTGGTCGTCACCGAGGAGGACGTCGACTCCATCCCGCTCAAGACGATGCGCGCGATCGAGATCGAGATGTTCGTCGACGCGCGGACGGAGGCTCACGGCGCGCAGTTCGTCAAGCAGGCCTACTACCTCGAGCCAGACGAGATCGGACGCAAGGCGTTTCACCTGCTGCAGTCCGTCCTGGCCGATGCTGGCAAGACCGCCATCTGCAAGATCGTGCTCAAGGATCGCGAGCAGCTCGCCGCGCTGAACCCGTACGCCAGCACCATGCTGCTGACCACGCTCCATTGGCCCGATGAGGTTCGCTCGCTCGAGGAGCTCAACCTGCCCGACGACGAGATCGCCTTCAAGCCCGCCGAGCGCGCCATGGCCGAGCAGCTGGTTGCTTCCATGACCGGCGACTTCTCGGCCGATGCCTACCGTGACGACTATCGCCAGGCGCTGATGGCCGTCATCGAGCGCAAGGTGGCCGGGGAGCAGCCCGAACCGGTCCAGCGTGCCGAGCCCACGAATATCGGCGACCTGATGGCCGCGCTGGAGGCCTCGGTTGCCGCCGCGCGTGAGAGCCGCGCGCAGGCCGCAGCGGAGAAGCCGGTCGAGTTTGAGGTTGAGGCCGAGGCCGCGGCGCCTGCTGCCCGTCGGCGCAAGACCGCCTAGCGCAGGTCGTGCCCAGCGAACAGCTGCCGCTGTCGGATCTGGGTGAGCGCCCGCGCCGCTATTCGCCGGCCCGCGTGCGGCCGATGCAGCCGACCGCCGTCGACGCTCCCTTCGACGATCTCGACTACTGGTTCGAGCCGTGGTGGCCGGGCGTCCGCGCAATCGCGTTCTTCGAAGACGGTCGGCTGCGCCTGCAGGCCGAGGGCCTGAATGACACGCTCGCGTCGCTTCCCGAGCTCGGTGAGCTGTCGTCGCAGGTGACCGCCGACGGCGTCGTGCTCGACGGCACCCTGCTGGTGCTCGACGACGACGGCCGGCCCGACGCTGACCTGCTGCGACGGCGCCTGGGCGGCGCTGCCGGACCGGGACGCGCCGCATTCGTGGCCAGCGACCTGCTCGTGTCCGACGGCGTTTCGTTCGGGCGTCGCTCGTATCGCGCCAGACGCCAGCGGCTCGAGCAGGTCGTGGACAGCGGCGATCGCTTCATTGTCGCGCGCGGCCACGCTGCCGAAGGGCTGCTGATGGCCGATGCGCTGCGCGAGCTGGGGGTCGAGGAGCTGTCGGCGCGGCAGCTCTCCGCGCGCTACCGCAGCGGTCCCGCCGGCGCTGCCTGGCTGCGCGCCCCAACCGCCTTGCCGGGGTTCTCCGTGGCGGTGAGCCGGCGTCCCGCGCTCGCGCTCATCCTGCGCCTTCCCTTCGATTGAGCGGTCATCCGTTCGGGGCCAGCAACGGCTCGAGCACCCACGGCCACGCCTGCGCCGACAGCAGTCGCACCGCGGGGGCCACGAAGCCATCGCGCGGATAGGTCCGGAACGATGCGATGTCGTAGCTCAGGTCCGGGACCTGCGGCCCGCTGTCGCCGATCGGGCCGCCGCGCAGCACGCGGTCGACCGCCAGGGCGTAGTCGATCGGTTCGCCCCAGTGCTTCCGCAGCAGGACAGCGATGTCCCAGGTCGTCACGCCTTCTCGGAACTGAGCGATCGCCTGATCCAGCGATGCCTCCGCCGTGGCGCGGTCGCCGACCATTGCGGCGGCCAGCGCCCGGGCGGTCGGGTCCATGTAGCGGTCCGGATCGATCTGCTCGCCGGCGGTCCTCCGCGCGACGACCAGGTTGATCTCGCCGGAGGTCTCGCCGATTTCGACGGCGAGGTCGGTCCCGACGTCCACCGGCCGCGGCCAGGCCAGGTTCAGGCTCGTCGCGAGGTTGGTCAACAGCGAGAGGTGATAGGCTCGGTCGGCGGCATCGGTGTCGCCGAGGCGGTCGAGGACCAGCGCCGCATTCGCCAGCTCGCGCCCGAAGAGCGAGGCGGTGTCCACGGCGCGGTGCGCCGCATGCGACGCGCATTCGTCGTCTCCTGCCTCGAGGCACAGGACCGCCAGATTCGTCCATGACGGTCCGTCGCCGGCATTCAGTTCGGTGGCGCGTTCCGCCGCCGTGCGCGCGGTCGCATCGTCACCGGCCATGTCGGCGGCCACGGTCAGCGACTTCGGGCCGGAGGGATGCCACGGGTCGAGCGCGACGGAGCGCTCGAACCACGCCTCGGACGCTCTCCAATCGTGGTTCAGCGCTGCATCGGATCCGAAGCGATAGTCAATCGCCGCGGCATCTCCGATGAGCACCACCACGAGCAGCGCCGCCGTGGCGAGGCCACCACCCAGCGCCATCGGTCTGGCAAGCTGGAGCCGCTGCCAGGTCACCGCACCGGCATCGGCCAGGACCAGGGCGACGAGCAGGATCAGCAGCAGGTTGAACCCTGGCAGAAAGGTGAGATCTTCGAACAGCGCCGAGGCGGCAAACCCGACCAGGACCGCAAACGCCGTGCGACCCATGGGTGTGCGTGTGCGCCACGGGCCCGCGATCCTGATGAAGGCGACGAACAGTACGAGCGCCGCGGCCAGTCCAACGAGGCCGGCATCGCCCAGGATCCCGAGTGGAATATCGTGCGAATGGGGCTGCCTGACCGGGAACGTCAGCGCCGGGGCAGCGGCCTGGCGTGCCCACGGCATGGTGCCCGGACCGATGCCGGTCACGGCATGCGGCGCCCACGCCGCCAGCGTGTCGCGCCACAGGTAGCCGCGATACACCAGTGAGCCGACCGCGGTCAGCCGCGGCGCGACGAAGACGAGCCCTCCGGCGACCACCAGGACGCCGAGCGCGGCGAGCCCGATGGTTCGCGGCGTCCAATCACGCGGCAGTCGGACCCGACGCACGACCGGCAGCAGCAGCACAACGCCGGCGAGCCCGATGGCGAGCCATGCCGAGCGCGACCCGGAGAGCAGCGTCAATGGAACGCCGACCACCGCGAGGCCAATCTGGATCCAGCGCCGCACGCGCGGCTCGGCGATCAGGTAGGTCAGCGGGATTACCGCCAGGATGACGAAGGGCGGTACCGCCACCGATCCGAACGGCGTCCCCTCCTGGCCGACCCGAATGGGCGGAAGTCCCGGTCCGCCGACCACGATCCACTCCACCCGACGAGCGAGCATGACGACCAGCGTGCCGGCCGACAGCAGCAGGATCGGCACGCTCGTCAGTATCGCGACCAGCGCCGGCCGATGCCGCAGCGCGACCAGTGCGATCGGCAGCATCGCGACGGTGCCGAGGATGGCAGCCAGCGAGCGCACGGCCAGGCCATGATTCTGCGCCAAGAGAGTCGCCACGCCGAATGCCGCGAGCAGGAGCAGGATCGGCACATCGAGCCGCGTACGCGGCAGCTCCAGGCCGCGCAGGGCCAGCACAAGCAGCGCTGCAATGGCCACGACCGCGCCGGCGTGCAGCAACAGCTGGAAGCGTGCGTCCCAGAGCGCACCATCCCATGCGACGTAGGTCCACAGCGCGAGCGCCGCGGCAACGGCGACGAGCTCCAGCCGACTGGCCCGGCTCACGGCCGCGCTCCGGCGTCGATGAACGCCAGAGCATGTTCCAGCTTCGTACCCGGGTCCGCAGCCAAGCCGCGGGTCGCCTGGAGCGCGTCCGCCAGCACCGGTAGCGACGCCTCGGAGGCTTCGGGCAGCAGCTCGAGCTCGACCACGCACAGGTCGCCCGCACGACGGCCTTCGTGCAGGACAGTCACCCGGTCGAGGGTCAGCGTTGCGATCGGCCGTCCGTCGAGCGTCACCGACCGCTCCGTACGCTGCTGCTCGAGGGTGAGCCGCTCGCGCAACGGCTCGCCGCCTCGCAGCTCGTCGAGGGAGTCCCTAGCCGGCGACGCCGGCCAGGCGCTGACGTCGAGGGTCGAGCTGGCCGGGCCCTCGATCTCGGGGCGCCGATGCGCGCGGCTTTCTGCAGCTTCAGCGTGCTGCGCCGGTCCCTTCAGTGAAACGATCGTTTGCTCGCCACGTGTCCGCAGGCGACAGGCCCATCGCGCCGCGGCGAGTCGTCCGCTCTCCGTGTCGAGGTAGCGGTCCAGCTCGTCGACGACGTGTGGCGGCCCGAGCCGCGCCGCTCCGAGGGTGGAGCTGACGGCCAACGCCTGCAGCGGCCCGGGTCCGGCGGCGATGAACTTCAGCTCGACCTCAAGCGTCATGCGACGCCGCGGGCTGATGCTCGTAGCGCGCGACCGCCGAGCGCACCGATGCCGCGACGGCCTCGCGCAGCGCCAGCGGCTCGAGCACCTCGACCGCGCCGCCCCAGGACAGGATCCACGGCTGGATCTCGACGATGCCCGCGACCCGCACGGTCAGCTCCACGCCGCCGTCCGGCAGGGCGCGGACCTGCTGCGAACGGTGCCAGGTTGCCTCCTGGACGCGGTGCGCGACCGACGTGTCGAATCGCAGCCGAATCGTTTCGGTTGGCGTGCTGTCGGACGACCAGATGCCCCACGAGTGCTCCAGCCATCGGTCCGGGTCGAAGTCGGCGGGAATCTCGTATCGATCGAGGGTCAGGACCGACGAGCCGATGCGCTCGACTTTGTAGGTGCGCATGGCCTGCGCCGGCTGGTCGAAGGCGATCAGGTAGACGCTGTGGCTGGCCGCATCGGGCTCCAGGAAGTACGGCTCGACGCGAGTCGTCTTGCGACCGCCGTCGAAGGCCTCGTAGTCGATCTGCACCACGCGACCCTCGGCCCAGCCGCGCGCCACGTTGGCGAAGTTGCGGCTGAACGGCTCGTTTCGGTCGTGGCCGCCGACGGCCAGCATCGAGGCCGCCACGTGCCGGGCGATCGGCTGCGGCAGCAGGTCGGCGAGCTTGGTGAAGGCACTGACCACCGCCTGGTCGTACTCGTCGCTCCAGCGGGTGATCAGCCGTGCGGCCAGGAACAGCACGATGGCCTCCGGCACTGTCAGCGGCAGCGGCGGCAGGAAGTACTTCTTCTCGATGCCGTAGCGGCCGCGGCCGGCCTCGAAGACCGGCATCGACAGCTCATCCTCGAGCGCGCGGATGTCGCGGTACACCGTCCGCGTGGTCATGCCGGTCAGCTGCGCGATCTCAGTCACCGGAACGCCGCGGTCGTCGTTCCCGCGCGAGTACAGGATCGACGCCACGCTCAGCAGCCGGGCGAGCCGGTCTCGTTTGCGCCCGAGCCGGTCGTCGGCAGGTTCCCAGCCCTCTTGCATCGGCCGATCATACCGGCCGCGCTGGATGTTCGACCGATGCCGGTCTGGATGGTGAAGGCGAACAAAGGGAACTTTCGCGCACCTTGGTGATGCATAGAGCCGGGACCTCCGTACCAGCACATAGCAATATCCAGCCGAGGCCCAGGCCCATTTCGCTGCCGCAGGCACGCGGCCGGCGGTCTCGGGTTCCGGGCAACCTGTCGCGTACGAAGAGGCATGGAGCACCGGCGCGGGCAATCGGAATCGGTGAGCCGGTCGATCTGGTGGGTGTGCTGACGAAGGCTGTCGAGCTGCTGACCATCATCGGTTCGATCTTCGTTCTGCGAAAGCGACGGGTCAACGACACCGGCTTGAGTCGAGGGCTGGCGCGGGCCTAGCCCATCCCGCAGGCAAGGAGCCGTGTGCGCGGCGTGCCGGCCAGCGAGCGCGCTATGATGCGTCAGGATGCCGCTGGACTGACCGATGCGCTCGCCGACGGCTGACCGCTCCCGCTGGCGGCGCGGCTGGCGCTCGGAGTTGGCCTTGGCTTGGGTGGCGCCTCGCCCGGAAGGGCGGCGAGCAGCGCCTTGTTGATACGGTCATCGGTGCCGATCATCAGGAAGACGTACTCGTCGGCCGCCCAGGTGTAGATCATCGTGCCAGTCGCGGTGGCATTGTCCTCCGGACGCACCCACACGACGTGGTCGCCGATCGTCGTCATCGTCCACGGCTCGCGGTGCAGGCCATTGATGCCAACGTACTGCCCGGCCGTGGCGAGGTACGGTGCCAACTGCGCGGTCGTGACCGGGTCGCCGTCGAGCCGCATGGCGTACAGCGACAGCTTGCGCGGCTCGACGTACGCGACCACCAGTGACCGGAAGCGATTGCCGATGTCGTCGTAGGCGGGTGCGATATCGCCGGGCGTCATCCCGTACTCGCCGGACGGCGGCTTCATGACCTTGGCTCCGGCCGCGCTGGACGGGATGAGCCCTTCGAGCGTGGGATCGGGCGGATTGGTGTACGACGGCGTCGGCGACGGCGTCGGCACCGGGGTCGCCGTCGGGGCCTGCGTGACGCTTGCGGAGGCGATCGCCGAGCCAGGCAACTGTGAATTGAGCGGGCCGGTGGGCTCGGCGCTGGAGCACGCGGCAAGCACGAGGCTCACGGCACTGAGCGCGGCAAGGCCGGCCGTTGCGCGGCGCAGCAAGGCAAGGCGAAACGTCGACATGGGGGTCGCGATCATAGCATCGCCGCGGTGCCAAGCTCAGGCGGCGCCGGCCACCTCGTCGTCAATGTCGGCCGCTGCGTTCGCGCCCTCGTCGCCGTTTCGTCGCTTCGGATGCGATGCGCGATGCTCCTTGACCGATGCGGCGAGCGCCTCGACCACGTCCGGTCGGAAGCGCTTGCCCTGTAGGCGCAGCTCGTCCAGGGCGACCGAGGCGGAGAGTCGCTTCCCGGCGCCGCCGCTGGTCATCACGTCGTAGGCGTTCGCCGCCGCGACGATCTGCGCGGAGATCGGCATCGAACGCGCCGTCGCGCTCGAGCGACGCGTCCAGCGCATGATCTCGTCGATGGCGGCGAGCGATGGAATACCCTTCATCTCGGCCGTGCCGACCAGCTCCAGCCCGTGCAGGCGGGCGGCGAGCTCGATGTTGCGGGCGTCGTTCTCGCCACAGCCAAGCTGCCGCGCGACCGATGAGGCGAGGCGTCCGACCCGGTCGGCCTGCCCGCGGCTCGTAGTGTCGCGGGCGTCGAGGGTGCGCGTTACGCCCAGCAGCGCGTCGCGGACGGCGCTGTCCTCCGACTCACCGGTGAGTCGGGCCGCATGCTCGACGAGATGCTCGACGCTGCGCGGCTCGTCGGCACGCAGCAGGGCTGCGCGCGCGAGCTGGTCGAGCGTCCCGCGCAGGTCGCGCATCTCCCGCGGCACCTCGGCGGCGAGGACGACGCGGTCCTCGCCCGCCTGCTTTCCGTAATAGAGCGCGGTGTCGGCGGCGGCGATCAGCGCGTTCTTGTCCTCCGAGTCGGCGGGGCAGCTCGCGACGCCTACGGTGATCGTCACCGGGCTGAGCTCCTTGGCCGTCAGCCGCGCCACGGCGCGGCGCACGCGCTCGCCGATCGTCGTGGCTGTGGCAGGCTCCACGCCGGGTAGGATCAGTGCGAACTCATCGCCGCCGTAGCGGTAGACGCGGTCGTTGGCGCGTGCGGCGCTCTGGATCGCGGCGCCGATGGCGTGCAGCAGCGCGTCGCCCGCCGGATGACCCAAGCGGTCGTTGTACGCCTTGAAGTTGTCAAGGTCCATCATCAGCAGCGAGACGGACTGGGACGGTCCGTCGTCCGGGGCTTCGTTGAGCGCGGTCGCGAGGTGGCGCTGGAACGCCCCATGATTGCCGAGGCCGGTGAGTGCATCGGTCTCGGCGCGCAGGCTGACCGCGTGGTGTGTGTCGGCGTTGCGCAGGGCGATTGACGCCTGGGCAGCGAACAGCTTGACCAGCTCGAGGTCGTTCTCGCTGAAGTAGACCTCAGAACCGCCGACGCGGCTGATGCTGAGCAAGCCGCTCACCACGCCGTCGCTGATGAGCGGCACCACGATCAGCGCCTCTGGGTCGTCCGGGGTGCCGGGGATCAGCATGACGCGTGGGTCGGCAAGCGCGTCGTTGGCCAGGACCGCCTGGCGGTGGTCGACCGCCCATCCCATCAGCCCGCGGCCGAACGGCACGATGTAGCGAGCGACCTGCTCCGCGTGCTGCTCGCGGACGAGGACCGGCATCAGGATGCCCTGGGCATGATCGGCCCGGTAGATCGACAGGTTGTCGTAGTGGACCACGCTCTTGAGGCCGTCGGCGATGAGCTCGAAGACGCTCTCCTGATCCAGGGTGCCGAGCAGCTGCTCGTTGATCTCCAGCAGGCGACGCTGCGAGTCGAGCTGGCGTGCCAGCTCGGTCGACTGCTGTTCAAGGCGCTCGTACGCGGAGGCGTTGGCGATCGCCTGGGCGGCGTAGCCGGCGAAGATCGTCATGGTCTGCAGGTCGTCGCCGGTGAACTGGTTGATGCCCAGCTTCGAGAGCGCCAGCACGCCGACCGCGCGCTGCTCGTAGAGCATCGGGACCACCAACATCGACTCGTCGATGTCATCGGTCCCATCGATGGTGTGCCCGCGGTCGTCGGCGAGCGCGTCGCTGATCAGCATCGCCTCGCCGGTCTCGGCCACCATGCCGGTGAAGGAGCCAGGACCGATGTCGACCTTGAGCCGCTCCCCGAAGTCGCCGTCGCCGAGCAGGCGGCGGGTGTAGGCCACGGGATCGCAGGTGCGCTTCAGCCAGTCCACGGTGTAGATCCGGATGTCGTGGTACTCGGCGAGGGTAGTCGCCTCGGTGACGATGGCATCGGCGATGGCCTGCACATCGGTCAGGCGGTTGAGACGGGCCGAGAGGTCCTGGATCGACTGGATGCGCGCGGCCTGCTCGGCAGCCGAGCGGTAGAGGCGCGCGTTGCTGATCGCGACCGCCGCCTGGTTGGCGAAGGCCTGCGCCAGCGCCAGTTCGTCCTCCGGCCATTCGTGATCGCGCCCGTGGTAGAGGCCCAGGATGCCGACCGTTCGATCGTGCGACACGAGTGGCACGACGCAGGCCGTGCGGATCCCCTCGCGTGCGTAGGTCTCGCGCATGATCCCGACGCTGCCCCGCGTATCGGCATTGCCGGCCACGAAGGTGCGCCGGTCGCGCACGGCGTAGACGCCGAGCGACGGGCTGTCCATGGTCAGCACGCTGACCGATGCCTGGAACTCGTCGCTGATGCCTCGTGAGGCAGCGGCCTCGAAGGGATGCTCGCTCTCGTTGATAAGCCACAGACCGGCCTTGTCGGCGTCGAAGAGGCTGCGCGTCCGATCGATGATGTCGCTCAGCACCACGTTGAGGTCGAGCTTCCCCGTCAGCTCCTGGGTGATCGCCCGCAGCGCTCGCGTCCGCGTCAGCTCGCGTCGCACGCGAGTCAGCAGCCGGGCGCTGTGGATTGCCACCGCGACCGCGTTGGCCGCCGTGCGCAGGAACGGCAGGTGCCCAACGCCCAAGGCGCCGCCCGCCTCATCCTCGAAGAGCAGGATGCCGACGAGCTCGCCGGCAGCACGCAGCGGCAGGCGCAGCTCGGTCAGCGAGCCGCGGTGGCTCTCCGCTTCGCTGCTCGACTCGAGCAGAGGCTCTCGCGTCTCACGATCCAGCGCAAGCAGCGACGGCGGCGCAACGCGGTAGCCGGCATGTGTCTCGAGGCTGAGCTCGCCATTGCGGGCGAGGTAGATGGCCATGCGCGCGTAGTCGAAGCGCGACCGGATCGCCTCCACCGCCACCCGGCAGACGGCCGACACGTTCGACGCGGCCGCGGCGCCCTGCGCCAGCCGGGCGAGGACCGCCAGCTCCGCATCTCGCTGCTCGTCGCTGACCGGAGCGGTCGGGTGCACACTGTCGGCTCCCTCGGCCAGCAGTCGCTCGACATCGCCACGGCGATAGCGGCGGTCGCCGCGTGGGTTGATGCGGTAGGCAGCCAGGCGGCCTGCATCGGTCCAGCTGCGGATGGTGTTCGGGTGAACGCCGAGCAACGCGGCAGCCTGGGCGACGCTGATCAGTGCGTCGTCCACGCTGCGTTCGCGAGGTGAGTTCGCCACGCGTCTAGCCTCTGCTGTGTGCCGGTCGGCTGGCAAGTGCTCGGATGGAAGTTCTGGTAGGTGCCGTGCAATGGATGGTAGAACTGGCAAGCCCGGCCGCCGATGCCCCGTTGGTACCGATACGCCCCCGTACAAGCGCCTTTTGTTTCGTTCAGGCGAGGCGCAGCAGCAGTGCTCCGGCGAGACCGATGATGACCAGCAACGCCCCGGTGAGCGTGGCCAGCACAGCGACCGGCAGCCAGCGTCGGCGGGGCCCGCCGAGGAGTCGCATGGCATCGTCGAGCTCGAGCGCCGACAGGACGTATCCGCCCGGCGGTGGAGCGAGGTGGATACTGTTCGCGTCGCGTTCGACGCGGGCCAGCACGAGCAGCCGATCCACCACGCTGATCATCCGCGTTTCGGCACGCGCGCGACTGAGTGGCCCGAGCTGGATGCTCAGCCGGGCGATCGCGGGTTGGTAGCTCTCGTCGAGCTCGTCGGGCGAGCCGATCCAGACATGCGGTATCGCGACCAACGGTTCCGCCGCTTCGGCAGGATCGACGGTCAGTGCTCCATCGTGATCCCACAGCTCGAAGCTGCGCGTCTCGTGCAGTCGCTCAATGCTGCGCCAGCCGCTTCTCGTCTGGACCTCGACGCTACGGTGGAAGGCCACGAGGCGCTCGTCGCGCTCGCTGACCAGGGGGTCCGCGCAGCGGACGCGGCCGACCACGCGTACCGCATGTTCGGGCGGCTCGCCCGCGTCGTGCAGCGCGCCGATCCTCACCTCACGAGCGCCGGCCAGGCGACGCGCCATGCGCATCCGGGCGCCGCTGCCCTTCAGCGTCAGCAGCCCGGCGGCGAGCAGCACCAACCCGAACAGCGCAGCCAGCAGCGAAAAGGTCACGGCCGGCGGCATGCGTCAGGACTCGGCGAGATCGGCAACGCGGGCGCCAGCCGCCAGCTGCAGGTCAGCGGGCGGGACGCTGAAGACGGCGTCCGGCAGGCCCGCGGCGGCCCATACCACGGCGTGCGTGAGCAGGCGACGGTCCATCAGCACGGTCAGCGGCTGAGCATGGCCCAGTGGTGGCACGCCGCCGATGGCAAAGCCCGTCGCCGCACGCGCCTCGTCGCCGGTCGCGCGTCGCACCTGCGTGGCGCCAAGGACCCCAGCCAGGCGCGCGGTATCCAGCCGGTCCGCACCGGAGAGAAGCGCGACGATCGGTGAACCGTCGGCCATGAAGACGAGTGACTTGACGATCTGGGCGACCTCGCAGCCGACGGCGCGTGCAGCATCGGCCGCGGTGCGCGTGCTCTCCGGGAAGCGCGAGACGCTGATGGCGAGGCCGGCATCGGCCGCGGCGGCGACCACGCGGGCGACATTCGGATGCTCCATGAAGCCGATGATGACAGGCCTGTGCTAGGCTCATTGTCACGAACCAAGGAACGACAGGGGAGCGCGCGAGCGCTGAGAGTGCGGACCACCGCAGACCCTCGAACCTGATCTGGGTCATGCCAGCGCAGGAAGTCGGTGTCAACCGCCGCGCCGCGCCTGCCTGACCGATTTGAAGGAGGCCGCATGAAGGCGATCGTCGTCGCCGGAGGCGAACCGGATGCGAGCGACGTCCTGTGGTTGACCGATGCCGACCTTGTCGTCGTCGCCGACTCCGGCGCGTGCTGGCTCGATGAGCTCGGCATCACGCCTGATCTGCTGATCGGGGACCTCGACTCCGTCGGTGAGCCGCTCCTCGAACGGCTGGCGACGGCCGGCGTCACCATCGAGCGGCACGCGACCGACAAGGACGAGTCCGACGCCGAGCTGGCGCTTGCCCGTGCGGTGGGTTTGGGCGCCGACGAGATCGTGATCCTCGGCGCGCTCTCTGGAAAGCGACTGGATCACGAGCTCGCCAATCTGCTCCTGCTCGCCGATCCTGCGTGGCGCGGCCGCCACCTGCGCATCGTGCGAGGCGGAACCACGGTGCGCGTCCTTCACGGCCGTGACTCGCTGGCGTTGGAGGGTCAGCCGGGCGACATCGTCACGCTGCTGCCGGTGCGTGGCGACGCCGAGGGCGTGACCACCATCGGCCTGGCGTACCCATTGAACGACGAGCAGTTGCGGTTCGGGCGGTCACGCGGCCTGTCCAACGTGGCGCAGCGTGCGGAGGCATCGGTCTGGCTGAAGAGCGGAACGATGCTCGTCGTCGAGACCCGGCAGTAAGGAGAAGCAACATGAATGCAGTGCAGGTGCCGAGCGGCTGGCGCACGGTGGACATCGTGGTCGCGGCGGTGATCGCCGTGGCGTTCGGAGCGATCTTCCAGGCATGGAACCTGGCGTGGGAGGCGCTGAAGCCGGCCTTCGTCGCTTTCCCGCCACTCCAGGGCGTCATGTACGG
>JBBSCG010000002.1:0-91557 GCA_038250515.1 Candidatus Limnocylindria bacterium
CTAGAGGCGGCGCAGCGCGCCGGCGATCTGTCGGCCGGGATTGGTGCGCGGCCACGTGACGCCTTGCGCGCCGACGAAGCGGCGGTAATCCTCGATCGAGTCGCGCACTGCGGGAAGGAAATGCGGCGTCGCCATCGGGCTGAAGCCTTCCTCGAACCAGATGCCGAGCACGCGCAGCGTGCGGCTGGAGCGCTCCAGGCGGGGCTCGACGCGGCCCACCAATCGGTCACCGAAGAGGATGGGCAGCGCGTAGTAGCCGTGCTTGCGCTTGGCCGCCGGCGTGTAGATCTCCCAGATGTAGCTGAAACCGAACAGGCTCTGCAGCAGGCGCCGATCCCACACGAACGGATCCAGCGGCGCAAGGAATGAGACCGATGGCGTGGCGCCTTCGCGCGGAGTAGCCGTCGCCTCCAGGATGGGCAGCTCCTCGCCAAGGATGTGTCGCCGCTGTCGGATGCCCTCGACATCGACCGGAACGAGAACGCCTTCATCGACCAGCTCGGCGGTGATGCGCGCACGGTCGGCGGCGGTCCCGGTGCCGGTGATCAGGTCGCTCGACCCGCCGACGGCCATCAGGCCCAGCCCGCGGTGGCGGCTCAGCAGCCGATGGCGGCGCGACTCCGCCTCGCTGACGCGGCGGTCCAGAAGCGTCGCGGGAAAGAGTCGCTCCACCAGGTCGTAGTAGCGGCGGTTGCCGTAGCGGCGCGCGATGCCCAGGCGCCCCGTGACGAAGAGCGCCTCCATGACCGCGCGGGCGACGGGCGTCTCGGCCCACCACCAGTCGACGCGGGCGGCCAGGTGCCGGAACGCATCGGTCGAAAGGGCGCCCTGTACGCGGATCTGCTCGAGAATGGCATCCGCCGTCTCGGCATGGTCGCGTAGGATGCCGTTGTCGTAGCGCTCGGCGGCATGGTCCCAGGCGAGCCGGTAGTAGGGCAGCTCGTCGATGGGCAGGATATTGAGCGACTTGTTGTAGAGCTCGGCCAGGCGTCGATCCCCGCCGTAGAGCCAGTGGTCCGTCCATTCGCGCCGATGGCCGGCGATGCGGTTGTGCAGCACGAGGTCGTGATTGCGGGCGCCGGGCACCTCGATCGGGTCGAACTGCAGGCTTCCCAGGCGCTCGACCACCCGCAGCACCGATGCCGGCTGTGCCGGAAGTGACCGCGGTGGATCGAGCAGGTGCCGGCGTACGAGGAAGCGCCGAGCGTGGTCGGCGTCGACCTGGATCGGATCGGTCATGCAGGTGCGATGCTACCGGACGCGCTGCCATTTAGCACGCCTGTTCTGTACCGTCGGGCTGGCACTCTGAGGGACGGAGTGCCAATTTGTATACTGGCGGGCGCATGGCCATCAAACGTGATTACTACGAGATCCTGGGCGTTGCCCGGGAAGCATCGGACGAGGAGATCAAGCGGGCGTTTCGACGCGCTGCGCAGCGTCACCATCCCGATGTCGACACGAGCGACGGTGCCGAGCAGCGCTTCAAGGAGCTGAACGAGGCGTACCGCGTGCTCGGTGATCGCCAACGCCGCCAGGCGTACGACATGTTCGGCCACGCCGGCGTGGAGGGCGCCGCTGCCGGTGCCGCGGAGGGCTTCGGCGGTGGGTTCGGGCCATTCGGTGACATCTTCGACGCGTTCTTCGGTGGCACGCCGGCCGGCGGCCGCCGCGGACAGCGCGTGGTCGCGGGGTCCGACCTGCGCTACGACCTGACGATCGAGTTCAGCGAGGCGGTCAGCGGCGTCACACGCGACATCAGCTTCGCGACTCTGGCACGCTGCGGTGTCTGCGAGGGAACCGGCGTCGAGCCCGGCACCGAGCCGGAACGCTGCCCGGAGTGCAATGGCAGTGGCGAGAAGCGGCGTGTCAGCCAGACGATCCTGGGCCAGATGGTCAATATCGTGGCCTGCCCGCGCTGTGGCGGCGAAGGACGGATCATCACTTCACCCTGCCACCAGTGCGAGGGCGATGGGCGGATCCGTGAGGAGCGGACGCTCGAGGTGCGCAGCCCTGCCGGGATCGAGTCCGGGCAGCGAATCGCGATCGAGGGTCAGGGCGAGGCCGGCCCACGCGGCGGGCCATCAGGCGACCTGTACGTGGTGGTCAACGTCACGGAGCACGCACAGCTCATTCGGCGCGGCACCGAGCTCTTCTACGAGTTGCCGATTACCTTTCCGCAGGCTGCCCTCGGCGCAACCCTCGCCGTGCCGACGGTCGAGGGGACGCAGGACATCGAGGTGCCCGCCGGAACGCAGAGCGGGCACGAGATCCGGATGCGCGGCCAGGGCGTGCCGCGCCTGCGCGGCAACGGGCGAGGCGATCTGCACGTGGTCGTCACCGTCGTCGTTCCGAACAAGCTGTCGAAGCGAGAGCGTGAGCTCCTCGGTGAGCTGGGCCAGGAACGGCCCGCTGCCCAGCTGCCGAAGGGCAGCCAGGGCGTCTTCGATCGCATCCGCGACCTGTTCAACTGACGCCCGTCGCCCGCATGCGCTGGCTTGAGCTCACCGTCGAGGCCGATGTCGAGGCGATCGAGCCGGTCTCCGAGATCTTCGGCAGGCTCGGCCGCGGCGCTGCGGTGCGCCCGACGCGGCTCATCCGTGACGCAACCGACGAGCTCGACGTCCGCGAGGATCCGAGCGCTCCATACCTGATCACGGCGCACATCCCCGATGACGCCGCCGCCCCCGCCTCGCTCGACGCGACCGAGCGAGCGCTCTGGCACCTCCAGGCATTCGGCCTGCGGCCGGTTGGCAAGCTGCAGGTCAGCACCGTCGACGACGCGGACTGGAAGGAGGGTTGGAAGGCGGGCTACACGCCGCAACGCATCGGGCGCGTGGTCATCGTGCCGTCATGGCTCGAAGATCCAGTGGCCGAGGGCGAGGTCGCCATCCGGCTCGATCCCGGCATGGCCTTCGGCACCGGTCTGCATCCCACCACGCGCGGCTGCCTGACGCTGCTTCAGGGTCTCAGACCGATGTCACCGCGGGTGCTCGACGTCGGTTCCGGTTCGGGCATCCTGGCGCTTGCCGCGCTGCGCCTGGGCGCCGACCGCGTGGTCTGCCTCGATACCGATTCGATCGCGATCGAGGCGACGCGTGCCAACGCTGAGGCGAACGGGTTGGGCGAGCGGGTCGCGGCGCAGCTCGGCACGTTGCCGTCGGCGCCGACCGAGCCGCCGTTCCCGCTGGTCCTCGCCAACATGGTGGCAAGCGTCCTCGTCGAGCTCAGCCGACCGCTGGCGGCGCACGTCGAGCCGGGCGGCACGCTGCTGGCGAGCGGCATCATCGAGCCACGGGTGGGGGAGGTGGTCGATGCCCTGTCGGCTGCGGGTTTTACCGAGCGCGCACGCCTGCACGACGGAGAGTGGGTCTCGCTCCGTCTCGAGCGGACCGCGTGAATCGGTTCTTCGTCGACGGTATCCCGACCGATCGATTCCCGCTGCCGGTGGCCATCGTCCACCAGGTGCTGCGCGTCCTGCGCCTGCACGATGGTGACGAGATCACGCTGGTCGACAACGCCGGCTCACAGGCCCGTTGCCGCCTGGACGACGGCGACTGCGTGGTTGTCGAACGGGGAGCGGCCGGCGGGGAGCCGGCCCATCGGTTGACCGTGTGCCAGGCCCTGATCAAGGGCGATCGTCTGGACGAGGTCATTCGGCACGGGACGGAGATCGGCGTGGCCGCGTTCCGGCTGATCGTCAGCGAGCGCTGCATCGTGCGCGAGGTGAGCCCTCGACGCCTGGAGCGGCTGCGTGCGATCGCCCGCGAAGCGGCGGAGCAGTCGGAGCGCGGATTGATTCCTCCAGTTCATGACCCGGTGCCGCTCGCCGAGGTGCTCGAGGCGTCATCGGTGCTGCTTTATGAGCGCCACGATCGGGATCGCCTGTCCCGCATGGAGTCGCCGGGGAGCGTGATCATCGGTCCTGAAGGTGGGTTTACGCCGGCTGAGGTCGAGGCAGCCGCCGTTGCGGGAGTGAGGTTGGCAGGCCTGGGTCAACGCATTCTGCGCTCGGAGTCCGTCGCTCTGGCGGCTGCAGCGGTGATCCTGTCGCGCACCGGCGACTTCGCCTAGCGCGGTCGCAGTCCCGGTTCGTCAACCGGGGAGGCGATAATCGAAGTATGAACGACAGCGATTGCATCTTCTGCCGCATCGCGGCAGGCGAGATCGCCGCGGACGTCGTCCTTTCGGATGACGACGTTGTCGCATTCCGCGACACCAATCCGCAGGCACCGACTCACGTGCTCGTCATTCCCCGCCGGCACGTGACCTCCGCGCATGAGCTCGACGACCGGGACCTGACCGCAGCGCTGTTCGGCGCCATGCAGCATATCGCGGACATCGAGGGGCTGGGCGAGGGGTATCGGATCGTGACCAATATCGGCCCGGCGGCAGGACAGAGCGTGCCGCACCTGCATTTCCACCTGCTGGGCGGACGCTCATTGAGCTGGCCTCCCGGCTGAGGGTGGGTCGGCAGCTGATTGACCCTCATCGGCCTCGCTGGTAAACTCCGCGGGCTTGTGTGGGTGGCGGTGGCCGCTGCCCACGAAATCTGAGCTCAGAGGAGGCGAGACGTTTGGCAGAAGTCCGCGTGGGCGAGAACGAGACGTTCGAAAGTGCGCTGCGCCGATTCAACAAGAAGATTCAGCAGTCCGGCATCCTGGCCGAGGCGCGACGCCGCGAGCACTATGAGAAGCCCAGCGTGAAGCGCAAGCGCAAGGAAGCGAAGAAGCGCAAGGTCATCCGCGCGTAGGTTCGCCAGACGCTCACCCCCGGCGGGCCGCTCTTCGAACATCGAGGAGGTAGACCGATGGAGCCCGCCGACACCGCGATGACTCTTCAGCAACGGATCACATCCGCCATGCGCGATGCCATGCGCGCGCGCGACCAGCTCCGCACCCTGACACTGCGCATGGCGATGGCTGCTGCCCAGAATAAGGAGATCGAGCTGCGACGGCCACTGACCGATGCCGACATGCTCGACGTGCTCAACCGTCAGCTCAAGCAGCGGCGCGAGAGCATCGAGATGTTCCGCAGCGGCGGCCGCGAGGAGCAGGCTGCGGGCGAGGAGGCGGAGGCCGCGATCCTGACCGAGTTCCTTCCCGAGCAGCTCAGCGGCGACGAGGTTGCGCGCATCGTTCGGGCGGCGATCGGCGAGACTGGCGCCACGACGCCGGCCGAGATGGGCCGCGTGATGGGTCGGGTCGCGCCGCAGGTCAAGGGACGCGCTGATGGCCGGGCCGTCAGCGACCTGGTGCGGCGCCTGCTCGCCGAGCAGGCGGAGAGCGGCGCCTGACGGCGCCAGGCACGATGTTCATTCCTCGCACGCTCGCGCAGATCGATGGCGGACCCGGACGCGGCGCCGTGCTTCGCGCCATCTTCGTCGGTGGGCTCTTGACCTTGGCCCTGTTCGCCATCCTGGCCGCGCCGATCATTCCCGGGCAGGTCAGCCTGCAGGTCGGTGACGTCGCCGGTGAGGACATTCGGGCACCGCGCAGCATTTCGTTCATCTCGGACAGCCAGACCGCCGCCGCGCAGCAGGAAGCTGCCGGCATGGTCGCGTCGGTGTACGACGCCATTCGACCGTTGGCCGATATCCGGGCCGACCAGTTGGCTGCCTACGATCGGCTCGCCAGCCAGATTCACGGCGTCCTCGAGCGTGGGGCCGCCGACGGGCTGACCGCCGTCCAGATCGGGCCACAGCTGCGCAGCGCCGTGCCGACGCTCACCCAATCGCAGGTCGATCAGATCGCCGCGATGTCCGTTGTGCGCTGGGAGTCGGTCGCCGACGCGGCACGGATGGCGCTCGACGGGATCTACGCCGGACAGATACGCGAGGACGAGCTGAGCGACGCGCGCCAGCAGGTGCGCAACAACGTCACCGAGGAGCTCAGCCAGAAGGACCGTGAGCTGGCAGGGGACCTCGCGGCGCAGAACGTGGTGCCCACAAGCGCAATCAGCGCGGACAAGACGGCGCAGGCGCAGCAGAAAGCGCGCGACGCGGTCGAGCCGGTCATCGTCAACGTCGCCGAGGGTTCCGTCGTCGTCCGTGACGGCGATGAGGTCACGCAGCAGCACATCGAGAAGTTGGAGCAGCTTGGCCTGACCGGGCCACGCGCCAACAACGCCGCGCTGCTCGGCAACGCCCTGGTCGCCGCGCTCATCGCCGCTCTGATCGTCGGCTTCCTGTGGCGCTTCCAACCCGAGCTGTGGCATCGCAACCGTTCGCTGCTGCTGTTCATGCTCTCCCTGGTGGTGACCGCCATCGCCATGCGGGTCGCGGCGGATCGAACGCTGTGGACGTTCGCGGTGCCGACCTCTGCGACGGTCCTGCTGGTTGGTCTGCTGCTCGGCGGTCCGGCGGGCGCGGCGGTGGCCACCGCGCTGGCGGTGCTCGCCGGCGTCATGAACCGCGGAGCGCTGGAGCCATCGGTCTATGTCCTGGCCGGTGGCGTGGCGTCGCTGCTGGCGATCGTGCGCGCGGAGCGGCTGAACGCCTTCCTGCGCGCCGGCGTGCTGGTGGCGGCCAGCAACGTCCTGGTCACGGTTGCCTTCAGCCTGCTGAACCAGCGGGACGTGGCTGCCGTGCTGCAGGGGAGCGCCGCGGGCGCGGTCAACGCGGGGCTATCAGTCTTCCTGGCGGTTGGATCCTTCGCCGTCCTGGGCAACCTGTTCGGAATCATGACCATCTTCCAGTTGCTCGAGCTTGCCAATCCCTCCTCGCGGCTGCTGCGTCGCCTGCTGCTCGAGACGCCGGGCACCTATCACCACAGCGTCATGGTCGGCAACCTCGCCGAGCGCGCCGCGGAGACGATCGGTGCCGACCCGCTGCTCGCCCGCGTGGCGGCCTATTACCACGACATCGGCAAGATGAAGAATCCGTTGGCCTTCATCGAGAACCAGGCCGGCGCGCGCAACATTCATGACGACCTGAGCGCCGAGACGAGTGCGCGGATCATCGCCAGCCACATTCGCGATGGGATCGACCTTGGCTACGAGTACGGGCTGCCGGTGCAGATCATCGGCTTCATTCCGCAGCATCACGGTACAAGCGTGATGAGCTACTTCTACGGCAAGGCGTTGCGCGAGGTGGGCGGCAACGACGAGCTCGTCGACGAGGACACCTTCCGCTATCCGGGACCGAAGCCGCAGAGCCTCGAGGCGGCGATTCTGATGCTTTCCGACGGCGTCGAGGCCAGCGTCCGCTCACTCGACGACAAGGACGAGGCGTCGATCCGCGTGATGGTCAGCCGCATCGTCGACGCCCGCGTCGAGGATGGGCAGCTCGACGACGCCGACCTGACGCTCAAGAACATCGCCCAGATCAAGGAAGCGTTTGTCCAGCAGCTGCTGGGCATGTATCACCAGCGCATCAAGTATCCGGACAACGTGGTGCCACTCGAGCGACGAGAACAGGCCTAGACCGATGCGCCCCCGGTCGCCTACGATGGTTCGACCATGGGCTGCGCCGTCACTATCCACGATCGCATCGGTCACGAGCGACTGGCGCTCGCGGTCGAGCCACTCTCGGTCGAGGCGGCCTCTGGCCTGCTCCAGTCCGCGATCGCCGAGACGACGCGAGCCGCCGCCAGCGTGAGCGGCTGCGAGGTGGAGCTCACGTTATGCGGCGACACCGAGATGGAGCGCCTGAACTTCGACCACATGGGTGAGCGTGGCCCGACCGACGTCCTCTCGTTTCCACTGCACGAGTGGTTCGTCGACGACGGTCGCTCGCACCTGACCGATGACGACGGCATCTCACCACCGGGACCGATGATGCTCGGTGACGTGGTGATCGACGTGGACCAGGCGGTTCGCCAGGCAGCCGAAGGGTCGTGGAGCGTTCCTGAGGAGCTCGTCCTGCTGGTCATCCACGGCACGCTGCACCTGCTCGGGCATGACCACGCGGAGCTCGACGACGAGACGCAGATGCGGCGCGTCGAGCACGAGGTGCTCCGGACGCTGCATCGCAAGCATCACGAGATCACGTGGCAGCCCGGATCGCTGTTCGATCGGGCGGGGCACGCCGTCACCACGGGCAGCTGAGCGTTAGCCGCCAGGCTCGCCCAGAAGTCGCTCGACGAGGATCACATCGTGTTTCATCGAGCAGCTCCTCGCGTTCGTTCAGCATGCCCCATCGGCGGGCGCCGCGATCCAGGTGATGAGCAGGGCGGCGAAGATGAGCAGTGCGGCAACGACCATCGGTCAATCCCCTTTCTACAGTTGGTAGGCAATCTCGCCGTGCTGGGCAAGGTCGAGTCCGGTCTCCTCGGCTTGGCTGGCGACGCGGACGGGCACGATGAAATTGATGACGAGCAGGATGACGGTGGTGGCGACCGCCGAATAGATCGCCACCACCCCAACGGCGAACGCCTGGATGGCGAGCTGCGGCAGCCCGCCGTCGCGTCCCGCCGGATTCAGCGCCGCGGAGGCAAGGAGGCCGGTGGCCAGCGCCCCGAACGCGCCTCCCACCCCGTGGATCGCGAAGACGTCGAGCGCGTCGTCGACGCGTGAGCGCAGGCGCAGCTGCGTGGCCCCGTAGCACAGCACACCCACGCCGAAGCCGATCAGGATCGAGGCCGCCGGCGAGACATAGCCCGCGGCCGGCGTGATGGCCACCAGCCCGGCGACGGCTCCAACCGCCGCTCCGAGCACCGACGGCGTGCCGCGGTGCAGCCACGAGATGGTGACCCAGGTGAGCGCCGCCATGGCCGCGGCCGTGTTGGTTGTGACCAGCGCCAGAGCGGCGACGCCATTGGCCCCGAGCGCCGAGCCGGCGTTGAAGCCGAACCAGCCGAACCAGAGGAGGGCGGCGCCCAGGACGGTCATCGTCACGTCATGCGGCTCCGTCGTCTGGCGAACCACGCCCAGCCGTCGCCCGACCACCAGCGCGGCGACCAGCGCCGCCACGCCCGACGAGAGGTGGACGACGGTCCCGCCGGCGAAATCCAGCACGCCGAGGTGGGCGAGCCAGCCGTCGGGCGACCAGACCCAATGGGCGATCGGCGCATAGACGAGCGTGGACCAGGCCACACTGAAGAGGACGAACGCCTTGAATCGCTTGCGCTCGGCGAACGCGCCGGTGATCAGCGCCGGCGTGATGATCGCGAACATCATCTGGAAGGCCATGAAGGCCAGGTGCGGGACGGTTGGCGCGTAGGTCGACGAGGGTGCTCCGGTCACGCCCTCCAGCCCTGCCCAGTCGAGGCGGCCGATGAGACCCAGACCGGCATCGGGCCCGAAGGCCAGTGAGTAGCCCCACAGCACCCAGGTGACACTCACCAGGGCCAGGATGAAGAAGCTGTGCATGATCGTCGACAGCACGTTCTTGCGCCGCACCAGGCCGCCATAGAAGAAGGCGAGGCCAGGTGTCATGAGCATGACCATCGCCGTGGAGATCAGAATCCAGGCGGTGTCCCCTGCGTTGATGGCACCCATCGCATCGGCTCCGTCATTGCGGATTATGCGAGCAGCCTAGGCTGCGCTCACCGCGCAGGCGAGGTGCTCCGCGGCCTTCCCAGCGCCGAATGATTGTGCAAAGTGCACAATCGGCTCAGATCCGGCGGGAGGCGAGCAGTTCAGAAGGGATCGTCCCCTGACCGATGATGGCGTCAGCGACCAGCGCCGCCGACGCAGGGCCTGTGGAGATGCCCCACGGTCCGTGGCCGGCGCACACGAACAGGCCCTCGACGCCATGGACGGGACCGATGAACGGACGCCCATCGTTTGACTGAGGACGGGCGCACATGCGCGTCTGCAGGACCTCGGCCGCGGTGATGGACGGCAGGAAGCGAAGCGCCCGCGAAAGAAGGAGGCGCGTGATCGCCGTCGGATCCGGCTCGCTCGGTAGGAAGGTCGATCCCAGCGTGCTGATCCCGTCCGCGCTGGCCATGCTGAACAGTGACTGCGGTTCGCCGTCGGCCTGTGACGCGGCGCGTGCGGTGGCCGCCGCGGGACGGTTCACCGAATCGACCTCGTCCTCCTCGATGACGTGGCGCAACGGCTCGCTGAGGCGCAGCTGCACCGTGACGCCCCAGGTGGGATGAATCGGCCTCCAGGAGCCGGCCGAATCGACCAACGGCGGCGACCACGGACCGGCCGCCACCAGGACTGCGTTGGCGGTCAGCGTCGCGCCGTCACTCAATCGGAGGCCGCGCACCCGTCCGGCATCGATCCACGGCTCGGCACTCAGGCCGATGCGCAGCGTCGCCCCGTTGCGCACGGCCAGCGCGGCGTAGGCCGCCGTGGCGGAATCGGGCGGGATCGGGTAGCCCGTGGCCAGCCAGCAGGCGGAGAAGCCGGGAGCCAGGGCGGGCTCGGCATCGGCCAGCGAAGATTCGTCGAGGAAGGCAGGCTCGAGCTCGGGCGTCGCCGTCATGAAATGGGCCGCCTGCCGCCGAACCGCATCGGCCTCGCGGTTGAGCAGCAACAGGCCGGCAGGCTCGACCGGAACCGAGAAATCGGACGCGTCGTCGACCAGGCGGCGGTATCGGTCGAGGGAGTCGTGGTAGAGCGGCGCCAGAAGTGGGTCGAACGGATGCTGGATCACGCCCAGGTTGCGCCCGGAGGCGCCGGCACCGATCGCGGTTCGTTCGAGCAGGGTGACCGATGCGCCGCGCTCGGTCAGGAATGCGGCCGCGGCACAGCCGATGATGCCGCCGCCGATGATGGCGATGTCGGGGCTTCGGGACACTCTGGTGTCATTTTGGCACTACCATCCGCCGAGCGATGAAGGTGATCTGCGGCCTGGGCAACCCGGGCGAAACGTATCGGTACACGCGGCACAACGTCGGCTTCCGGGTTGTCGATCTCTTGGCGGACCGATGGGGGGCCAGCGGTGGGCGCACGCGCGATGGCGCCGCGCTGGTCGAGGTCGCGCCGCCAGCCGGTCGGGTGCTGTTGGTAAAGCCGATGAAGTACATGAATTTGTCCGGCGGTCCCCTCAAGGCTGCCATGCGTCAGACCGATGCCGAGATCGGCGACGACCTGCTGGTGATCTGCGACGACGTCGATCTGCCGCTCGGCAAGCTGCGGCTGCGCCGATCCGGGTCGGCCGGCGGCCATAACGGCCTGCGCGACATCATCTCGAGCTTCGGCTCGAACGAGTTCGCGCGGCTGCGGGTCGGGATCGGGCGCGGCGGCGAGACGATCGACCACGTGCTGTCGATCTTCAAGCCCGACGAGCGCGAGCTGTCCGCCCTCGCGGTCGCCATCGCGGCCGATGCTGCCGAGCAGTGGCTGGCCGACGGCATCGAAGCGGCCATGAACGAGTTCAACGGCCCGGATCTCGCGGCCTCGGTATGACCGTCGCAGCACAGACGCCGTCGCTGATCAGCCCGGCTCACGGTGGCCTGAACCGCCGCGTCTCGGTGCTGACCGACGAAATCGCCGCGCGGCTGCCGGCTCCCGGCGAGCTTCGCGTGCCGGCGCCGGCACGTGCCGCCTACCTCGCCGCGCGACATGCGCTGCTGCCGGCGGCCTCGCCGCTGGTCGTGGTCGTGCGGACCGAAGAGGAGGCGCACCGGCTCGCCGATGATCTGCGGTCGTGGCTGACCAGCGGCCACGTCCGCATCCTGCCCGAGCGGGCTGCGCTGCCGCTCGAACGCGCCCTGCCCGAGCACGAGGAGTCAGCCGAGCGCCTCGAGGTGCTCGGCGAGCTGGCGTCCGGGCGTCACCACGTCGTGATCGTCGCGCCGCTGCAGGCGCTGGCGCAGCGGACGCTCTCGCCGGAGCAGCTCGCCGCCGGCCGAATGGAGCTGCTCACCGGCGAACGGATGTCGCAGCGCGGCCTGCTGACGGCACTCGTCCAGGGCGGCTATGACGCCGTCGTGGAGGTCAGCGGCGTCGGGGAGTTCGCCAACCGCGGCGGGATCGTGGACGTCTGGCCGCCGGGCGCCTCCGACCCGATCCGCGTCGAGCTGTTCGGTGACGAGATCGACTCCATCCGTTCCTTCGACCCGATGACACAGGGGAGTCGTCGTCGGCTCGAGCACGCGACGCTGCTGCCGGCCAGCGAGTTCCTGCGGCCCGGCGGTTGGTCGTCGCTGCCCGAGCGGGCGCCGGACGGACGCGGCGAGCAGCTCGACGAGGACCTGGTCCAACTCGAGCAGGGCGACGTCGGGGAAGCCGCCGAAACCTGGGCAGCGCTGCTGACCGCCGGCCCTGCGGCCGACCATCTGCCGCGCAACGCGTACCTGGTGCTCACGGACACGAGCGAGCTGCGTGCGATCGCCGGTGAGCTCGACACGCAGGCGCGTGAGCGGCGCTGCGGGCTTGTCGAGAACGGCGAGCTGCCGGCTGATTGGCCGCTGCCGTACGACGCAGCGGCGACGCTGGCCGGACTCGAAACCCGCTCCGTCGAACGGCTCGAGGAGCAGGCCGAGATCGACACGGGATTCGGCATCGCGCCGGCACTCCCCGGGCGCGCCGAACGGTTGGGGGCATGGCTCACCGAGCTGGCCGCGACTCGGCGGGTGGTGGTCACGACCGACCAGGCGAGCCGCATCGGCGAGCTGCTCGGGGAAGCGGGACGCCCGACGGCCGCCAACGCGGAGCTCTCCGAGGTGCCGCCACGCGGCGGCATCGGTCTGGTGCATGGCTCGCTGAGCTCCGGATTCAGCCACGCCCCGTCGAACCTGCTGGTGCTGACCGACCGGGAGCTGTTCGGCGCGACCCGGGTGCGGCGGCTCACTCCGGCGAAGCGGGTGGTGACGCGTGACCTGATCGGGAAGCTCAGCGCCGGCGATCCGGTGGTGCACGTCGATCACGGCGTGGCGTGCTACGCGGGCATGACCCAGCGCGAGTACAGCGGCGCGATCAAGGAGTACCTGCAGCTCGATTTCGCGGGGGAGGACAAGATCTTCCTGCCGGCCGACCAGATCGGGCGCATCACGCGCTACTCCGGTGGTCCCGCGCCGGCGCTCTCCCGACTTGGCGGCACCGAGTGGGAACGGACCAAGCGTCGCGTGCGTCAGGCGGTCGCGGATCTCGCGTTGGAGCTACTCGAGATCTACGCGGCGCGCGAATCAGCGCCGGGATTTGCGTTCGGCGCCGATACGACGTGGGAGCGGGAGCTGGAGGAGGCCTTCCCCTGGACCGAGACGCCCGACCAGGCGCGGACCATCGAGGAAGTCAAGGCCGACATGCTGCGTCAGCGGCCGATGGATCGGCTCGTGTGCGGCGACGTCGGCTACGGCAAGACCGAGGTCGCACTGCGGGCTGCGTTCAAGGCGGTGCAGGACGGTAAGCAGGTCGCCGTACTGGTGCCGACCACCGTCCTGGCGCAGCAGCACCTGCTCACCTTCCAGCGTCGCCTGGCGCCGTTCCCGGTGCGCGTCGAGATGCTCAGCCGCTTCGTACCGAAGAAGAAGCAGCAGGCGACGCTCGACGGGGTGCGCCAGGGGAGCGTCGACATCCTGATCGGGACGCATCGGATCCTGAGCCGGGATATCGCTTTCGCCGACCTGGGGCTGCTGGTGGTCGACGAGGAGCAGCGCTTCGGCGTGGCGCACAAGGAGCGCATCAAGTCAATGCGCCGCGAGGTCGACGTGCTGACGCTGTCCGCCACGCCGATTCCGCGAACGCTGCACCTGTCGCTGGTCGGCATCCGCGACCTCTCCGTGATCGAGACGCCGCCCGAGGCACGGCTGCCGATCCAGACGCGCATCGCCGAGGACGACGACGGTCTCATCCGAGATGCGATCAACCGCGAGCTGGACCGTGGCGGGCAGGTCTTCTTCGTCCACAACCGGGTCGAGAATATCGAGCCGGTCGCCGAGCGGGTGCGGCGGCTCGTGCCGCGGGCTCGAGTGGCGATCGGTCATGGCCAGATGGCCGAGGGCATGCTCGAGCGGGTCATGCTCGACTTCGACGCCGGACGCTTCGACGTCCTGGTATGCACCACGATCATCGAGTCGGGGCTCGACATCCCGAATGTCAACACGATCATCATCAACCGCGCCGACACGTTCGGTTTGGCGCAGCTCTACCAGCTGCGCGGCCGGGTCGGGCGTTCGGACCGCCGCGCGTACGCATACCTGCTGCATCGCCGCGGGCACCCGCTGATGCCCGTGGCGCGCAAGCGGCTGCACGCCATCTTTTCCGCCTCCGACCTCGGTGCCGGCTATCAGATCGCGTTATCGGACCTGGAGATTCGGGGTGCCGGCAACATTCTGGGCGGCGAGCAGCATGGCTTCATGGCGGCTGTCGGCTTCGAGCTCTACACGCGCTTGCTGGCGGAGGCCGTTGACATGCTGCGCGGCCGACCGCGCGAGCCGGAGCGGACCCCCGTGCGACTCGACCTTCCCGGCTCCGCCTTCCTGCCCGATGCGTACATCGCCGACAGCGGGGCCAAGCTCGAGGTGTATCGGCACTTCGCCGATGCTCGCTCGGCCGATGACGCCACGCAGCTGCGAGCCGAGCTGCTCGATCGATTCGGGCCACTGCCCGACGAGGTCGAGGGTCTGTTCACGGCGGTCGCGGTACGGCTCGCCGCGGAGGCGGCCGGCGTTCCCGACGTGCGCGCCGAGTCGGGGCGCGTGACCTTCAAGTGGCCGCGCTACGACCGCACGCGGGTCACCACGGCATTGACGATGGCTGGCTTCCGGCCGGTCGCCGGGTCAAACCAGGTACGCATCCCGATGGGGCCAGCCCGCGACCCGGTCGAGGTCACGCTGCGCGCTCTCGGGTCGCTCGCCGCGATCAACAACGCGGCCGAATGAGGGCCACATGACCGGATGGCAGCTCGACGACACTTGGGTTCGCCTGCGAGAGATCACGGTTGACGACGTCGATCTGGTCGACAGCTGGGCCGCGCCGCCCGAGCTCGAAGGCGAGTTCAACGACTTCGAGCTGCGCCATCGGTCGTGGCGTGGCCCAGCGGTTGTTGACGGTCCTTCTGTTCGCGGAGACGGCGGTCAACCGGGTCGAGGCGTCGACCGACGTCGAGAATCGCGCCGAGCAGCGCTCGCTCGAGAAGGCGGGCTTCATGCGCGAGGGCGTCCAGCGTGGTTCGCAGTGGCGAGTCAGGCGTGCGCCGGCTCCGTCTCGGGGTCGACGTCGAGCGTTTCGCGCAGTTGCAGCTGGCGCATCACCGCGGCGCGGGTGAGCATCCCGACGAATTCATGGCCGTCGAGGACGGGCACCTGCTCGAGGTCGTGCCCGGTGAGCGCCTCGACCGCCTCGTCGAGCATCTGCTGCGGTCGGACGCTGATCAGCCCGTCGCGGCCACCCATGACCTGTCCCACCGGTGTCGACGCGCGCTTGTCGGGCGCCACCTTGCTGATGTCGCCGAGCGTGACGATACCCACCACCCGTCCGTTGTCGGCGACCGGCATGGCGCGTCGATTGCGCGGCAACAGGTGGTCCTCGATCAGCTCGGCCACGCTCGTTCCCGGCATCACGGCGGTCGTGTCGCGGCTCATGACCGACTCCACCGGGACGTCGCGCAGGCGCTCCTCGAGCACGACCTGCTTGAGGCTGGACGAGGCCGCGTTCTGAAGGAACCAGCCGATCGCCGCGATCCACAGCCCGTTGATCAGGTTCCCGCCGAAGACCTGCAGGATGCCCCACAGGATGAAGAGGCCGCCGACGATCTGCCCGGCGCCGACCGCGATCTCGGTCGCCTTGCGCAGGCTGTGCGTCAGGCCCCAGGCGATCGAGCGCAGTACGCGGCCGCCATCGAGTGGAAAGCCGGGGATCAGGTTGAAGCCACCGAGCAACGCATTGACCACCGCGAGGTAGCCGAAGAGCGCCGCCAGGCGCGCATCGGTCATGACGAAGGCGATGGCAACGGCAACTGCGGCGATGACGAAGCTTGCGATCGGCCCCACGACGGCGACGAGGAACTCGGTCTTGGCGTTCTTCGGCTCGCTGGCAAGGTTCGAAACGCCGCCGAAGATGAACAGGGTGATGGAGCTGACCTCGATACCCCGGGCACGTGCCACGAACGAGTGCGACAGCTCGTGCACCAGGACCGATCCGAAGAGCAACAGGGTGGCGACCGCCGCCAGGACCCAGGCAGCCGTCCGATCCAGGTTCGGGATGGTGGTCGGAAAGTAGCCAACGGCCAGCGACCAGGTCAGCAGCGCGAAGATCACCAGCCAGCTGATATGGATGCCGATGTCGATGCCGCCGACGCTGAACAGCCTGAACGAGTTTTTCACGGCACTCCTTTCACACCGACTCGATGAGCAGATGGTCGTGCTCATTGTGCCTCGCGGCGTATACTGGATGCACTCTCGACCCGGGACGGGCGCACCCGTCCGGCGCCGACCTACCCCAGAGCTGCACCTCGACGCGCGGCTGACGAAGGAGGCGCTTCCCGTGAGCAATCGTCCCCCCATCGATCCGACCGATGCGCGCGACACCTTGCGCGTCGCGGATCGGTCGTACGGCATCTACCGTCTCGATGCCACAGGCGCGGACCTCGGCCGGCTGCCGTACACCGTCAAAGTGCTGCTCGAGAACATGCTGCGCCACGCCGCGCGTGGCGACGGGCTGGTGACCGGCAACGATGTGCAGGCGCTCGCCGCCTGGGACCCGGCGCAGCCCGCCGAGTACGAGCTGCCGTTCATGCCATCGCGCGTTATCCTGCAGGACTTCACCGGCGTTCCGTGCGTCGTGGACCTCGCGGCGATGCGCGACGCCATGGCGCAGATGGGCGGCGATCCCGGTCGGATCAACCCACTGGTGCCCGCCGACCTGGTCATCGACCACAGCGTTCAGGTCGATATGTTCGGCTCGGACAGCGCGTTCGCCATCAACGTCGAGCGCGAGTACGAACGCAATGGCGAGCGCTACGCCCTGCTGCGATGGGCACAGCAGGCATTCGGCGACTTCCGCGTCGTGCCGCCCGGCACCGGGATCGTGCACCAGGTCAACCTTGAGTTCCTCGCATCCGTCGTCGCCGCGCGCAAGGGCCAGGATGGCGTCGAGTACGCCTTCCCCGACACGCTGGTCGGTACCGATTCGCACACCACCATGGTCAACGGCCTCGGCGTCGTCGGCTGGGGCGTGGGCGGCATCGAGGCCGAGGCGGCGCTGCTTGGTCAGCCGCTCTACCAGCCGATGCCGATCGTGGTCGGCTTCCGCCTCGATGGCGAGATGCCGTCCGGATCGACCGCCACCGACCTCGTGCTGTACGTGACCGAGATGCTGCGCGCGCATGGCGTGGTCGGCAAGTTCGTCGAGTTCCACGGACCGGGCCTGTCGAAGCTCGGCCTGGCGGACCGCGCCACGATCTCCAACATGTCGCCCGAATTCGGCGCGACTGCGACCCTGTTCCCGGTCGACGACGAGACGCTGCGCTACCTGGCCATGACCGGCCGGCCGGCCGACGTCCTAGCGCGCGTCGAGGCGTACACCAAGGAACAGGGCCTCTTCCGGACGGATGCCACGCGGGATCCCGTTTTCAACGAGTCGCTGAGCATGGATCTCGGCGAGGTGCGTCCATCGGTCGCCGGTCCCAAGCGTCCGCAGGACCGCGTGGCGCTCACCGAGCTGCGCGACAGCTTCCGCGGCCTCTTCCCGAATGGCCTGCATACCCATGACGAGGTCGGCGAAGTGCACGACATGCCGCAACGCCGCCACGTGGACGAGGTGCAGGAGGCTTCCCAGGAGTCGTTCCCGGCCAGCGATCCGCCCGGCTGGACCAAGGATGGCGCCGAGGGCAACAACGCTGTCAGCTCGCCACGCATCGAGCCCGGCACCGTCCCGGCCGGCGCGCATTACCGCTCATGCGAGATCGAGCTTGATGGAGAGCGCATGCGGCTGCGCAGCGGGTCGGTCGTCATCGCCGCGATCACGTCGTGCACCAACACCAGCAACCCGAACGTGATGGTCGCCGCGGGTCTGCTCGCCCAGAAGGCGGTTGGGCGCGGGCTGCGGGTGCCGCCCTACGTCAAGACCTCGCTCGCGCCCGGATCGCGCGCGGTGACCGACTACCTGGACGCCGCCGGCCTGACCGATCCGTTGAACACGCTCGGCTTCAACCTGGTGGGCTACGGCTGCACGACCTGCATCGGTAATTCAGGGCCGCTGGCCGAGTCGATCGCCGAGGCCATCGAGGCCGAGGAGCTGACCGGCGTGGCCGTGCTGTCGGGCAACCGAAACTTCGAGGGCCGCATCCATCCCCACGCTCGGGCCAGCTATTTGGCCTCGCCGCCGTTGGTGGTGGCATTCGCGCTGGCCGGACGCATCGACATCGATCTCAGCAGCGAGCCGCTGGGCATCGGTTCGGACGGACGCGAGGTCTTCCTGTCGGACCTGTGGCCGTCTCCGGCCGAGGTCGCCCGCGTCATCGCAGAGCGCGTCAGCTCCGAGATCTTCGTGCGCAACTACGCCAGCGTGTTCGACGGTGATGACCGATGGCGCTCACTGCCGGTCCCTCCGGGGGACCGCTATGCGTGGGACCCGGACTCGACCTATGTCGCACTGCCGCCGTTCTTCGAGGGACTCTCGCCGGAGCCACAGCCGGTGACCGATGTCGTCGACGCGCGCGTGCTGGCGATGTTGGGCGACTCGGTGACCACCGACCACATCAGCCCGGCGGGGGCGATTGCGCGCACCTCGCCAGCCGGGCGCTGGCTTACCGAGCACGGCGTCGAGCTGCGTGACTTTAACTCGTACGGGTCTCGCCGAGGCCACCACGAGGTAATGATGCGCGGCACGTTCGCCAACCTTCGGCTGCGCAACGCGCTGACGCCCGACGCGGAGGGCAATCTGACCGAGCACCTGCCGACGGGGGAGCGGATGTCCATCTTCGACGCCGCCATGCGCTACGTGGAAGATGGCATCCCGACCGTCATCCTTGCGGGCAAGGAGTATGGCTCCGGCTCATCGCGTGACTGGGCCGCCAAGGGGCCGTATCTTCAGGGCGTTCGTGCGGTGATTGCCGAGTCGTACGAGCGCATCCATCGGGCGAACCTGGTGGGCATGGGCGTGCTGCCGCTGCAGTACCTGCCCGGTGAGACGGGCGGGTCGCTGGGTCTGACCGGCCGCGAGACGTTCACCATCCATGGCCTGAGTGACACTCTGCGGCCGCACCAGGAGCTGACGGTCAGCGTTCGGTCCGAAGAGGGCGTCAAGCGTTCGTTCCGGGTGGCGGTTCGGCTGGATGGGGCGATCGATGTCGAGTACTACCGCAACGGCGGCGTGCTGCAGACCGTGCTGCGGCGTCTGGCGCGCGAGGGATCGGCCTGAGCGGTAGTGCATCAGTTTGAGTCGAACAGCCCAGCCTGCTCCGCCGCCTTCTTGATCGGCTGAGCCTGCTGGTAGGGCGACAGGACGAGCAGCGGCAGGTTGGGCTTTCGGTCCTCTTCGAGCAGCTCACGGATCGTGATGATCTGGACGGCCGGATAGTCACGCCCCGACAAATCGGAGTGGTAGAAGCCTGCTTCCGTCGCCTCTAGGCGCATCGGACCTGTCGGCTCTTCCAGCGTGACGAACAAGCCCATTACCGCGCCCTGGGCGCCAATGTCGCCCTTTAGTTCAGCGACCTGGCCACGGCCCACGTGGCCGGATTTCACGCTCACGATGCAGCTTTCGAGCTTGCCGCCTGCCCCGGTGAAGGTGATGACCCCATCTACGCCTTTATCGGCCCCCTTCTTCTGAGTGCCGCCTACGGGCATTGCACCGACGAGCGTAAGCGCCCAAAGCTCGAACTGCTC
Organism: Candidatus Limnocylindria bacterium; assembly: GCA_038250515.1. Classification (GTDB taxonomy): domain Bacteria; phylum Chloroflexota; class Limnocylindria; order QHBO01; family QHBO01; genus JAICUY01. The sequence goes on from JBBSCG010000002.1 coordinate 19,665, forward strand.
TCGTCCATTCGGAAGTTGCTGCGCGAGCTTTCTCGCGCCCTCGACCTCAGTGGGCGAACCCTCGATGGGAACCACGATCCCGAAACTGTCGCGTAGCCGCGCCTGCATCACCGCAATGGCGAGATAGGTAACGTCGATCCCGATCCATCGCCGTCCTAGTTTCTGAGCAGCTACGACCGCCGTGCCGCATCCGCAAAATGGATCGAGCACAAGGTCGCCCGGTTTTGACGAGGACCTGATGACCCTCTCTAGCAGAGCTAACGGTTTTTGAGTCGGATAGCCGAGGCGCTCGTTGCCGTCGACCTGCTCGATGTCGGTCCAGAGATTAGAAACAGTGCGACCCTTGGAATCGCCCAAGTACTTCTTGTACTGCGGAATGGCGCCCGGTTTCGTCTGGACGACTAGGCCGCTGGCGTATGCGTCGGCCATCCTCTCCTTCGTCCAGCGCCAGACGCGCGTCACGCCCAGGAACTCATAGGTGAGGTTCGGTCGGTCCTTGTTCGGATTTAGCAACGGGAGTAGGCGGTATCGACCCCCGTCATCTACGTGCCGGTACGCGGTTTCTACGTACTTCGGATCGTGCGTCTCATATGGCTGACGGAAGAAGGCCCGAGCAGACGCCGTGTACCGCAGGAGACTGTCAGTCACATTTGCGAAATTGGCGGACCCAAGGCTCTTAGGGTTTGACCGGCGCCAGATGATTTCGTTGCCAAACCGTTCTGGCCCGAAGATCGAGTCCAGAATCAGCTTCAGGTAGTGACTCGCAGTGGGGTCGCAGTGAAGATAGAGCGAGCCGGACCGTTTCAAGACCCGATGCAGTTCGACAAGGCGAACAGCCATTTCCACCAGATAGGCGAGCATCGGACTCGGCCTGATTCCCTTATGGAATGCTCCGATGAGGTCGCTCACCGTGCTCGGCACCCGGCCACCGTGATACCCGCTGTTCGTCAGGTACAGGTATTGCGTTTCCGCGTCCGGCCCCCAATGCCAAGTGTCATCGAAGGCCGTGATTTGGGCATCGCTTCTCTGTCCGGATTCGTCGCGGAAGATGACGTTGTAGGCGGCGTTGCTGTTGAAGGGTGGGTCCAGGTAGATGAGGTCCACCGACTCCGGCGGGATGTAGGGCGGATCGTGACGCAGGATGTCGAGGTTGTCCCCGTAGTAGAGGACGTTGGTCTGCACGCCCCGAGCGTACCAGCCCATCAGTCCAGCAGCGCTGCGATTTCCTCGCAGGTCCAGATGTGGTCGGCAACGCCTGCCAGCCGGGGTCCGCGCGGAGGGCGGGTCAGGGCGAGTGGTCGTGTCCCCTTGCCGCTAGATACTCTGGCTGACCCTTAGAGCAATCGGCCAGCTCGCGGAAGAGCGCCAGTGGTATCCCCAGTTGCCGCGCCATGTCCGACTCGCGGTGGCCGATCTCTTGTCCCTTCGCGCCATGTGACAGATGCGTGCGACCGAAGGTCTCCCCGCACTCTGGACAGGAGATATAGAAGAACTGATGGTCTCGGTTCTCCTCGTCGTCAGTGAGTTTCCTGACTCCCCGTTCGGCCTCGCGGCGCTTCACTCGGCAAACAGGAACCGAAGCCGCTGCAACTCCAGTCGCATGTCGGCACTGAGCTTCGCCTCGCGGGTCTGTAGTCCCTTGAGCGAGATGTGCAGATGGGTGACGAGGTCATTGATCGCCGCCTCTGGCGTGACACCTTCTCCGAAGATGCCCGAGTGCTTGTCCGTTGCGACAACACCGTCTGCAACAGGCTCGACATTCACTTGGAGTTGCCCGCCGGGCAGGATGAGGACCAAGGCCTCACGCCGTTCCGGCGTAGGCGCGACTAGCGACTTCTCGAACGTCGTCTGATTCGTGATAGTCACTTGTCGCCCTCCTCTATTTTGGACGCACGGTCAGGAAGTGATGACAGGCCGCGCTTAATATTGTCGGCCATCGCTTCGGCCAATTCGGACGTCATGCGGACTCGGCAGACGATACGCCCTGCCGTAACATTGGTCGGCGCGGCATCGGGGTCGCTCAAGATGAACGTACAGGCGATTCCGAATGTTCCAGTGCTGACTCTCACCCCATCGGCAAAGATGTCAGGGAACTCTGGCTCTGTCACTGAGCCGATAGTCTTGCACAAGTCGTCAATGCGCTCGGGCACCCGCAGCCCGCTTAGTCGAGGAGTGCCGCGATCTCCTCGCACGTCCAGATGTGATCCGCCACGCCCGCGGCCATCGCCGGGGTCCGAGGATACGGGTTGGCGAGGGACCGATGGGTTCGCGCGAAGTTGTAGTGAAGATGCTGTAGGGCCACGGCCGCGGCATGATTGCGGACCTTCTTGCTGAAGGCATTGGTCAGTCGGGTGAAGCGTCGGCTGCTCATCCGCAGGGTCAGGTTGCTGCGCTCGACGTAGGAAGTCGAGATGCGCGCCGGGTCGGGATCGCCCTGGATCACGCGGACCTCCATGCTGGTGCAGACCTGCGGGCTGTACTTACGGGCCTGCGGAACTTCCGCGCCTTCGCCGCCTTCCGTCCCATAGCTCTTGATGAGCATCGCGTAGTCAACGTCCCGGCCGAACTCCGTTTCGATGGCCTCTTGGTACGGCTTGTGGCCGTCCGTGGTGATCTGCACCCGGTTGGCGAGGCGGCTGCCCAGATCGGCGATGAACTCGCGGGCTGCGATCTCGTCGCGCGGGCCGACCAGCCATGCCGGGATGAGCTTGGTATCGGCGTCAATTGCGATCCAGGTCCATACGTCGCCGTAGCCGAACTCACCAGCGTGCTTCTCGGGGACGTTGCGCGCCTTGGCATGGACGAAGGCCCAAATCTCATCGCACTCGATCCGGGTCGCGGTCAGATTGCGCAGCGTCCGGCTCTGGTACTCAGTCGCCGCGTCGCCTAGCTCGACCAGCAGCTTCATGATCGTGTTCTGCGCGAAGCCGGTCATGCGGTTGATTGAGCGGATCGAGTTGCCCTCGACCAGCATGCCGATGATCCTCGCCCGTTCCTGCCTGCTCAACCGGTTCATACTGCGATGATGCTTGAGCATCGTGACAACAGTCTGTCGCGATGCTTGAGCACCTCAGAATCGCAGCGTGTATACTTTGGGCCGGTGGTGGAGCGCACGGGAATCGAACCCGTCAGGGGAGGATGGTAAGCCCGTCCTGGCGACCTGCGCGCCCCACCGCTTCTAATCGGCGGCTTTGCGGCCTCCCTTTGCTGCCATCCCAAGCAGCTCTTCGATCTTCGCCATGAGCGCCGGATCGGGTTCGCCCTTCTGACGGAGCAACCCGATGAGTGCGCTGATGTACTCGCTCTCCAGGCTGTCCTTCGTCCGTGTTTCGGTGGGCGGTTGAGTCCGGCCACCATCGTCCCCGCTGCCTCCGCCACCATCTGCGGGGTTGACAGCGGGTGGCGGTTCAGCAGCCGGGGATACGGACCCGACGCGGGGGATGATGAGTTGGGTGCGGCCGCCTCGCGTCGAGAAGAATCCGGCCTGGTCGGCAGAGTCCATCAAGGCCCGATAGGCGTCGTCGAGCCGGCTCGGAGTGATCCCATAGCGCGTGCGGAACGCATTCTTCATACCGAAGTCTGATGGGAGCTGCTTCCCGTGGTTATCGTCGTAAACGACTCGGAACAGAGGAACGCTTAGGAACGCTTCGGTCATTGCCCTCCGAGCATCTTCGGGAAACTCGGGCATAAGGATCATCTGCGCGCGAGGCGTGATCGTGATCCGGTCGCCCTGGCCCGCGATTAGGTCAAACGTCCGCGCGGACGCGATGCGCGCGAGATACGCTCCATTCTTGGAGGAACGGTATCCAAGGTAGGCGGCTAGCTGATCGTTGCTGGCTACCCCGCCTCCCTTGTCATGCACGGCCTTGGCAACTGCAACCGAATCAAGGAGTGAGTAGACGGGGAACTTGGTCTTGGATAGCTCGCGCTTGCGAGGCGGCGTGACGGCCTCGGGCATTCGCTTGGGCTCGGCCATCTTGCGGCCCTCCGTTACGGATTGGCAGTAACTCGCTGTACTGGCGAACCGTAAACTAGAACCGCAACAGTGTCAACCTTGACTCACACCCCACCGCGCCTGAGCCGCCTTCCGCGCAATCTCGCTCCGCTGCTCGGGGCTGAGTTTCGCCGCTCGGGCCTTCCCGCCCTTTAGCCCGCCACGTCGCCCCAGCTCGACCGCCATCGGGTCCTTCACCCGCTCCGGTTGAGGTTTGGCTTCACCAAGGAACGCGTCCAGCGTGGCCTTCGCCCGTTGATTCACGTCGCGCGGCATCTTCTGCTTCTTCACCGCTCAAGCATGCGCCTGCGCGGAGCGGCTCGTCAACCGGGAGGCGGCTCAAACTGATGCACTACCGCCTGAGCGCTTACATGGACGGCGGCGGTGCATCGGTCTAGACTCAGTGGTCGAACTCGCCAAGCCAGATGGCTGGAGTGCCCACCACGTGACGACCAGCACCGTCGATGACCTGCGCGCCAAGATCCGTGAGGTCCCGGACTTTCCGAAGCCGGGGATCCTGTTCTACGACATCACGACCCTGCTAAAGGATGCCCATGCCTTTGCCGAGGTGATCGACCAGATGGCCGATCAGGTGAAGGGCTCGCAGGTCGATCTGGTGGTGGGCATGGAGTCGCGCGGGTTCATTTTCAGCGCGCCGCTCGCCTACAAGCTGGACGCAGGGTTCGTCCCGGTGCGCAAGCTCGGGAAGCTGCCGGCCGAGACGCTCGAGGTCGAGTACGCACTTGAGTACGGCACGGCGACGCTCGAGATCCATCGCGACGCGATCCAGGCCGGGCAGCGAGTGCTCATCGTGGATGATCTGCTGGCCACGGGAGGCACGGTGATGGGCACCATCGAGCTGGTGCGGCGGCTGGGTGGCGAGATCGCCGGCCTGTCGTTCATGGTCGAGCTGACGGCGCTCCACGGGCGCGACCAGCTCGCCGAGTTCCAGATCAACACGCTCCTCACCTACTGAGCGCGAGACAGACCGATGGCTGTGGCGCAACGGCTCGAGCTGCGAGCCCGGGAGGTCAGCGATCGCGATGAGATCGGTGCGTTCCTGCGAACCGATCGTCTGTACGCCGCGTACGCGCTCGGTGACCTCGACTCGTCGGGACGACGGCGCATGACCTGGGGCATGGCCTACGCCAGCGACGGCCACCCGATCGCCCTGGCCATGCACCACGAGGGACTTGTTCCGCAGCCGCTCTTCGTGATGGGCGACCCCGACGGTGTGCGCGAGGTCCTCGTCGGCGTCATCAAGCCGCGCGACGCCTACTTCCAGGCGAGCGAAATCCATCAGCCGGTGCTGGGCGAGCTCTACCAGCTGGAAGCTCCGCTGGCGATGCTGCGCATGGTGGTCGACGCCGACAGCTTCCGTCCCTTCGCCGGCCCTGCCGATCGGTTGGGGCCGGGCGACATCGATGACCTGAATCGGCATTACCAGCTCGGCTTCCGCACCGGCTTCCCGATCTCGGTGGTCGAGGACGGGGTCTACTACGGCGTGCGGGTTCGCGACCGACTGGTGAGCGCCGCCGGCACGCACGTGGTCAATCCTCGCGAGGGGATCGGCGTGGTGGGTAATGTGATGACCCACGCCGACTTCCGCGGGCACGACTTCGCCAAGGTGGTGACCTCCGCCGTCACCGCCGAGCTGCTGAGTCGAACCGACGACGTGGCGTTGAACGTGCATGCCGACAACGCGCCGGCGATCGCGGCCTACGTGCGACTCGGATACCGTACGCACTGCGAGGTCGTCGAGCGGCTCGGACGACGACGCTCGGGCGGTTGGGGATTGATGCGACCATTACGAGAGGCAATTCGACAGACGTGGCCACGCGACAACAGGTGAGTGCCGGCGGCGACATTCGCGACATCGGTCTGGCCGATGCCGGGGTGCTGAAGGTCGAATGGGCCGACCGCCAGATGCCCGTGCTGGCCGATATCCGCGAACGCTTCGCCGACGAGCGTCCGTTCGACGGCTGGCGCATCAGCGCCTGCCTGCACGTCACCTCCGAGACGGCCAACCTGATGCGCACGCTGGCCGCCGGTGGGGCCGATGCGGTGCTGTGCTCCTCCAATCCGCTCTCGACGCAGGACGATGTGGCGGCGGCGCTGGTGGGCCGTTATGGCATACCGACCTACGCCATCAAGGGCGAGGACCGCGATTCGTACTACGCGCACATCGCGGCGGTGCTCGACCATGCGCCCCACATCACCATGGACGATGGCGCGGATCTGGTCACGGCGTTGCATACCCAGCGCACTGAGGTGCTCGACGGCGTGGTCGGCGGGACCGAGGAGACGACCACGGGCGTCATCCGCATGCGCGCCATGTCAGCTGCCGGCAAGCTGCGCTACCCGATCGTCGCCGTCAACCAGGCGCTGACCAAGCACCTGTTCGATAACCGATACGGCACAGGGCAGAGCGCCATCGACGGCATCCTGCGCGCCACCAATGTGCTATTCGCCGGCAAGACGGTCGTGATCGGCGGCTACGGCTGGGTCGGTCGCGGGATCGCGACGCGGGCGGACGGGATGGGCGGGAACGTGATCGTCGTCGAGGTCGACCCCATTCGCGCGCTGGAGGCGGCGATGGACGGCTATCGGGTCATGAACGCGGACGCGGCAGCGGCCGAGGGCGAGATCTTCATCAGCGCCACGGGAAACCTGAACGTCTTCGGCGTCCACCACTTCCCGCTGATGCGCGACGGAACGATCCTGGCCAACGCGGGACACTTCAATGACGAGTTCGAGCTCGGCGCGTTGGAGGCGCAGTCAGTCAGCAAGCGCGACGTGCGGCCGTTCACGACCGAGTACACCATGGAGGACGGCCGCCGCATCTACCTTCTCGCCGACGGGCGGTTGGTGAACCTTGGCGCCGCCGAGGGCCACCCGTCGCTGGTGATGGACATGAGCTTCGCCAACCAGGCGCTCGGCCTGGAATGGATGCGCAGCCACCTTGACGAGCTGGAGCCGCGGGTCTACGGCATCCCCGAGGACATCGACCGCGAGGTCGCCCGGCTGAAGCTTGCCTCGATGGGGATCGACCTCGCCGGTATGACCCCCGAGCAGAAGGCCTATTCCGAATCCTGGGAGTCCGGCACCTAGCACGGCGACGCCGCGGTACACTCAGCCGAGCGCCCCTCGAGCGCACGCCGGAGAATAATCCGCATGCCCAATCCTGACCTGCGAATCCTGTTCACCTCGGAATCAGTCACCGAGGGCCATCCAGACAAGCTGTGCGACGCCGTGGCCGATGCCGTTCTCGACGACGTCCTGTCGCACGACCGCCTCGCGCGTTCAGCGGTCGAGGTGGCGGCCACGACGGGCCTCGTCTTCGTCCTCGGCGAGCTGACGACCAACCATTATGTCGACGTGCAGAGCGTCGTGCGCGAGACCGTTCGACAGATCGGCTATGACGACGCCAGGCTCGGCTTCGACTACCAGACCTGCGGCGCCATCACGGCCCTCAAGGAGCAGTCGCCCGACATCGCGCAGGGCGTGGACAGCGCGCTGGAGTCACGCCAGGGGCTGGAACCCGCCGAGCTGGGTGCCGGTGACCAGGGGATGATGTTCGGCTTTGCGACCGATGAGACCGATGAGCTCATGCCGGCGCCGATTCAACTGGCGCATCGGGTCGTGCAGCGGCTGGCGGCGGTGCGCAAGGACGGCACGCTGCCCTTCCTGCGTCCGGACGGCAAGAGCCAGGTGACGGTCGAGTACGACGCCGACTGGCGGCCGCGCCGCGTTCATACCGTCGTCGTCAGCACACAGCACGATCCCGACGTCTCCCCTGATGACCTGACCGATGCCGTCCGTTCGACGGTGATCGCGTCGGCGATCCCTGCCGAGCTGCTCGACGACCGAACCCGTTACCTCGTCAACCCCACCGGGCGTTTCGTGATCGGCGGACCGATGGGCGACTCCGGTCTGTCGGGCCGGAAGATCATCGTCGACACCTATGGCGGCATGGGACGTCACGGCGGCGGCAGCTTTTCGGGCAAGGACCCAACCAAGGTCGACCGATCCGGCACCTACATGGCGCGCTACGTGGCCAAGAACGTCGTCGCCGCCGGGCTGGCGCATCGCTTCGAGCTGCAGCTGGCGTACGCCATCGGCGTGGCTCATCCGCTGGCGGTCAACGTCGACACGTTTGGCACCGGTGCGGTCGACGAGGAGCTGATCGTCGAGCTGATCGGCCGCTACTTCGACCTGCGGCCGGGCGCCATCATCGAGGCACTCGATCTCCGGCGGCCGATCTACCGCCAGACCGCGGCGTACGGCCATTTCGGACGCCCCGAGCTCGACCTTCCGTGGGAGCGGACCGACCGGGCGGAGATGCTGCGCGATGCCGCCGGCCTGCGCGGCGAGGCGCGGCTGCCGGCTTGACGCACCGCTGGGGCGAGCGGCGCTGGACCTCAGCACTGCTTGCCCGCCTGCGTGGGATCTTCGGCGGCCGGCAGCGTGCGATTCCCGAACGCTTGCCGAACCTTCCTGCGCGCCTGCGTCGCGGTGAGCTGGCGGCGTCATATCTTGCCGCCGAACGCGACGGTGAGCACCGACGCGCGGCGGCGGCAGCGGTGACGGCGGCGGAGCGAGCCATTGTCGAGCGCTCGTGGTGGGCGGCCGACGCCTGGGCGCATCGGGCTCTGTGGCACTTCGAGCGTGCCGAGCTGACGTTGCAGGCGACGCGCGCGGCGCGGCGCATCGGCGAGTTGCGGACGCAGGCCGGCGATCCGTCCAGCGCTCGCCGCTACTATGCCGAGGCGATCAGTGAGGCGCGCGATATCGGCGCCGAGCGCGAGGAGGGCCTCGCCGCGCTGGGTTTGGGCCGCGCGGAGCTGCAGATGGGCAACGTCACGCCGGCGCGGAGGCTGGCGCAGATTGCGATCGATCTGCTCGAGCGCTGCGGTGCTCCAGCCGGCGAGGTGCAGGCCGCGCGTGACCTGCGCGGCGAGGAGAAGGAGGTCGGGTGAGCGACATGCGAGTGGGGATCGTCGGTGCTGGCGTGATGGCCGAGGCGATGATCGCCGGGCTGCTCGCCGAGCAGGTGGTCACGCCGGAGAACCTCGTCGCTTCGCACCCGCGGGAGGATCGAAGGAACCTGCTGGTGGAGCGCCACGGGCTTCGCGTCGTCGACGCCAATGCCGACGCGGTGGCGGACGTCCAGATCGTGGTGCTGGCCGTCAAGCCGCAAATGCTGCCGCGCGTCATGCGCGAGCTCGCGCCGGCATTGAGTACCGTGCAGGTTGTGCTCTCGATCGTGGCCGGGGCCACGCTGCGCGCACTGGCTATTGGCCTTGATCACGAGGCCGTCGTGCGGGCCATGCCCAATACGCCCGCGCAGATCCGGCGGGGGATCACGGTCTGGGCGGCGTCAGCGGCGTGCACGCCAACGCAGCACGGTCTTGTGCAGACGGTCCTGCGCGCACTCGGTGACGAGCGCCAGGTAGCCGACGAGGAGTTCGTCGCGATGGCAACGGCGCTGTCGGGCACCGGCCCGACCTACCTGTTCGCGGTCATGGAGGCGCTGATCGACGCCGGCGTGCACATGGGCTTCCCGCGTGAGCTGGCGCATGACCTGGTGGCCGCCACGCTGCTCGGCTCGGCCGAGTTCGCGTCGCGCTCCGAATTGCATCCCGCCCAGCTGCGCAACGCGGTGACGTCACCGGGCGGCACCAGCGCCGCGGCAATCTACGAGCTAGAGAAGGGGCGGCTGCGCACCGTGCTTTCCGATGCGGTCTGGGCCGCGTACCGCCGTACCCAGGAGCTTGGCGAGCTGCTCGAGCGCGAGACGGGAGGACAGTGATGTTCGCGATCATCATGGCCGGCGGCTCCGGCACGCGGCTCTGGCCGCTGTCGCGGCGGAAGTCGCCGAAGCAACTGCTGAATCTCACCGGCGATACGAGCCTGCTGCAGCAGACCGTCAGTCGCCTCGCACCGTTGCTCAAGCCGGATGATATCTACGTCATCGCATCCCAGGCGCACGTGCGCGCGACGCAGGAGCAACTGCCGCAGCTTCCCGCCGAGAACGTGATGGGCGAGCCACTGGCACGCTCCACAGCCGTCGCCGCCGGCCTAGCGACCGTACTGGCCAGACGCGATACGGACGAGGTGGTTCTCGTCCTGCCGGCCGATCATTTCGTTGCCGACGCGGACGCGTTCGCTGACGCGCTGCGCGAGGCGGTCCGCGTCGCGCAGCGCGGCTACCTGGTCACACTCGGGGTGCCGCCGACCCACGCCGCCACCGGCTATGGCTACATCAAGGTCGGCGAGCGGCTGCATGCCTCCACACCCAGTGCGCTCGTTGAGCGTTTCGTCGAGAAGCCGGATGCCGCGTCGGCACAGAAGTTCGCCGACGATGGCGACTACCTGTGGAACGCCGGCATCTTCGTGTGGCGCTCCTACGTGTTCGGCCAGGCCATCACCCGCTACCAGCCCGAGCTGGCCAACGCGCTTGACCGGATCACGGCGCTACATCGGACGCCAGGCTGGATGACCGACGTGCGTGGAATCCTCGAGCAGCTGCCGGCCATCACCATCGACGTCGGCATCGCGGAACCGGCGGCCGAGGAGGGTCGCATGGCGGTCGTGCCGCTCGACGCCGGCTGGTCGGACATTGGCTCATGGTCGGCCCTGCTGGAGGCCCTCTCGACCAAGACCGGCACGGACATGATCGGGACCGGCCAGCATCTCGACCGCGGATCTCAGCGCGTGCTGGTACACGGCGGTGATCGGCTGGTGGTCACCATCGGTCTGTCGGACGTCATCATCGTGGATACGCCGGATGCCCTGCTGGTGTGCGATCGTGACAAGGCCGAGGAGATCAAGCCGGTGCTCGACGAGATCAGCCGGAAGGCGGGCGACCGCTACCTGTGATCGATGCCGGCGGCGTCCGCTTGGCCTGGCTGGCGCGCCTGTTCGGACTCGCTCTGCTCGGCTATCTGCGCGTGGTGATCGGCACCTGTCGCATCATCGGCCCGGTGACCCGCGAGCAGGTGGTCCTTGCCTTCTGGCACGAGTTCAACCTCGTCGCGCTGATCGTGGCCATCAAGCGGCGCCCCGACGTGCCGCATGCCTCATTCTCGACACGAGGCTTTCGCGGCGTGTTGATCACGACGCTTCTGGAGCGCTCCCAGTCGAAGGTCCGCGTGCTGCCCTTGCCGCCGGAGAACGACCGGGCGGCAGCTCGCGACTTCTCGCTTCGCATGGCACGCATGGCGGGCGAGGGTCGCTCGCTGGTGGTCACGCCGGATGGGCCGTTCGGCCCGTATCGCGTTGCGAAGCCCGGGACGCTGATCGTGGCGCGCGCCTCCGGCCTGGCGGTGCAGCCATGGGCCATCAGTGTCAGGCCGTCCATCCGCCTGATGCGCCGATGGGACCGCCAGGTCCTGCCGCTGCCCTTCTGCCGGATTCGGGTGGTGGAGGGTCAGCTGTTGCGAGTGGGCCAGCGGGAGCGACTGTCGCCGCGTCTGGCGGAGCTGCAGGCGGAGCTGGATCGGGTGACCGCCGTTCTCGACCCGGCACGTCAGCCGCTACCATGATGCTGTGAGCAGGATCCAGTTCGGCACCGACGGCTGGCGCGCGGCGATCGCGGAGGAGTACACCTTTCACAACGTGCGTCGATGCGCGCGGGGCGTCGCCGAGTATCTGCAGCAGACTGGCACCGCGGACCGTGGCGTGGTCGTTGCCCATGACCGCCGCTTCGCCTCCGAATTCTTTGCGCGTGCGTGCGTCGAGGTGCTCGCGGCCCACGACATCCGCTCGTTTACGCCGCCCGAGGCCGTCCCGACCCAGGTCGGCAGCTTCTTCACGCGCGAGATGAACGCGGGCGCCGGAATCGTGATCACCGCCAGCCACAACCCGTGGACCGACAACGGCTTCAAGGTCAAGGCCGATAGCGGCGGCGCCGCCGCGCCGGAGATGCTCCATGCCATCGAGGCGACCATGAATCGCCATCCCGAGGACGAGCTGCCGCCACGCCGCGAGTGGGACGACGCCGCGCACGCCGGCCTGGTCGAGAGCTTCGACCCGTACCCGCGCTTCCGCGAGCAGCTGATGAGCATCGTCGACATCGAGAAGATCCGCGCCGCCGACAAGCGCCTGCTGGTCGAGCCGCTGTACGGCAGCGGCGCCGGCTGGTACACCCGCCTGCTGGATGCCGGTCGGCTCACCGTTCGCGAGCTGCACACCGAGCGCAATCCGTACTTCGGGGGCGTCAACCCCGAGCCGATCCGCCCCAACATCGACGAGTGGCTCGCCGAGATCCCGCGCTGGGGCGCCGACATCGGTATCGCGCTCGACGGCGATGCCGACCGGGTGGGCATGGCCACCGAGGAGGGCGTTTTCGTCAATCAGCTGCAGGTCTTCGGGCTGCTGTACTGGTACCTGCTCGAGGTGCGCAACCAGATCGGTCCGGCGGTCTACACCGTGACCACCACCTCGATGGTCAAGAAGCTGGCCGAGATCTATGGCACGCAGGCCTTCGAGACGGGCGTGGGCTTCAAGTTCGTCGGGCCGAAGATGACCGAGACGCATGCCGTCATCGGTGGCGAGGAGTCGGGCGGCTTCGGCTTTGGCATGCATATCCCCGAGCGCGACGGTGTGGCGTCCGGCCTGTTCCTGCTCGACCTGTGGCTGACGAAGGGCAAGCAGGCGTCCGAGGTCCTCGCCGAGCTGCAGGCGCTGGCGGGGCCGAGTTACTACGACCGGATCGACATTCGCTTTGCGCGCGAGGGGTACGACGCCGTGAAGGCCGATACCCTCGCCCGGCTCGGTAACGAGGCGCCCGAGTCGCTGGCCGGTCGGCAGGTCGTCGAGCGCAGAGAGCTGGAGACCGGCGACGGCTTCAAGTTCTATCGCGACGACGGTTCGTGGCTGCTCATCCGCTTCAGCGGGACCGAGGCGCTGCTGCGCATCTACACCGAGTCGCGCTCGCCGCAGGACGTCGAAGCGATGCTCGAGGAAGGCCGCAGGATCGCCGCGGAGCCGGCCCTGGCGACGTGAGCGATGCCCGCGACTTCTTCGGCTACAAGTCGTCCGAGGATGAGCCAGGACGCCGGCCGGAGCCCGAGGACGCGGAGCTCGCGCCGCCGCAGCTCGATGAGGCGATCACGCTCGACGATCCAGCGGTCATCACCAAGATCGATCCATCCGACATGCTCGGTCGCGTGCTCGACATGCCGCGTCAGCTTTCGGAAGCCGGCCGCGTGGCCGCGGGCCTGGAGCTCGAGCAGCGCCACCGCGACGTGAACGCGGTGCTGGTCCTGGCCATGGGCGGCAGCGCGATCGGTGCAGAGCTGGTCGAGGCCGCCGCGGGGGATCGGCTGCGTGTGCCGATGGTCGTGCATCGTGCGTACGGCCTCCCGTCATGGGCGAACGAGCAGACCCTGGTGATAGCCGCCAGCCATTCGGGCGAGACGATCGAGACCCTCAGCGGCGCGCACGAGGCCGTCAGTCGCAAGCTTCCCGTGGCGGTCGTCAGCACGGGCGGCAGGCTCGGCGAGCTTGCGACGACGGCCAACCTGCCGTATCTCCGTTACCAGATGGCGGGACAGCCGCGCGCCGCCATCGGCTTCGGCGTCGGCCTCGTGCATGAGCTGCTGGCGACCGCAGAGCTGCTCGAAGATCCCGACCCCTTCGACGAAGTCGTGGAGGCACTGGAAGACCTGTTCGAGCGCATGGCAGCATCGGTCGAAACCGATCTGAATCCGGCCAAGCAACTCGCGTGGTCGCTGTTCGGCCGCATCCCGGCAATCTACGGCGCCGGTATCATGACCGCTGTGGCGCACCGCTGGAAGACGCAGCTCAATGAGAACGCCAAGGCGTGGGCATCCTATGAGCCGATGCCCGAGGCGAACCACAACGCGATCGAGGGCTCGCTCAATCCGCGCGAGCTGGGCGACGCACCGTATGTCGTCGAGCTGCGCGATCGCGAGGAGCCCGCCGATATCGCGGCGCGCTACCAGGCGGTCGAGGAGCTGCTCGGTGAGCGCGCGACGAACCGCAGCGCGGTGTGGGCGGAGGGGCCGTCGAGTCTGGCGCGGGCGTTGACCACGGTCGCGTACGGCGACCTGGTGAGCGTCTATCTCGCCATCCTCTACCAGACCGACCCGACCCCGGTTACACTGTTGGCGATGCTGAAAGAGCGGCTCGCCAGCGCAAGAGATTGACGGGCGCCCAACGTAGTGGGCGCCGGGTTCGGCGCCCAGGAGGGTAAGCGACGTGCACTCGAGCATGATCGGCAAGGTCGAGAAGGCGATGCGCTACGCACATGAGCCGGATCGAGTACGGCTGCAGCGGTTCGAGGCCACCTTCGACGGTGACAACGGCACTCACCGCGTCTCGCTGGATCACGACGTCTGGCACTGCGAGTGTCACCTCTTCGAGGCGGCGCACGGCTGCGTGCACACCCTCGCCGTGCAGAAGATGCTCGACCCGATGCTGACCGATGCACAGCGAGAGACACCGCTCTACGACCACGTCGAGCCCGCCGAAGAGGCCGTTTCCGTCTGATCGATGGTGGTACGATCGACTTACAACTGAAGACCGCGTCGGGTGCCGTCGCCGCAAGGCCGATGGACAAATGGAGAAGCCGGTGAGAAGCCGGCACAGTCCCGCTACTGTATCCGCGCCGCAGCCGCCGAGCTGCTGAGCGCGGGAGTCAGGTCGCCAGCCCGCACGCGATGTCCACGACCCTCGCGTGAAAGGGAACGGCATCACTTTGATCCCTCGTCTGCGTCCTCCCCTTCTGTTCCTGGCTCTGCTTCTGGCCGCCTGTCAGCCTGCGCCCGCGGCGAGGCCTTCGACGCCGGCCACCAGCACGGTCGCATCGGTCCAGGAAAGCCCATCGGCGGCTGCATATCCACGCAGCCTGACCGATGACGCCGGCCGAACGGTCACCCTTGCGGCTGAGCCGCACAGGATCGTGAGCCTGGCGCCGTCGAACACCGAGATCGTCTGCGCGCTGAACGCCTGCGACGAGCTCGTGGGCGCGACCGATTTCGACGACTACCCGCCGCAGGTCGCCGCTATCCCCAAGGTCGTCGTCCAGGCGGTCCCCGATCCAGAGAAGATCGTTGCGGCCGAGCCCGACCTCGTGCTGGCCGCCGGCAACCAGCAGACACCGGCCACCGCGCTGAAGCAGCTTGACGAGCTGAAGATTCCCTACCTCGTGCTCTACCCCGAGAGCCTGGACGAGGTCTATGCCGATATCGAGCTGGTGGGCACGGCGCTCGGGGCCTCGGACAAGGCAGCTGCACTCACCGCAGACATGCGCCAGCGTGCCCAGGCAGTCGTCGATCGTGTTGCGGGAGCGGATCGGCCGACCGTCTTCTACGAGGTCGGCGTCTACCAGGGCGTCATCTACGGCCCGGGCACTGACTCCTTCCTCGCCTCGATGGTCCAGCTCGCTGGAGGCCAGCCGATCGTCGGCGACGCGACCGGCGTCATCCAGCTCGAGGACCTGGTCAAGGCCGATCCCGACCTGATCCTGCTCGGTGACGCCGCCTATCCACCGCCGGTCACGGCGAAGGACGTCGCCGCCAGGCCGGGCTGGGAGAAGATGAGCGCCGTGGCGGGTGGCAAGGTGATCCCGGTACCCGATGACCTGCTCATCACGCGGCCGGGTCCGCGTATCGTCGACGGGCTCGAGGCGTTGGCCAAGGCCATTCACCCCGAGCGGTTCGGCGGCTGAGGCAGCCGGACCGATGCGTGCCACGGCTGCGGTTCCCGCCGCGCGAGCGTTCGTCGGCGGGCCATCGCTCACCAGGACGGCGATCGTGCTTGGCAGCGGCGGCCTGCTGCTGGCGGGCGTGCTCGTGGCGGCCGTGGCGCTGGGCAGCGTCGGGGTGAGCGTCGACGACACCGCGCGGATCCTCGCGCATCGGCTGCTCGGCATCCCGCTGGCGCAGACCTGGAGCCCGAGCGCCGAGACGATCATCTTGGACCTGCGGCTGCCGCGCGTGCTGGCGGCCATGCTTGTCGGCGCCGGGCTCGCCAGCGCCGGCACGGTCTTCCAGGCGCTGCTGCGCAACCCGATGGCCGATCCGTACCTGATCGGCACTGCCGCCGGGGCGTCGCTGGGCGCCATTGCCGGCATCCTCGCGCCGATGCTGCTGCCGGCACTGGTGCTGGGAGCGGGCACGGCATGGCTGGGTATCGGCCTCGTGCAGGTGCTGGCGTTCGTGGGTGGGCTGCTGACCGTGCTGCTGGTGTACAGCGTGGCGCGCAGCTCGGGTAGCGTTCCGGTCATCACCCTGCTGCTCACCGGCTACGCGGTCTCGTCGATCCTGGCCGCCGGCGTCGCGCTGCTCATGTTCCTCTCCGGGCGGGCGCTGGGTGCCATCTTCGCCTGGCTGATGGGCTCGCTGGCCGCCGCGTCCTGGGCTGACCTGGCGTTCGCGACGCCGCTGGTGCTCATCAGCTTCGTGCTGCTGCTGGCTCGATGGCGCCGCCTGAACCTGCTGCTGCTCGGCGATGGCCCGGCCGCACATCTCGGCGTCGACGTGGAGCGCGAGAAGCTGATCCTGACCGGCCTGGCCACGCTGGCCACATCCGCCGCCGTGGCGATTTCCGGCATGATCGGCTTCGTCGGCCTGGTCGTGCCGCACGTGCTGCGCCTGGCGATCGGACCCGATCATCGTCTGCTGCTGCCCGCCTCCGCGCTGTTCGGCGCTTCGCTGCTGGCGCTCGCCGATCTCGGCGCTCGGATGGCGGGCGGGATTCCGGTCGGGATCGTCACGGCATTGATCGGGGCGCCGTTCTTCCTGTGGCTGCTGCGCCGCTCCCGCACGAGGCTCGTCGCGTGAGCGCCCTCCTCGCGGCGCAGGATGTTCACTTTGCCTACGGCCAGCGGCCGGTGCTGCGTGGCGTCGATCTGACGATCGAACCGGGCGAGCTGGTGGCCCTGCTCGGTACCAACGGCAGCGGCAAGACGACCTTGCTGCGCCTCATCGCCGGCACGTTGCGACCCGACGCCGGCGAGGTTCGCTTCGACGGACGATCCGTTGGCGATTGGCATCGTGACGCACTGGCGCGACGCGTGGCGGTCCTGCCGCAGCGGCTCGAGCTGCCGCCCGGCTTTCGCGTCGCCGAGCTGGTCGAGATGGGCCGCGCGCCGCACGCCACGCGGCTGTTCGGCACCACCGCCGCGGACGAGCTGGCGGTCGAGCGTGCGATGCTTGACGCGGATGCGCTGGAGCTGGCGCATCGGTCCATTGATGAGCTCTCGGGTGGCGAGCGTCAGCGCGTGCTGGTCGCCATGGCCCTCGCGCAGGAGCCGGAGCTGCTGCTGCTCGACGAGCCGACGCTGCACCTTGATGTCGCTCACCAACTCGCGCTGCTGTCGACGATCAGCCGGCTGCGCCGCGTGCGTAACCTCACCGTACTTGCCGTGCTGCACGATCTGAGCATGGCCGCCGCCTTCGCGCCGCGCGTTGCCGTTCTCAACGACGGCCGGGTCGTGGCCGACGGTCCGCCGGTAAGCGTGCTGACGGCAGACCTCGTGGGTGCTGTATTCGGCGTCGCGATGGATGAGGCACGGACGGCAGACGGCCGCCGCCACCTGGTGCTGCGGGCCGGCTAGGGCTCAGGCCTTGGCATCGCCCGACTGCGGTGGCTCTTCGACGTCCAGTTGCAGCTCCTCACTGCCATCGGGCCGCAGCGATCGGTGGACGTGGATCGAGGGGTGCGTCTCGTCGCCGACCTGCTCCTTCTCGACGCGCACCATGGTGTGATCCAGCACGTCCTCGAGGCGCTCGCGTTCGGGCAGCGACGCATTGGGAACGGCGGATTCGAGCATGTAGTTGACGAAGACGTTGAGCACTGCGATGACCGGGATGCCGAAGAGCGCGCCCCACACGCCGGCCACCTGCGCGCCGACCAGCAGGGCGACCAGGACCAGGATCGGGTGCATGCCCAGCGCGTCCCGCATCAGGCGCGGCTGGAGCCAGTTGACCACCACGGTCTGGACGGCGATCAGCACGAAGGCGATGACCAGGAACCAGTTCGGCACATAGATCCAGGCCGCGACGATCGGTGGGATGAGCGCCAGCGGCGGCCCGAAGAATGGGATCAGCATGGCCAGCGCCGATAACGTCCCGACCAGGAACAGGTAGGGCATGTGGAAGAGCGTGCCGATCACCGCCACGAGCAGCGCCTGCACGATGGCCAGGATGAGCTGTGCGCGTAGGAAGCCACCGAAGGCGCGCGCGACGCTGCGCTCGAACATGCTCAGCTCGTCGGCGTAGCGGCGTGGAACGAGCCGGCTGATCCTCGCCAGGATCCGTCTGCTGTCCATCAGCATGTAGAGCGACAGGATGAGGATCAGGCCGAGCGAGCCGAGCGTGGCAATCGTCACTCCGGCGATCGCCTGCGCCTGGCTGAAGATCGCCTCGCCGATGTTGCTGGCCTGCGCCTGTGCGGACTGGTAGAGCTGCACCAGGTCAATCCCGAGGCGACCGAGCTGCATCGACTGCTGCCAGTCGGCCAGCGTGTTCTCGATTCGAACGCTCGTCTGCGGGAAGGTATCGGCCAGCTGAGAGCCCTGCTGCGTGATCGCGGCGCCGGTGTAGAAAACGGCGAAGCCGAGGGCCACCAGCGTCACCGCGTAGGTGAGTGCCACCACCGCGGGACGCGGGATTGGCAGGACCTCGTCGAGGAGGCGGACCACCGGCGACAGAACGAAGGCGAGCAGCCAGGCGAGGAACAGGACCAGGAAGATCTGGCTGAAGCCGCCGAGCACCTCGAGCAAGACGCGCAGCAGCAGCAGCCCGACGTAGGCCGACCCCAGGATCAGGAAGATGAGCAGCCAGCGCCGCTCACGCGAGCCGAGGCCGCCGAGCAGCGTCGGATCGCGGGCCATCAGCGCGGCCCGATGCCCACTGCGTCGCGCACCTGACGCATCGTTTCGACCAGGATCGGCTGGACCTTGGCGGCACCCGCCGCGAGCACCTCCTCAACGACCCCCGGCGTGGACGCCAGCTCGGCACGACGCTCACGCATCGGCGCGAAGAAGGCGATGATCCGCTCGGCGAGCAGCTGCTTGGTGTCGACGCAGCCGGTCCGCGCGGTCCGCTCCCCATCCTGGATCTGGAGGTAGTCGCCGCCGAAGAAGCGATGCAGCTGGCAGACGTTGCAGATCTCTGGGCGGCCCGGGTCTGTGCGCTTGATGCGCAGCGGGTCGGTGACCATGCGCATCACCAGGCGGCGGATCTCATCGGGCTCGGCGAAGATTGGAATGGTGTTGCCCGCCGACTTGCTCATCTTGCTGGCGCCATCGATACCGAGCACCACGGGCGCATCGGTATAGACCGCCTGCGGTTCCGGGAAAAGGCTGCCGTAGCGGCGGTTGAAGGCGCGCGCGATCTCGCGCGACAGCTCCAGGTGCGCCGCCTGGTCCTTGCCGACCGGCACGCGGCTGGCCTTGTAGATCACGATGTCGGCGGCCTGCAGCACCGGGTAGTCGAGCAGACCCATGCTGTTCTCGACGCCCTGCTGGCGCTTCTCCTTGTAGGTTGGGGTGCGCTCCAGCCAGCTGACCGGCACGACCGTATTGAGAATCCAGCACAGCTCAGCGTGCTCGGTCATGTCCGATTGGCGAATCAGCGCACACTTGTTGGGGTCGAGGCCGACGGCGAGCAGGTCGAGCACCATCTCGTGCGTCAGGCGGCGGAGCTCCGCGCCATCGTGCACGGTCGTCAGGGCGTGGTAGTCGACGATCGCGTAGATCGCGTCGAAATGCTCCTGCATCGCGACGTAGTTGGCCTGTGCGCCGAGGTAGTTGCCGAGGTGCGAGGCGCCCGACGGCTGAATGCCGCTGAAGACGCGGTCGCGCGTGCCCTCCATGGCGGCGGCCGGCTGTTCCATGGTCTGGCTCATCAGGACGGCGAGTGTAGCGCACCCATCTTCCAGACCGATGCGCCCGCGTGGGCGGGCGGTAGAATCGGCGCGTGACCGACTGGAACGCGGCCGCCGATCCGGCACGGCGGATCGGGCATGCCGTGGAAGCTCACGCCGAGATCGGCTCGACCAACGATCGTGCGCGGCTGGCGCTCGATGAGCCAGGCGGCGAGGGCCGCGCCATTCTGGCGGAGCTGCAGGTCGCTGGCCGTGGGCGGCGAGGACGAACCTGGCAATCGCCGGCGGGCCTGAACCTGACGGTCAGCGTGGCGGTTCGACCACGGCTGCGTGCCGCCGCGGCCGGCCTGCTCGGCGCGGCGGCGGCGCTGGCCGTGCGCACCGCCTGCCTGCCCCATGCCGAGCTCGCCATCAAGTGGCCGAACGACCTGGTCGACGCCGACGGCCGCAAGGTCGCCGGGCTGCTGCTCGAGACGGCGCTGGTTGAGGAGCGCGTCGCCCATGCCGTGATCGGCGTGGGCATCAATGTCAACTGGCGGCGCGAGGCGATGCCGACGGAATTCGCGGCGTCGGCCGTATCCCTGGCCGATCTTGCCCGTCACGAGGTCGATCGAGTCGCGCTGCTGGGCCGCTTGCTCGGCGCACTCGATGAAGAGGTCACCGCGCTCGAGCGCGGTGAGTCGTCGATCGACCGCTACCGCGCCGCAGCCTGGCTGGATGGAAGAACGGTCGTCGTCAGCCTCGGCGACAGGGAGGTGGAAGGCGTCGTCCTTGGCATGAACGACCAGGGCTCGCTCATGATCGAGACCGATGGCGGCCGGCTCAGCCTGACGATCGGCGAGGTCGTGCACGTGCGCCAGACGGCCGCGGTGGTCGCGTGACGGCTCAGTGGCGGTCGGCGGACGGTGAGCGCGATCCCGACCTGCCGGCCGTACGGGCCGCGCAGGCGGATCGCGCCGCGTTCGATGTGCTGTACCGACGTTACCTGCGCCGCGTGTACGGCTATGCCTTCTACCAGTTGGGCGATCATCACGACGCCGAGGACGCGACCGAGCGAACGTTCCTGAGCGCGCTGCGGGCCATCGGCCGCTATCGCGACCAGGGCTCGACCTTCCGGGCGTGGCTCTTCCGCATCGCGCACAACTGCGTGGCGAACGTGCATCGCACGCGGTCGCGGGGTCGCACCGAGCCGCTTCCCGCGGAGCCGGCGTGGGCCGCGCCGAACGCGGATCCGGCGAGACTGGTGCATCGGGCCGATGAGCTGCACGACGTGATGCGTGCCGTGGCCACGCTGCCCGACGACCGACGCCAGGTGATCCTGCTGCGCTTCGTGGACGGATTGTCGACAGCCGAGATCGGCGAGGTGCTGGACCGGTCGCCGGGCGCCGTGCGCGTACTGCAACATCGGGCACTGCGCGATCTTGCGGCGCGGCTCGGTCGCGGCGAGGACTGAGCCTGGGGTGTAACACCGCGCCTTCGCCGGTGTTTGGATAGGATGAACGTTTCTGATTGCCTTATCCCGTGCGCCGAGGACCAGATGCCCACTCCCGCCGAACGCCTTGATGCCGCCGTCGACGCGCTGCTCGCCGGTGAGCCGCGGCATGGTGGTGGGCTGGTCGAGCTGGCGCGCCTGGTGCACGACGCGCTGCCCCCGGTGCCCGCCGGCGTTCGCTTCGAGCAGGCGCTTCGTCGCCGCCTGACCGGCAGGTCGCGGGTCGCCTGGGCACAGCTCACCCCGAGCCGCCTCATCGCGGCCGGCGCGGTCTCAAGTGCCGCGGCCGGCTTCACCGCCCTCGCCCTGTGGCGCACCTCGCGACGGCAGCCGGCACACCGGCTGTGGCATCGGTAGGGAGGTCCGATTGCCGATCAAGTTCCCCTTCAGCCGAAGACGACCGGGACCCACCGATGCCTGGACGAAGTGCCCCGATTGCGAGCAGCAGGTCTTCAACAAGCAGCTCGAGCGCAACCTGCGGGTGTGCCCCACCTGCGGGCATCACTTCCGGATGTCTGTCGGCGAGCGGATCGATCTGCTGGTCGACGAGGGCAGCTTCACGGAGCGTGACGCCGGGCTCGAATCGGTCGATCCGCTTGGCTTCCACGACCAGAAGCCGTACCCGGACCGCATCGAGGCCGCGAAGCTCAAGACCGGGCTGCGAGAGGCGGCGGTGTGGGGCACCGGCAGCATCGACGGGAAGCGCGTCGCCATGGGCCTGTTCGACTTCCGCTTCATGGGTGGATCCATGGGCAGCGTGGTCGGCGAGAAGGTGGCTCGCTGCTTCGAGGCGGCCCTGATTGAGCGCATCCCGGCGATCATCGTCAGCGCGTCCGGCGGCGCGCGCATGCAGGAAGGGACGCTCTCCCTTCTGCAGCTGGCCAAGACGACGGCGCCGCTGACCCGACTGGACGCGGCCGGCGTCCCATTCATCAGCGTCCTGACCGATCCCACCACCGGCGGTGTCCTGGCGAGCTTCGCCAGCCTGGGCGACGTGATCATCGCCGAGCCGAAGGCCTTGATCGGTTTTGCCGGCGCGCGCGTCGCCAGCGGCACGGTCGGCGAGGAGCTGCCCACCGGATTCCAGAGCGCCGAGTTCGTGCTCGATCACGGCCTGATAGACATGGTCGTTCCGCGCGCTGAACTGCGGGCGACGCTGGTCAGCCTGCTCAGGCTGCTGCCTCCGGCTGCGGTCGAGGACGGCTGGCAGGCCGATGACGAGCACGGCTGGGGCCCGATCGGCGTGCTCTCCGGGCTGGCCGAGAAGCTGGGCGGCGCGGTCTCAGAGACCGTCGGCCTCGATTCCGAGGCGGAATCCGGCAACGGTCATGCGCCGGCGCGGGCGCGAGCCACCGAGCGCGAGCGATGACCGAGCTGTTGTCCGGGGCAAGCGCGCCGACGGCGGAGCAGGCGGACGCCGCCTGGCAGCGGGTCCAGGTTGCGCGCCACCCGGATCGGCCGCGGAGCCTGGACCTGATCGGCCGGATCTTCGACGACTTCGTCGAGCTGCACGGGGACCGTGCGTTCCGTGACGACCCGGCGATCGTCGGCGGTCCGGCGCTGCTCGAAGGCCGCCCGGTGATGGTCATCGGCCATCAGAAGGGCAGCGACACCGACTCGAATATCTTCCGTAACTTCGGCTCACCGTATCCCGAGGGCTTCCGCAAGGCACAGCGCCTCATGCGCCTGGCCGACAAACTGGGCGTGCCGCTGATCACCTTCCTCGACACCGCCGGTGCGTTTCCCGGTCCGGCCGCCGAAGAGCGGGGCCAGGCGGAGGCGATCGCCTCGTCGATCAAGCTGATGACCGGCCTGCAGGTTCCGATCGTCGCCGTGGTGCTGGGCGAGGGCGGCTCCGGCGGCGCGCTGGCGATCGGCGTTGGCGACGAGGTGCTGGCGCTGGAGAACAGCGTGTATTCGGTGATCTCGCCGGAGGGCTGCGCCTCGATCCTGTGGCGTGCCCCTGAGGCCGCTCCGGCTGCGGCCGCCGCGATGCGCATGACGGCTGACGACCAACGCGAGCTGGGAATCGTGGACCGCATCGTGGAAGAGCCGGGCGAGGGAGCGCACACCGACCATGAGGCGACCGCTCGCTCGATCAAGGCCGCGCTGTTGGCATCGCTGTCACGCATCACCCGCCTCGACACCGAGTCGCTGCTCGCGACGCGCTATGCTCGGCTGCGAGGCATCGGGCCTTTCCGTGAGACCGATGTTCAGACGCCCATCAGCGCTGAGCCGCCGTCGCTGCGGCGCCGCATTGGGCGCCTGCTGCACCTGCCGGGCGTTCCGCGCCGTCCGCGTTGGAGCGAGATCTGGCCGAGCGGCGATGACTCGAACGAGACCGAAGGAGGCGCATGAGCGAAGCGAACGCGGATTTGGAGCAGATCCAGCGAGCGGCCGCCGAGCTCATCCCGGAGCTTACCGCGCGCCTGGTGCGGGAGGGCATCGGCGAGATCGAGGTGCGCTCCGGCGAGCTGCACGTGCGCGTTTCCGGCGCTCCGGTCGCGGCGACGCAGGCCTTCGCTTCCATGCCGGACCCGGTCGTCTCCGTGCATCCAACGTCGAGTGTGCCCAACGGTCCGCACGGGGTCCCGTCGCCCGCCGTCGGCTACTTCGTCTACGGCGAGGGCCTGGGCCCAGGCCTGGCGGTCGAGAAGGGTGACGCGCTCGGATTTGTCGAGGTGTTGGGGGTTCGTCACGATGTCCGCGCACCGCGTCGTGGCACTGTGTGCAACCTGGTGACCGAGACGGGCGAGGCGGTCGAATACGGCCAGACGCTCCTCGAGCTCGAGGCGGCGGACGCATGAGCCTGGCACTCGTGTTCTCACCGCAGGGATCGCAATGGGTGGGCATGGGGCGCGACCTGGCCGCCCAATCGCATGCAGCGCGCGAGGTCTTCGCAGAGGCGGATGCGACTCTCGGCTGGTCGGCCTCCACGCTGGCATGGGAGGGACCCGAGGAGCGCCTCAACGACACGCGCCAGACGCAGCCGTGCCTGGTCGCGACCTCGTTCGCCTGCCTGGCCGCCCTGCGCGAGGCTGACCCGAGCCTCACGCCGGCGTTCGTGGCCGGCCATTCGGTGGGAGAGTATGCGGCGCTGGTGGCCGCCGACGTCCTGTCGCTGCCCGATGCATTGCGCCTCGTGGCGCGTCGTGGCGCGCTGATGGCCGAGGCCGGCGATGGTGGCATGCTGGCGGTGATCGGGCTTTCGCGCGAGGCCGTGGCCGACGCGATTGCGCGGATCGGCACATCGGACCAGGTGATCGTGGCCAACGACAACGCCCCGGGGCAGGTCGTCGTCAGCGGCCGGCCGGCCGCACTCGACGAGGCGGTCCACGCGCTGCGCGCCGCCGGTGCGAAGCGGGTGATCACGCTGCGCGTCAGCGGACCGTTCCACTCACCGGCGATGCGGCCGGTGGGCACTGAGCTGGAACACGCTTTTGGCGAAGCCACGTGGCACGACGCAACGACGCCGCTCATCAGCAACGTGACGGCGGAGCCGGTGACCGACGCGACCAAGCTGCGCAGTCTCCTGGCACGGCAGGTCAGTTCGCCGGTGGAATGGATGGCATCGGTCCGGCGCATGCGCGACGAGGGCGTCGACACGTTCGTGGAATGCGGCCCCGGAAGCGCGCTCACCGGCATGATCAAACGCATCGCGCCGCAGGCGCGCACGCTGAACGTCAGCGATCGCGCGACGCTGGTCGCGACCGTCGAGGCACTGCAACCGCAGACGGCGGACGCATCGGTCTGATGTTCTCGAAGATCCTGATCGCGAATCGTGGCGAGATCGCGGTGCGCATCCTGCGCGCCTGCCACGACCTGGGCGTGCCCGCGGTGGTCGCCTACTCAGAAGCCGATCGCGAGACGCTGGCCGTGCGGATGGCGGACGAGGCGGTTTGCATCGGTCCGGCGGAGGCACGCAAGAGCTACCTGAACCAGCCGGCGGTCGTGTCGGCAGCGCTGATCACCGGCTGCGATGCGATCCACCCCGGCTACGGCTTCCTTTCGGAGGATGCCAGCTTCGCGGAGGTGTGCGCCGCCCATGAGCTGGTGTTCATCGGTCCGCGGGCGGAGGTGCTTGAGCGATTTGCCAGCAAGTACGCGGTGCGCCGCATGCTGGCCGCCAACGGGCTGCCGACCGTGCCGGGCAGTCGCGGGATCGTCAGCGACCTCAGCGACGCCCTGGCGCAGGCGAGCGATGCCGGCTACCCCGTTCTGCTCAAGCCGTCGACCGGTGGCGGCGGGCGCGGGATGCGGCTCGTGCGCTCCCCGCGCGAGATGGAGACTTCGCTGCCGCTGGCGCGCTCCGAGGCCCAGGCGGCCTTCGGCGACGATTCAATCTACTTCGAGAAGTGGGTGGAGGAGAGCCGCCACGTCGAGGTGCAGGTGCTGATCGACCGATTCGGCAACGGCATCCAGCTTGGTGAGCGCGACTGCAGCGTACAGCGGCGGCACCAGAAGATCATTGAGGAGGGTCCCTCCCCGGCGATGGATGACGCGAGCCGCGAGAAGCTGCGCGACGTCGCCATCCGGGCCGTGCGTGCGGCGGGCTACGAGTCGGCGGGCACGCTCGAGTTCCTGCTCGACAGCGACGGAGACTTCTACTTCATCGAGATCAATTGTCGCATCCAGGTCGAGCATCCGGTGACCGAGATGGTGACCGGCCTCGACCTCATCGTCGAGCAGATCCGCCTTGCGGCGGGCGAGAAGCTTTCGCTGCGCCAGGAGGACGTGCGGTTCCGGGGGCACGCCATCGAGTTCCGCATCAACGCCGAGGATCCCGCCGACAACTTCGCGCCGCAGACCGGCGTGATCGAGGAGCTGCTGCTTCCGGGCGGTCCCGGCGTGCGCGTGGATACCCACCTCTACCGCGGCTACGAGATTCCGCCGTTCTATGACTCGCTGCTCGCCAAGCTGGTGATCTGGGGCGAGGATCGGGCGCAGGCGGTCGCTCGTGCGCGCCGCGCGCTCGCCGAGTTCGAGATCTCCGGTGTCCAGACCAACATCCCGTTCCATCGCGGGATCATCGAGAATGCCGCTTTCCTGGACGCGGAGGTGAGCACCAATCTGCTCGACCGCGTCGGTCCAGGCGCCTTCGTGGCCGGCGGCACCTGAGCACATGGAGACTGACCGAACCAGACCGATGACGACCGATACCGAGAGCCACACGGCCGCCGAGACGCTGCCGCCGATGCCCTGGCAGGCCGCCGAGATCATGCGGGTCATTCCGCATCGGTATCCGTTCCTGCTCATCGACCGCGTGCTGGAGCTCGAGCCCGGAAAGCGGGTGGTGGCGCTGAAGAACGTCAGCGCCAACGAGCCGCAATTCACCGGTCACTTCCCCGAGCGGCCGATCATGCCCGGCGTGCTGATGGTTGAGGCGCTCGCTCAGGCCGGTGCCGTCGCGGTACTGTCGTTGCCCGAGAACCGCGGCAAGCTGGCGCTCTTTGCTGCCATCGACGATTGCCGCTTCCGGCGCACCGTGCTGCCGGGCGACACCCTGCGCCTGGAGATCAGCGTCGAGAAGCTGCAGCGCATGTTCGGGCGCGCCCGCGCGGTGGCGTCGGTCGACGGCGAAGTGGCGGTCGAGGCGACGCTCTCGTTCATCATTCCGCGCGACCAGTCGATCGGCGGAGGCCACAGCGATGCGTGACGGCGAGCGCCGTGTGGTGATCACCGGCATGGGCGCCCTAACGCCGCTCGGCAACGACGTGGCGACCTTGTGGGACGGCCTCATCAACGGACGCAGCGGCATCACCCGCATCACCTCGTTCGATCCGAGCCGCGTGGCGAGCAAGGTAGCCGGCGAGGTCCATGACTTTGACGCGGCGGCCGTCATGGACCGCAAGGAGGTGCGCCGCAACGACCGCTACGTGCATCTCGCCTGGGCCGCCACGGTCGAGGCGATGCGCGACGCGGGGCTGCCCAATCCGATCGAGGACGAGGCGCTGGCCGAGCGGACCGGCGCGATCATCGGCACCGGGATCGGCGGCATCAACACCCTGATCCGTGACGTCATCGAGGCCCACGAGCTGGGGCCGGAGCGGGTGGGTCCGTTCCTGGTCACCGCCATGATTCCCGATATGGGTCCCGGCTTCGTGGCGATCCAGGCGCAGGCACGCGGCCCGAACTATGCGACGATCAGCGCCTGCAGCAGCTCGAACCACGCCATCGGCGGCGCGCTGCAGATCATCCGCCGCGGCGATGCGGACGTCATGATCGCCGGTGGTGCGGAAGCGGGAATTGGCGAGATCCCGGTGGCCGCCTTCTCCGCCATGCGCGCCCTCTCCACGAAGCGCAATGACGATCCGCAGAAGGCATCGCGGCCGTTCGACGCGGAGCGCGACGGGTTCGTGATTGCCGACGGTGCTGGCATCCTGGTGCTCGAGGCGCTCGAGCACGCGCAGGCGCGCGGCGCGGCCATTCACGCCGAGTTGGTGGGCTACGCCGCGACCGATGATGCGTCGCACATCACGCTTCCGGCTCCCGGTGGTCGTGGCGCAGCGGGGAGCATGCGGCTCGCCATGGCCGACGCGGGCCTCGGCGCCGACCAGGTCGACTATATCAACGCCCACGGCACCAGCACGCCGCCGAATGATCGATCCGAGACGGCCGCCATCAAGACCGTGTTCGGTGAGCACGCCTACAGCGTTCCGATCTCGAGCACCAAGTCGATGACCGGCCACCTGATGGGAGCCGGCGGCGGCGTCGAGGCGATCGCCTGCGTGCGTGCCCTCCAGGAGGGAATCATCCCGCCGACGATCAATTACGAATTCCCCGATCCCGACTGCGACCTTGACTACGTGCCGAACGAAGCGCGCCGGGTCGCCATCGGCACCGCCATGAGCAACTCCTTCGGCTTCGGCGGGCACAACGCCACGATCATCTTTCGGCGGTGGGAGGGGTGAGCGAGCGCGACCCGGCGCTCGAGGCTGTCGACCTGCTGATTCCGGCCTTCGAGGCGAGCGGCCTCGAAGAGCTGGAGGTGAGCGCCGGTGAGCTCCTCGTGCGCCTGGGGCGAACCCGTGTGCTCGCGCAGGCGGCTCCGTCCACCGCGGCCGCGGCACCACTTTCAACATCTGCTGCCTCCGGACCTGTCACCCCTTACGGCGAGCCGTCGCCCGGGATGCGCTTCGTCTCGGCGCCGCTGACGGGGATCTGGTACTCGTCGCCGTCCCCGGGTGCCCGGCCGTACCTGCAGAACGGCGATGAGGTGTCGAACGGCCAGGTCGTGGGCCTCATCGAAGCAATGAAGCTGTTCAACGAGATCAAGTCGGACGTAGGCGGCAAGGTGATCCGCATTCTCGTCGAGAGCGGCACGCTGGTGAAGCGCCAGCAGCCTCTCCTCGAGGTGGATCCGAGCTGACGCGCGTTACCACCGGAAAAGGAGACAACGAGATGGCGCCGAACGCGGTGATCAGCGGGTGGGGGATGTACGCGCCGCAGCGCGTGATGACGAACGACGATCTCGCCAAGATGGTCGATACCAACGACGAATGGATCGTGTCGCGCACCGGCATCCATGAGCGACGCATCGCGGCCGACGACGAGACGACGACGACGCTGGCGGTCAATGCCTCGCGCGATGCCCTGGCGGTCGCGGGCGTCGACCCGCTCGACGTGGATCTGGTCATCGTCGGCACCTGCTCACCCGACTACCCGTTGCCGGCGACCGGCGTGCTCGTTGCCCGCGACCTGGGGGCGACGCGTGCCGCCGGCTTCGACCTGCAGGCGGCCTGCTCCGGCTTCCTGTTCGCGCTGGCAACCGGCTCGAGCTTCATTCGCAGCGGCATGTACCGCAACGTGCTGGTCATCGGTGTCGAGGTGCTGAGCCGATTCATCGACTGGACCGACCGCGGGACCTGCGTGCTGTTCGGCGACGGCGCCGGAGCGGTGCTCCTCTCGGCGAGCGACGCGCCCGGCGGGCTGCTGGGCATCGACATGTTCAGCGACGGGACCGGCGCGGAGGGAATCATCGTCCCGGCCGGTGGGTCCGCCTGTCCGGCCTCGCCGGAGACGACCGCCGGCAACGGGCACTTCATTCATATGGCGGGCGCCGACGTGTATCGCTACGCCACCCGGCAGATGGCCGAGTCGACCCTGGCCGCACTGCGCGACGCCGGGATGGGCGTCGGCGACATCGACCAGTTCATCTACCACCAGGCCAACCTGCGCATCATCAACAGCGTCGGCAAGCAGCTCGGCATTCCGGTGGAGAAGGTCTTCGTCAATATCGAGAAGTACGGCAACACCTCGGCGGCATCGGTGCCGATGGCATTGGTGGAGGCGGTCGCCGGCGGTCGGGTCAAGCCGGGCGACCGGCTGCTGATGGCCGCCTTTGGATCCGGCTACACCGCCGGGGCAGCCGTCGTCGAATGGACGGCCGATCCCGCACGTGCCTTCCTGGCCCCCGGCGAGCAGACGCGACTGGGCAAGCCGCAGACCCAGCCCGCCACGGCGGTCGCATAGTCACGGAGGATCGATGTTCGACCTGACGGGCAAGACGGCCCTCGTCACCGGAGCCAGCCGCGGCCTCGGCCGAGCCATAGCACTCGCCTTCGCTCGCCAGGGCGCTGACGTCGCCATCAACTATCGCGGCAACGCCGCCGCCGCCGCCGACGTTGCCGCTGCGGTTCGCGCGTTCGGTCGCCGCGCGCTGACCGTCCAGGGCGACACGTCCGCCGGCCGCGAAGCCTGCGAGGCAATCGTCAAGGCTGCCCTCGACGAGTTCGGCAAGCTCGACATCCTGGTCAACAACGCCGGCATCACCCGCGATGACCTGCTGATGCGCATGGATGCCGAGAAGTGGAACGAGGTCATCGCCACCAACCTGTCCGGCCCCTTCTGGATGACGCGCGCCATCGCCAGACAGATGATGAAGGCCCGATCCGGGCGCATCATCAACATGAGCTCCGCCGCCGGCCGCATGGGCAATCCCGGCCAGGCCAACTACTCGGCGGCCAAGGCGGGACTCATCGGT
Organism: Candidatus Limnocylindria bacterium; assembly: GCA_038250515.1. Classification (GTDB taxonomy): domain Bacteria; phylum Chloroflexota; class Limnocylindria; order QHBO01; family QHBO01; genus JAICUY01. The sequence continues at coordinate 49,995 of JBBSCG010000002.1, forward strand.
TTGACCAAGACGACGGCCCGCGAGCTTGCCAGCCGCGGCATCACCTGCAACGCTCTGGCGCCGGGTCTGATCGAGACCGATCTGACCGCCGACCTGCCCGAGGCCGCCACCGACGCGCTCAAGGCGATGACGCCGCTCGGCTATCTCGGCTCGGTGGAGGACGTCGCCGCCGCCGCCGTCTACCTTGCCTCCGACGAGGCTCGCTACGTCACGGGGCAGGTGCTCGGTGTCGACGGCGGCATCGTGATGGGGTCGTGACCCAGGACCTCGCCGCGTTCTACGCCTCCCTGCCGAAGAAACGCGTTGGCGCCGGCGCGCTCTTCTTCGATATGGCCGGCCGGTTTCTCCTCGTCCGGCCCACCTACAAGCCGACATGGGAGATTCCCGGCGGTTCGGTCGAGGCCGATGAGTCGCCGCTGGCCGCCGTCGGCCGCGAGGTCGAGGAGGAGCTTGGTCTCGTCGTGCCGATCGGCCGCCTACTGTCGATCGATTGGATCAACCGCGGCCCGCCGCGCAACGAGGGGCTGATGTTCCTGTTCGACGGCGGCATGATTGATGAGGACACGATCGCCCGCATTCAGCTGCCTGCCGACGAGCTTTCGGAATTCCGCTTCGTGGACCTCACTGAAGTTGCCGCGCTGTCCTCGCCGCACATGCATCGGCGCCTTGCGGCAACCCTTGAAGCCCGCCAAACCGAAACGGCGGTCTATCTGGAGCAAGGGCGCGTGCCCGTGCTCGCCCGCTCGGGCGGATGACAAATGCTCACCGCAACGAGCCTTACGTCGGTGAGAGACGGTGAAAAGCGTCCCAGAAGCCTCGCAAGCGTGCCTTACAGGATGCGTGGTGCGCGTTGGTCATGGTTCGTCGCGGCTTCGCTCACGTAACGCTCACCACGCGCACAAATGTCATGCGAGCATCCGCCACCGGGGCGCGATTGCAGGTTGAATCCCAGCCAGTGCCACCGCCGCCCGACCGCTTGGTCGCCACGCGAGCCCCGGCAGGCCACTTGCTGCACAATGAGTGACAACCCAATGCATCGCTAGACGAACGAAGGAGACCTGCATGCTGACGCTGCGCTCAATTCTGCGTCCGACCCGTGTGGTCGACGCTCACTGCGACATCCCCTGTGGCGTGTACGACCCGGCCCAGGCGCGCATCGAGGCGGAGTCCTGCTACAAGATCATCGAGAAGTACAACGCCAGCAACGACGACGTCTTCCGAACTCGCTGCATCCACGTCAAGGAAGAGCGCGCTGAGCTTGCGAAGCACCATATCGACGTGCTGTGGAGCGACTACTTCAAGCCGGAGCACCTCGAGAAGTTCCCGGATCTGCACGAGACCTGCTGGCAGGCCGCCAAGCAGGCGGCCGAGGTGAAGCATACGGTCAACCTCGATGACGCCAAGAAGCTGCTGGACCTGATCGACAAGATCGACTCGATGTGGAAGGCAACCGGCGGACCCGAGAAGACGCGCATGCAGGCGCAGACCGCCTAGACCGATGCGCATGAAGAGGGGTCGCTTCCGGCCCCTCTTTCTCGTTCTTGGAGTGGGAGCGGCTCTCGCGGTGGTTGCTTCTCGCTGGACCGATGCGGTCGCCGTCCGCGGCTCATCGATGGCGCCGACGCTCCAGCCCGGCGATCAGCTCCTCGTTGAGCGCCTGACCTTTCGTTGGCGCTCGCCACGTTTGGGCGAGGTGGTCTTGGTCCGTGATCCACGCCAGCCGTCGCGCGAGCTGATCAAGCGGGTGTGGGCCATTGGCGACGCGGGCGTGGAACTGCGCGGCGATGGCATCGCGAGCACCGACTCGCGCGCGTTCGGCAGTCTGCCGTTCGACACCGTCGCCTGGCGCGTGGCGTTTCGCTATTGGCCACTCTCGCGCTTTGGGCCGGTGGGAGCGGCGTCTGTGCCAGCCGAGCCGCTCGGCGGCGAGCCCGCATGCAGCACCTTCGGCGATCTGGTGGTCGCCTCCAACCGTCGCCGCTGACGTTTCGTGGTCCGATGCCCCTAGCTGCAGCCGCACAGCACGGCCACCGCGTCGACACAGCTCTCGCGCGGGGCCGGCAGCAGCTCGACATCCGCGCCCGCTTCGGCGGCGACCAGGTACTCCACGCCGGCGGTCGGTCGCACGGCGATGCGCGCATCGGGTGAGCGATGCCGCAGGAAGCCGACCACCGGGCCAAGCCCGGCGTCGCCGTACTCCTCGCGGATCGCGCCGGTGTCGATGACCGCAAGCTCCGGCGGCCGCAGAACGACCGCCTGGTGCAGGCGCGCCGCATCGTTGTAGAAGAAGACGAGCGCGCCGAGCAGCCGGTCGTCGAGCGCGGCGGCCAGCTCGTGGTCGCGCGTGAGGCAGTAGACGATCGTCTCGGGCATCTGCTCAGAGCGTAGCATCGGCCGAGGCGAAGTCGACGGTACAATGACCAGCCCATGAGCTCCACGACACCCGTTCGACGCGAGGACTCGCGCTACCTGACCGGCCGGCACCAGGCCCTCGGCAGCCTGCTCGGCCGCGTATGGGCCGTCGACCAGGTCGGCGTCGAGGAGCGGGCCGCCAGCCTCGCCAAGCGCAGCATCAAGCGCGAGTCGAAGCTCTGGGCGCTCGACATGGTCATCCGCATGACCGATCTGACGACCCTCGAGGGTAAGGACACGCCCGGCAAGATCCGCGCGCTGGCCGGCAAGGCACGACGCCCGGACCCAACCGATCCGTCCATCCCCAGCGTCGCCGCGCTGTGCGTCTACCCCAACATGATTACCGCGGCCCGCGAGGCGCTGAAGGGATCGACGGTCAAGATTGCCAGCGTGGCCACCTACTTCCCCAGCGGCCAGGCGCCGCTCGACGTCAAGCTCAACGACGTTCGTGATGCGGTGGCCATGGGTGCTGACGAGATCGACATGGTGATCGACCGCGGCGCCTTCCTCGCCGGCGAATACGGCAGGGTCTACGACGAGATTACCGCGGTGAAGGAGGCCTGCGGCGAGGCGCACCTCAAGGTCATCCTTGAGACCGGCGAGCTCGAGACCTACGACAACGTGCGCCGCGCCTCGGTCCTGGCCATGGCTGCCGGAGCTGACTTCATCAAGACCTCCACCGGCAAGGTGACGCCCGCCGCGACGCTGCCGGTGACGCTGGTCATGCTCGAGGCGATCCGCGACTTCTACGCGCAAACCGGTCGTGCCGTTGGCATGAAGCCGGCCGGCGGCATTCGCACCGCCAAAGAGTCGATCGCCTACCTGACCATGCTGTACGAGACGCTCGGGCCTGACTGGATGTCGCCGGATCGGTTCCGCTTCGGTGCCTCGTCGCTGCTCAATGACGTGCTCATGCAGATCCGCAAGGAGCGCACGGGCCGCTACAGCGGCAGCGACTATTTCACCCTCGATTAGACCGATGCAGGCCGCGCCACGCACCATCGCCGTTTGGTCGGACATCGGCTGTCCGTGGGCGCACGCCGCCGTGTGGCGCCTCCACGACGCCCGCCGACGCCTTGACCTGACCGATGTCGTCCACTTCGAGCACCGGGTCTTTCCGCTGGAGCTGTTCAACTCGCGGCCGACGCCGCGCCAGGAGCTCGACGCCGAATGGCCGGTCATCGCCGCGCTTGCGCCGCGTGCCGGGTGGCGTGCCTGGTCCGGCCCGGCCGACGCCTGGCCGGTGACCATGCTGCCGCCGATGGAGGCGGTGCAGGCCGCTCGCGAGCAGTCGGTCGCGGCCGCCGAGGAACTCGACCGCGGACTGCGGCGCGCGTTTTGGGGGGAGAGCCGCTGCATCAGCCTGCGGCACGTGATTCTGGAGGTCGCCAACGAATGCGAATCGGTCGACGTGGCGGCGCTGGCCGAGGCTTTGGACAGCGGTCGCGCGCGGCAGCGCATCTTCGACGATTGGGAGATCGCCAGGGGAGACGAGGTCAGCGGCTCGCCGCACCTGTTCCTGCCGGATGGCCACAACGTCCCGAATCCCGGCGTCGAGATGCGTTGGGAGGGCGACGACGGGCAGGGCGGCGGCTTCCCGGTGATTGTTGTTGACGATCCAACGGTCTACGACGACCTGCTGCGCCGCGCCGCACGCTGAGAGCAGTGCACTGGCTTGACGGCTCACGAATCCCCGCATCTCAGCGTTGAATGTCCGTGCACCTGCCGCCCTTTCAGCACCTGATCAACGAGCACGCCGCGGAGCTGCATCGGTTCCTGACGGCGTGCGTCGGCTCGACCGACGCAGATGACTGCCTGCAGGAGACGCTGCTGGCCGCATTGCGCGCCTATCCGGGACTGAGCCACGCCGACAACCTGCGAGGCTGGCTGTTCACCATCGCCCATCGCAAGGCAACCGATACGGTGCGGCGACGCGTGAAGCATCGGGCGAGCGACCTCGAGGGCGTGGAGCCCGCCGTCGGCGCCCAACCGCTGCCCGATGACGAGCTGTGGAGCGCGGTGCGGTCGCTGCCGCTGAAGCAACGAGCAGCCGTGGTGCATCGGTATGTTTTCGACCTGGCCTATCGCGAGATCGGCGAGCGAATGGGCGTCAGCGAACAAGCCGCGAGACAGAACGTGAGCGCCGGCCTGCGCCGTCTGCGCCTGGAGGTGAATCCATGAACGAGCTCGAGCATCGGCTTGGCGCTCGCCTCGAGACCGATGCCTCCGCGGCCCTGGCGGCATTCCGGCGGCGTGCCCTGGAGCAGGGAATGCTCGACGTGGCGTATGCGGACCTCGACTCGCCGCTCGGTCCGTTGAGCATCTTCGTCACGCCACGCGGCCTGGTACGCGTCGCGTACAACGAGGCGAAGGACGAGCTGCAGGGTCTGGCCGATCGGCTTTCGCCTCGGATCCTCGCAGCCCCTGAGCGAACCGACGAGGTACGGCGCGAGCTGGAGGAGTATTTCGCCGGACGACGCCGCCAGTTCGATGTCGCGATCGACTGGTCGCTGGTGCGCGGCTTCGCTGGCGCCGTGCTGCAGGCGACCGCTCGCATTCCGTTCGGCGGCGTCTCGAGCTACCGGGAGGTCGCGGCCGAGGCCGGTTCGCCCAACGCTTATCGCGCTGCCGGCAATGCCCTGGGCTCGAACCCGGTCCCGATCGTGGTGCCATGCCATCGGGTGCTGCACGCCGGCGGGGGACTGGGCGGCTACACCGGCGGTGTCGACCGCAAGCGCTTCCTGCTACGCCTCGAGGGCGTCGTTGTCGACCGCTAGGCTGCCGCGAGAACGACGGCGACCAGCGCAAGCGCTGCCGGCAGCGCCTGAACGACGAGGATCCGTGGCGACACGGTGATCGCTCCATGGCGCGGCCGGGTCCGCTTCGAATGTCGCGATCGCATGGCCGCGGAGTTCGGGCGCGCGGCGACTGCGTGCGATAATCGAGCGGATATGACGCTCACCAAGAAGTCCGAGACGCCACCCGCGACTGCCTCGTGGGGACTGGCGGCGGGCAAACACGTGCCGTGGGAGTACGCATCGGCACCTGAGTCGACCGATCACGTTCAGATCAGGCCCGAGTACGGCCTGTTCATCGGCAACGAGTTCGTGGCGGCGAAGCCGAAGCGCACCTTCGAGGTCATCAACCCCGCCACCGAAGAGGTCCTGGCCAGGGTCGCTCGCGCCTCGACGGCCGATGTCGACCGAGCCGTGAAGGCGGCCCGCCTGGGCTACAGCCAGACCTGGTCGAAGCTGGCGGGCAGCGAGCGGGCGAAGTACCTGTATCGGATCGCGCGGATCATCCAGGAGCGCAGCCGCGAGTTCGCCGTGGTCGAGACGCTCAACTCGGGCAAGCCGATCAAGGAGAGCCGCGACGTTGACGTGCCGCTGGCCGCGGCGCATTTCTTCTACTACGCCGGCTGGGCCGACAAGCTCGAGTACGCCTTCCCGAACCGCACGCCGCGCTCGCTGGGCGTCGCCGCGCAGATCATCCCGTGGAACTTTCCGCTGATGATGCTGGCCTGGAAGATCGCGCCCGCACTGGCTGCCGGCAACACGGTCGTGCTGAAGCCGGCATCCACCACGCCGCTGACCGCCTACCTGTTCGCCGATGTCGTTCGCCAGGCGGAACTGCCGCCGGGCGTGGTCAACATCATCACCGGGCCGGGTGAGATCGGCATGGACCTGGTCAAGCATCCGGACGTCAACAAGGTCGCGTTCACCGGGTCGACGGCGGTCGGCAAGATGATCGCCCGTGCCGTCGCAGGGTCCGAGAAGAAGCTGACGCTCGAGCTCGGCGGCAAGGCGGCGAATATCGTCTTCGACGACGCGCCGATCGACCAGGCGATCGAGGGCATCATCAACGGTATCTACTTCAACCAGGGCGAGGTGTGCTGTGCCGGGTCGCGGCTCTTCGTGCAGGAGAGCGTCTACGAGCCGCTGCTCGACAAGCTCAAGGCGCGCCTCTCGACGCTGCGCGTGGGCGATCCGCTCGACAAGAACACCGACGTCGGCGCGATCAACTCGGCGGGGCAACTGGCCAAGATCCAGGAGCTGGTGGCGAGCGGCATCGCCGAGGGCGCCGAGATCTTCCAGCCGGACTGCAGGTTGCCGGATCGCGGCTTCTTCTTCGTGCCGACCCTGTTCACCGGGGTGAGCCAGAGCCATCGGATCGCGCAGGAAGAGATCTTCGGTCCGGTGCTGTCGGTGCTCACCTTCCGCACGCCTGACGAGGCGATCGAAAAGGCGAACAACACGCCGTACGGCCTGTCCGCCGGGGTGTGGACCGAGAAGGGCAGCCGCATCTTCAAGATGGCGGCCGCCATGCGCGCCGGGGTCATCTGGGCGAACACCTTTAACCGATTCGACCCGACCTCGCCATTCGGCGGCTACAAGGAGTCGGGCTACGGCCGCGAGGGCGGGCTGCACGGCCTGGCCGCGTACCTTCGGCTCGACGCATGAGTCCACGCACGGCCACGAAGTCGCGCTCGCGCGCATCGGTCCTCGAAGACAGACCGATGTCTCCGCTGGCGACGTCTGCCAACGGCACCTCCGCTGATCGGATCGGGGTGCGAAAGACGTACAAGCTGTACATTGGGGGTGCCTTCCCGAGGACGGAGTCCGGGCGGTCCTACGAGATCTTCGATTCGCGCGGCATGCTGTTGGCCAACGCCTGCCGCGGCACGCGCAAGGACATTCGCGATGCGGTACGCGCGGCGCGCAAGGCGTTCCCCGACTGGTGGAAGAAGACCGCCTACAACCGCTCGCAGATCCTGTATCGCATCGCCGAGCTGATGGAGGGGCGACGCGACCAGTTCATCACCGAGGTGCAGGCGGCCCAGGGCGTCGGCCGTCGTCGGGCGATGCGCGAGGTCGACGCGGCCATCGATCGCTGGGTGTGGTACGCCGGCTGGGCCGACAAGTTCAGCCAGATGGTCGGATCCGTCAACCCGGTCAATGGCTCGTACTTCAACTTCACGGTACCCGAGCCCACCGGCGTGGTCGGCGTGATCGCACCGGAGGAGTCGTCGCTGCTCGGCCTGGTGAGTCGTCTCGCGCCAGTGATCGTGAGCGGAAATGCCGCAATCGTGGTCGCGAGCGAGTCGCGGCCGTTGCCCGCCGTGACGCTCACCGAGGTGCTTGCCACCTCCGATGTGCCGGGCGGGGTCGTCAACCTGGTCACCGGACTTCGCCGGGAGGTGGTGCCCGCGCTGGCTGCGCACATGGACGTCAACGCGCTCGACGCCTTCGGCGTCGCACCCTCAGAGGCCGCCGCGGTCGAGGAGAGTGGCGTGGAGAACGTCAAGCGCGTCGTCCGCCCGCCGGCCGCCGGGCTCGAGCGTTACGACTGGTTCAGCGCGCGCGCGCAGTCGCCGTACCTGATCGGCCAGTACACCGAGACCAAGACGGTCTGGCACCCCATCGGCGCCTAGTCTCCGAAGAGGCCGAGCCAACCGGCGAGCGTCGAGCCGAACAGCACCAGCGTCAGGGCGACGACCAGGCCGGTGAGGCCCCAGGCGACGACGTTCAGCCACCACGGGTTGACTTGGCTGCCCATGATCCGTGGGTTGTTCACCAGGCGCAGCATGAAGATCAGGATGATCGGCAGCAGGATGCCGTTCAGGCTCTGGCTGAGGATGATCAGGCCGGTCAGCGGCATGCCCGGGACGAGCACGACCAGTGCCCCGATGACGATCAGCGCCGTGTACAGGCCCATGAAGACCGGTGCCTCCCGGAATCGACGGGACACGCCGGACTCCCAGCCGAACGACTCGCAGACGGTGTAGCTGGTGGTCAGCGGCATGACCGTCGCCGCCAGGACCGATGCGCCGAACAGCCCGAATGCGAACAGGGCCGAGGCGAATCCACCGGCGACGGGAGCGAGGGCCGTGGCCGCCTGCTCGGCGCTGGTCAGCACGATTCCGGTTCCGAACAGCGTGGCGGCGGTGACGATTACGATGAACATGGCAATCACGTTGGTCCACACCGCACCCAGGATGGCGTCCGCGCGTTCGTAGGTGAGCTCCTCCGGACCGAGGCCCTTGTCGGCCACCGACGATTGCAGGTAGAAGAACATGTACGGCGTCACCGTCGTGCCGACGGTCGTCACCATCAGCAGCAGCAGGGTCGGCTCGAAGCTGAGCGAAGGCGAGACGAGCGCTCGTCCGACCTCGCCCCAGTCGGGGCCCGCGACGAAGGTGCTCACGACATACGCCAGGAAGACCACCGCGACGCTCAGGAAGACGCGCTCGACCAGCCGGTATGAGCCGAACACGACGAGCGCCCAGATGCCGGCCGCGACCACCGGGACGCTGATCCAGCGCGGAATATCAAAGATCTCGAGAGCAGCCGCCGCTCCGGCAAACTCGGCCGCGATGTTCGAGCCGTTGGCGATCAGCAGCACCACCATGGCAAGCAGGGTCCAGCGGATGCCGAAGTCGTCCCGGATCAGGTCGCCCAGTCCCTGGCCCGAGACGGCGCCCATGCGCGCCGCCATCTCGAGGACGACGATCAGCATGACGGTCGTGATCGGCAAGATCCAGAGCAGGCTCAGGCCGGTTTCCGCGCCCAGCTTGCTGTAGGTCAGGATTCCGCCCGCGTCGTTGCCGGCCAGACCGGCGACGAGCCCGGGACCGAGCACGCCGAGGAAGGCCAGCACACCTGACCGATGCACCCGAAAGTTCGGCAGACGCTCCCGCACCGAGCGCTGGGCACGCCGAACCGGGCGCGGCAGCGCCAGACGGCTCACCGATCCTCCGCCCGTTCGAAGATCTCGGGCAGGCGCCTGCGCCAGCTCTCGCCAAGCGCTCGCTCGAAGGCGTCGTCGACGGTGACCATGCCGAGCATGCGTCCTTCGTCGTCGACGACCGGCAGCGCCAGCAGGTTATAGCGCGCGATGGCTGCCCCAACCTGCTCGGCGTCGAGATCCGCGGCGACCGAGATCGGCTCGGGTCGCATGAACTGGAGCACCGGTGTGTCCGGCGACGCGACGATCAAACCGCGCAGGGTGACGGTGCCTTCGAGGTGGCCGTCGGCATCGGTCACGTAGAGGTAGTAGGCGCGGTCCGCGGGGGGAGCGAGCTTGCGCAGCCGGTCGATCACCTGCTGCGCCGTCTCGTCGGGCGTGATGGTGATGAAGTCAGTCGTCATCAGCCCGCCGGCCGTCTCCTCGCCATAGGCCAACAGCTCGCGCACGTCCTGGGCGTCCTCGGGCCGCATGAGGCCCAGGAGCTCCGCCTGACGCTCCTTGGAGAGGTCGGCCATCAGGTCGGCCGCCTCGTCGGGGCCCATCTCCTCGAGGATGTCGGCGGCACGCTCCGGCGGCAACGCCTCGAGCACGTCGACCTGGTCTTCGGCGTCGAGCTCCTCCATGACGTCCGCCGCGCGCTCGTCGTCGAGCGAGGCGAGGATGCCGGTCCGGTCACGCGGCGCGAGCTGCTCGACAATGTGCGCCACGTCGGCTGGGTGCAGGGTTGACAGCGCCTGGTGCGGCACACGCAGCTTCAGCGAGCTGACGCTCGACTCGACCGGGTCGACCTCCTCCCATTCGATGTAGTTCTCGACCTCGAGCCGAAGCGCGCGGGCGAGGCGCTCGCCGGGACCAGAGAGGCCGAGGCGGCGCAGGATGCCGGCCAGCCCGACGTCGACGGCCACCAGCCGCACGCGGCCGCGCACGGAGGCGAGCTGGATGTCGTTGACGCGCACGATCTTGCGGCCCTCGACGTCGATGATCTGCTTGTCCTGCAGGTCGAGCCACAGACGGATCTCGTTCGGCCGGCGCCGGAAGGCGGTGATGTTGATGCTCGACGTGCGCAGGCGGGCCCCGGACACGTCGAACTCGAAGACGTCGGACCAAGGCAGGAAGATGTCGCGCCCGCCGGTGACACGAACCACCAGGCCCGTGACGGGCGGGTACTTCTCACCGAGCGCGACGATCAGGTCGCGCACCTTGCCGAAGGGCTCGCCGTGACGGTCGAGCACCGGCCTGCCGATGATCTGGCTCAGGAAGAGCATGAAATGACCACCTCGCTCTCAAGGGTGCTGCGCACGCGAGCGGGTGGTCGTATCGATCGCGGGGAGCTGCGGCGTCGCTATCGACGCTGGGCGTTCACCTCGCGCACGGGCCATCCACCACGGGCGCGGTCATTGCGTCCATTGGGGCGTCTACTGGGTTCGGCGTCCACGTTGGTCGCGCGTTGCCTCGTTGCGTATTCCGTTCCGGTGGCGCAGCCGCGCCAAGCCGGCGTCATTGTAGCCCGATCGATCGGGCTGACCCGTGGCTGTATCGGCTATGCCCTTGGTCCTTCGCCTCGTGCGCGTGCGCGGTGGCGCGCCACCTTGGCCTGGTTGCCGCAGGTGCGCATGTGGCACCAGCGCCGGCGGCCGGTCGGGGATCGGTCGACGAAAACGAATCGGCAGCCCGGATTGGCGCAGACCCGCAGCCGGTCGGCGGCATCATCGGCCAGGAAGTGGGCGAACGAGCTCGCAATCGTGGCCCGCGCCTGATCGAGGCGGTCGCCGACCTGCGCGAACGCGTAGCGCGTGCCATCCGGATCGAAGCGCAGCTGGTGGTAGTGCAGGCCGTGCCGCAGGATGTGATTGAGGTCGCGCAGTTGTGACTTGGTCGGCTGCCCACCATGATCGACGCGCTCCGCGACGTCGTGCAGTACCGCGCGCAGATGGCGGAAGCGGTCGAGTCGGCGATCTGCCTCTTCTGGCTCACGGCGCAGTCGGGAACCCTCGGTCGCCCGGCCGCGGTCGCTGATCAGGTCGTGCTCGCGGAGCCAGGCGAGCAGCGCGCCGGTGTCCGGAAGCGCGTCGACCGGTTCGCCGTGCTCGTATTCGAGGGTATTGGCGAACTCGACGAAGAGCTTGTCCGAGTGGTCAGGCTCGGGCATCGTATCGTGGTTCAGGCTCATGACGTAACCATTGTACCCCACTTGACAAGTTACGGCGCCAGGCGTAGAGTCTGCATGTAACCGCTTAACAGGTGGATACAAGTTACTAGAGCGTCGCGAGGAGGTCGAGTCCCATGTCGTTGCTTCTGATCCTCGGGATCATCTTTGCGCTCGGCGTTGCCGGCGCGCTCCTTGGCTGCGACAGCCGGCCCGGGGCCGCTGACGGACAGCGTCTCAACATCTGAACCTTTCTAGGAGGCAAGCATGTCCAGCTACTGGGAGATGCAAGCCGAGCTGCGTCAGCAGGAGCTGCTCGATGATGCGAAATCGCGTCGCATCTCGCTGGTTCCCAGGCGCCGGCGACGAGGCAGGATCTTCAACCTGACTCTGCCGCGTGTCCGACGCAGCCGGGCTCGCTAGCTCCACTACATCGACCGAAACAGCCCGCTCCATCCGGAGCGGGCTGTTTGGCTTCTAGAATGGCTTGATGCCTCGACCACGTTCCGCGCCACGCAGCAGCGACGAGGGCGTGATGAGCAATGCCGATCTCGCGCGGATCTTCGGCGAGATCGCCGACATGCTCGAGATCCTCGGCGAGGTCGTCTACAAGTCGGTGGCGTATCGCCGGGTGGCGGATGCGGTGGAGCGCTATCCCGACGATGTCGCGGCGCTCTTCCGGCGCGGCGTGCCGCCCAAGCTTTCGGGCGCCGGTCCGGCACTCACCGCCAAGCTCGCCGAGCTGGCCGCGACGGGCGGCCTCGAGTATCACCAGCGCCTGCGCGCGCAGGTCCCCGATGGGTTGCTCGACATGCTGCGCATCTCCGGCGTCGGCCCGCGCACCGTGAAGCTGCTGCACGGCGAGCTGGGCATCGACTCGATCGAGGCGCTGCGCGCCGCCGCAGAGCTTGGCTCGCTGCGCAACATCAAGGGCCTCTCCGCCAAGACCGAGGAGAACATCCTGGCGGGGATCGCGCGGGTCGAGCAGCGCAGCACCCGCCTGCTGCTGCACGACGCCGACGAGCTGATGAGCCGCCTCGTCGCCCTCCTGGCACAGACTCCCGGAGTGGTGCAGATCCAGGCGGCCGGCTCGCTGCGGCGCCGGCGTTCAACGATCGGCGACCTCGACCTGCTCGCCGCCGTCACCGATCCGCCAGCGCTGATCGCCGCGCTTGACGGCCTGCCCGAGATAGACCACATCGTCTCGGCCGGCACGGACAAGTCGAGCATCGTGCTGCGTGACGGACCACAGGTCGACCTGATGGTCTGCCCGCCGGCGGCGTGGGGCACGCACCTCGTTCATTTCACCGGGAGCAAGGAGCATAACGTCGCCCTCCGCGGCCGGGCGCTGGCGCGAGGGTGGTCACTGTCGGAGAAGGGCTTCAAGGTGGTCGACGACGGTCGATTGCTGCTGGCTGCGACCGAAGAGGAGGTCTATGCCCGGCTCGATCTCGCATGGGTGCCGCCGGAGCTGCGCGAGGACGGCGGTGAGATCCAGGCCGCCGCCAGCGGAACGCTGCCACAGCTCGTCACGCTCGACGACGTCCGCGGCGATACGCATACCCATTCTGATTGGACCGACGGCGTGGACGGCGTCGAGACCATGGCCCGCGCGGCGCAAAGCCTCGGACGCGAATGGATGGTGCTTACCGACCACTCCCCGTCGCTCGGGATCGCACGTGGTCTCGCGCCAGAACGGGTGGCGCAGCAGCGCGATCTCATCGGCCGCCTGAATGTGGAGATGGCGCCATTTCGGATCCTGCACGGCACCGAGATGGAGATTCGCTCCGACGGCTCGCTGGACTATCCCGATGAGCTGCTGCGCACCTTCGACGTCGTCGTGGCAAGCCTCCATACCGGGCGTGGACAATCGACGGAGCAGCTCACCCGGCGGGCCCTGTCGGCCATCGGCAACCCGCACGTCGACATCCTGGCGCATCCCACCGGCCGGATCGTCAATCGCCGCGAGGCGATGGTCCTCGATTGGCCGCGCGTCTTCGAGGCCGCCGCCGCGACGGGTACGATCCTCGAGATGAACGGCAGCCCCCGGCTTGACCTCGATGATGCGCTCGCTCGCGCCGCGGGCGTGGCGGGCGTTCGGCTGACCGTGGCCAGCGATGCGCATCGGACCGAGGAGCTCGGACAGCTGCGCTATGCGGTGTCGATGGCGCGCCGCGCCTGGCTCGGCGCCGATCAGATCGTCGCGACCCGATCGGCGGACGCGCTGCTTGAGCTCGTCAGATGATGGTACGCATGCTGCGCGGCGGACGGGCCAGCCAGGTGCTCGCTCGCATCGACCGATTCGAGTTGGTTGGTCTGTCGGTCCTGCTTGCGGTGCTGTGCGCGGTCGGCTGGCTGGTGAGCCCCTTCTGGCTGGCGGTCACGGTCGCGGTGCAGCTGGCCACGGCTGGCGCGGGGGCGGTGCGCTTGATCGGTCCCGCTCGGCCAGGGCTCGGCTTTGCGCGGTACGCCACGCCTGCCATGGCGGCCGTATCGCTGACGTTGTTCGGCCGGCTCATTCCGGGCGGAACGGCGCTCCTCTTGACGCCGGTCGCCGCGGTCCTGTTGTGGTCGGTCCTGTGGCTGGAGCTGCGCGCGTCGCGTGGCGTCGGTGCGCGATGGATGCTCGACCTCGCCCAGGTTGGCATCCTGTTCCTGGCCGCATCGGGGATCTGGCACCTGTTCGGCAGTGACGCATGGCCGCCTCCACTCGTGCTCATCATGCTGCTCGCCTTCGTGTTGGCGCTGCGCGCCGCCGAAGGTCGCGGCCGCACAGGCATCGAGGCCGTGGGCCAGGCCAGTTTGCACGTGCTCGCGACCGGACAGATTGGAGCAGCGCTGATCCTGCTGCATCTCCCCGGCGTGGTAGGTCCGGCCGTGGTCGCCGCCGTCTTCCACGCGTGGGGCGGCGCGCTCGAGTCATTCGAGGAAGGTGCTTCGTTGCGCGGGATTGCGTTCGAGTTCGGGTCGCTCGGCGTTCTCGGCGTCGTCGTGGCATTCCTCCTGCATCAGGCCGCCTAGCCGTCCACGCAGCGCGCGGGCATCACCTCTGCGGCGGTCGCGTTGACACCGTGCAGGCCCGGTGCTACAACAACGCTCGCTTCGCCCGGTTCGCCGCGCCAAGGGCATTCCTGTGAGTAACCCACCGACTGGAGACGTCAGATACCGATGACGCTCAGTGAGATCGACACCATCAACCGTCAGCGTCGCCAACTGGGCGAAGCCGCGATCGGCCATGCCACCCGTGGCGACTGGGAGGCGGCCGTTGACGCCAATCGCGAGCTCCTGGAGCTCGGGCCGGATACCGATGCGTACAACCGGCTGGGCAAGGCCTTGGCCGAGCTCGGACGGGACGAGGAGGCGCTGGAAACCTACGAGCAGGCGCTCGCCCGTGACGGCACCAACCGCATCGCCGAGCGCAACGTCGATCGGCTGCGCGTCGTGGTCGCGAGTCTCTCCGGAACAGCGCGTAACGGCGGACGCCGCCAGAAGGCCAGGAATGCTAAGCCGGAGAAGGCTTCCGCCGCCCACTTCATCGAGGAGATGGGCAAGACCGGCCATGCCCGGCTGGTCAACGTCGCGGCGCCTCGCGTGCTTGCGCCGCTGTCGCCCGGTGACGCGGTGCAGCTCGAGGTCGATGGCGACCAGTTGGCTGCACGCGTCGGCGATGCGGAGCTCGGGCAGGTCGAGCCGCGTGTCGGTGTGCGCCTGGTCAAGCTCATCGCCGGCGGCAACCGCTACGAAGCTGCGATCACGGTTCTGCAGAGCGACGACGCGCGCATCATCATTCGCGAAGTCTTCGGTCATGCAGCGAACTTCGGGAAGGTTTCCTTCCCGGGAACGACCGCGCCTCGCCCGGGTGACGTTCGGCCGTACATGAAAGGCACCGCCGTCCGCTACGATGACGACGAGGAGAGCGAAGAGCCCGACGAAGAGTCCGAGGAGGTCGAGGAGCTCGACACCACGCTTCCGGAATTCTCAGCCGAGCCCGAGCTCGAGGAAGAGCTGCTCGAAGAATCGTAGGAGCCGATGCGCGAGGCTGATCGGAACCGACTGGACCATGTCGTTCTTCCTCGCCGCCTCCCGGGCCTCGCGCTGCTCGAGCGCTACTTTCCGTCACCGGCAGACAACCTGCTCGATGCCGAGCTGAGCGCATTTGCCCGCCCCGGCGACACCGTGCTGGATCCGTGGGCCGGTACCGGCTGGACGGCGCGTCGGGCGACGGCCCACTCGATGCGCGCGGTGGCGGCCGATCCGAGCCCGTTCGCGCAGCTGGCCGCCCAGGCTTTCCTGCTCGCGCCTGACCCCGGCGCGATCGACGCGGCATTCGCCCAGCTGGCAGGGTCACGCCGTGTGGACGTGCCGCTCAAGCAGCATATCGAGGAGCTGTACGCCACGCGCTGCGCGACCTGCCGGCGGCCCGTCGTGGGCGACCAGTTCATCTGGCCGCGTGATGCGGATGCGCCCGGTCGTAAGATCTATCGCTGCACGAACTGCGAGATCGGCGTCGGCCGGGGTGATGAGCGAGTTGCCCCGGTCGATGCCGGGGACCTCGCGAAGCTGGGTATCGACCGTCCGGCCGACGCAGGCGACGAGCCGATCACTGATCCATCGGCCGATGCCGATGACGATCTGCCGCCGGCCCCCACTGGACTCACGGCGCAGTCCGTCCCCGGCGGGCGCGACGCAACGTTGGGTGAGCCAGGTGGTCCACCGCCGCCCACGATGGCACGTCCCGACCCGCCACTGCGAGGGGGGCCCGACGCAGGACCGCGCTGGGCCTCCACCGTGCGCCCCGAAGCGGTAACCGGCCCGACCGCTGACGTTCAGCACGGTCAGCACTATCAACAGCTGCGTGACCGATTCCCGGTGCTGGACGGGCACGACGAACTGATCGACGAGCTGCTCGATCTGTACACGCCGCGCAACATCTACGCACTGCAGACGATCGCCAGCAAGATCGACGCCGAGTTTCGTTCGCAGCCGATGGCGGCCATCCTGCGCCTTGCCCTCGCCGCCTGCCTGCTGCCAGCCAGCCGCCTGAACGGCTATCCCGGGCGCGTGGCGTCGCTGCGCATCGCCAATGGACACGTGCGCCAGCCGGCCTCCCGCTACCAGCGTGAGGTGAACGTGTGGCAGCTGTTCGAGGCGGCAGTCGGCGACGTGCGTACTGCTCTGGGGGCGATCGCTGCTGATCGACGCCCCGCGCGCTTCGCGGCCGATTTCGCCGAGTTGGGCAGCGTCTCGGCAGCCAACGTACTGTGGGTTCGCTGCCGGCCGGCGGTGGTCCGCCAGTATCTGCCGCTCGAGAGCATCGACCTGGTGCTCGGCTCGGTCGGCGCTCCGGCCAGCGTCGACGAGCTGAGCTTCGAGTACCTGGCCACGGCCTGGCTGATGGGGCGCGAGGCGGCCGAGACGCTGCGGCTCGAGCCGTTGTTCGGCGCTCCCATCGGTCGCACCGAGGGAGCTGAGGCGGCCGCACTGCGACACGCTCTCTCCTCAGCCGCCGGGGTGCTGAAGCCGGACGGCTGGTTCAATGTGCTGCTCGATGGCGATGACGCGGACCGCATGTCGAGCGTGGCCGTTGCGGGCGCCGCGGCCGGCCTGGAGCTCGTGGATGTCATCGTCCGCGAATCGCGTAGATCGGGGGACGGCGTCTCAATTCACTTCCGCAAGCCGTCGGCAGAGGATCGGCTGCGCGACGCGGTGCAGCCCCGACCGCTGCGACTGGGCGCGAAGGGGGAACGGCTGACCTATCCGGAGCTTGCTGCGGCCATGGAGGCGGCGCTGCTCGGCCTGCTGCGCGACCGCGGCGAGCCGGCCGGGCTGAGCCGGCTGGCGGCAGCGGTCCTTCTCGAGATGCAGCGCACCGGCCTGCTGCGCCGCGTCGCCGTGCTGCGAGGCCGCACCGAGCAGTCGAGCGACGAGCAGCCGGCCGACACGGATGAGCGTCTCGAGTGCGGCGGACCAGCCCTGCTCTCGATGCTGCTGCGCGAGGAGCTGTGGCGCGAGGACCACCCCTCGCTGCTGCGGATGGGCGACCCCGAGCGGCCGTTATGGTGGCTGCGCGAACCCGAGCTCGCCGAGTCGCCGCTGGCCGACCGGGTCGAGTGGGCAACCTTCTCGATCCTCTCGACGGCGGGAAGGCTTGACGAGGCGGCCTTCCTGGATCGCATCTACGCGCTCTTCCCCGGGCTGGCCGCGCCGGACGAGGAGCTGGTGCGCGCGTGCCTCGGCGCGTACGCGACGGTCACCGAGCGCGGGCAGCTGCGCACCGAAGACGAACTGTCGCGGCGTCTCGATGAGCACGGCCGCGTGATCGCCACACTGGCCGACTACGGGCATCGGCTCGGGCTGCGGGTCTGGATCAGCAAACGCGAGCAGTCGCGAGTGTTGGACGGCGGCGTGCTCGGCGATCGGCTGCTCGACGAGGAGCGTCGGGCGTACCTGCCGCTCGTGCTGCGCGCCCCAGCCGATGCCCTCGGTGCCGTTGACGCGATGTGGTATGTCCGCGGGCGGATGACCTTCCTGTTCGAGGTGGAGTGGACCGCGATGGTCGGCGAGGCGGTGCTGCGACGAGGGCGGCAGATCCCGGCCGGCGAGCAGCAGGCGAGGTTCCTGGTGATCCCTGCCGAGCGTGGCGAGCTGCTGCGGCTCAAGCTCGAGCGCTCGCCGTGGCTGCGCGCCGAGATGGAACGCCAGAACTGGCATGTCCTGAAGTGGCAGCACCTCGATGCGCTTGCCGGCCGCGAGGGCGCCAGCCTCGACTGGCTGGAGCCGGTGCTCGGCCTCGATCCGCTGATCGAGCGCGGCGGCGAGCAATTGACGATCTTTGGCGAATAGCGGGCAAGCGATCGGCCTCGACTTGACGCAAATCGCTACACTCCATCCGGGAGTGCTGTGGTTCCCCCCTACGGCACTCCCGCTTCGCCCTCAGTCGCGTCGGGTTCAGGCCGGACTCGACGGCGCCCGACCGCCCGCCGCACGACCGTCATCACCTCGTCGACGTACGGTTGTCCCTGGCCCGTTTCAACGGCATGTACCAGGCAGCCCTCGATGTGATCCTCGAGCAGCAGGAGGGCCACCTGGTCGGCCGCCGCGGTCAGTGCCTCGACCTGTTGCAGTACGTCCAGGCAGTACGCCTCTTCGGTGACGAGCCGCTGAATACCGCGGGCCTGGCCCTCGACCCGCTTCAGCCGGTTGACAAGCAGGCGTCGATCTTTGGAGTAGGCGTGGCGAAAGTGTGCTGGTTCCATACTGCGGGTGAGTATGTGGCGTCGTGTCGGCAGCGGTCAATCGGCGCCGCCGCCGCATCGGTCCATTCGCGGTAGCATGCCTTTCATATGAGTCCGATCGAGAAGCATGAGCTGATCAGCCCACTCGAGCGCGCGCTCGTGGTGATCAGCCATCCCGACGATGCCGAATTCGGCGCGGCCGCCACGATTGCAGCCCTGACGCGGGGTGGCGTGCGGGTCGATTACGTGCTGACCACCGATGGCGGCAAGGGCACCGACGATCCGGCGGTGACATCCGAGCAGCTCTCCGCCACGCGCATTGCCGAGCAGCGAGCGGCGGCCGACGTGCTCGGCGTGAGCGAGATCGTGCATCTGGGTTATCCGGACGGCTACCTCACGCCGTCGCTCGAGCTGCGCCGGGACATCAGTCGCCAGATCCGGCGCTTCCGTCCGGACCTGGTGCTGACCCAGAACCCGCAGCGTCGGCTGGACCACAATCCGTTCATCGGTCATCCCGATCACCTCGCGACCGGCGAGGCGACGCTCGCCTCGGTCTACCCCGCGGCCCGTGATCGGCTGAATTTTCCGGAGCTGGTCAACGAGGGCTACGAGCCGTGGAAGGTGCGCCAGGTACTGCTCTCGGGCGTCGAGGAGCCCAACCTGTGGGTCGACGTCGCCGACACCTTCGAGGTCGGGATCGAGGCGCTGCGTCGCCACGTGAGCCAGATCGGTGACCGTGACGTTGAGGACAGCGTCCGGGAGCGTGCGCAGCTGATGGGCGTTCCGCAGGGGATCGGCCTGGCGCAGGCGTTCCTCTCGATCATCCTGGAATGACGAGGCGCGGCGGCCATTGGGGTGGCGGCGTCGAGCCCGACCTGACGCGACGACCGGGCAGCGGCCGGCACACCCTGAGCCAGATCATCGACTTCTTCCGGCCATATCGGGGACGGCTGTGGGTGATCGCGGGTGCCATCCTGGTCAGCGTCAGCATCGGTGTCGTCAACCCGATCCTGCTCAAGCTGATCATCGACAACCTGTTGCGCCCCGGCGGCGGGGACCTGGGCCTGCTCTACCTGCAGGTCGGGCTGATGGTCGTTCTGCCGGTGATCACCAGCCTCATCGGCGTCGGACAGTCGTACCTGTCGAACGTGGTCGGTCAGCGGGTCATGGACGACCTGCGGCTGGCGCTCTACCGCCACCTGCAGTGGATGCCGCTGCGCTTCTTCACCGAAACGCGCACCGGCGAGATCCAGAGCCGCATCGGCAACGACGTCAACGGCGTGCAGTCGGTGGTGACCGATACCGCGGCGTCGCTGCTGTCGAACTTCGCCACCGTCGCGACCACGGTGATCGCCATGGTCATCATCGACTGGCGGCTCACCGCACTGAGCCTCGGCATGCTGCCGGTCTTCATGTACATCACCTACCGGGTCGGCAAGGTGCGACGCGTGGTGGCCATGCTCACCCAGCAGTCGCTGGCCGAGGTGAGCGCCATCACCGAGGAGTCGCTCTCGGTGTCGGGCATTCTCCTGTCAAAGACGTTCGGCCAGCAGGAGGCCTCGGTCGACCGATTCCGGCGCGAGTCGCGGCGGCTGGGCGATCTGCAGATCCGCCAGCAGATGATCGGCCGATGGTTCTTCGCGCTGATCGGTACCTTCTTCAGCATCAGCCCGGCGCTGGTCTACCTGCTCGCCGGGTCGTTGATCATCGGCGGCGACAAGCACGTCAGCATCGGCTCGATCGTGGCCTTCACCACGCTTCAGTCGCGCCTCTTCTTCCCGCTCGGCCAACTGCTTAGCGTGCAGGTCGAGATCCAGGGTGCGCTGGCCCTCTTCGATCGCATCTTCGAGTATCTCGAGATGCCGCAGGAGATCACCGATGCGCCCGATGCGGTGGCACTTGACCCGGCGCGCGTGCGTGGCGAGGTCAGCTTTGACCACGTCTCGTTCCGCTACCCCGTCGCACCGGCGCAGGTCGCCGTGGCGAGCGAGGCCGCCGAGGCTGAGGCGACTGGTCGCGCCGTGTCGACTGCACTGCGGCCGTTTGCGCTCGACGACCTGTCGTTCGAGGCATCGCCGGGGCAGCTGGTGGCATTGGTCGGGCCGTCCGGCGCGGGCAAGACGACGAGCACGTACCTCATTCCACGCCTGTACGACGTCGATGTCGGTTCGGTGCGCATCGACGGGACCGATGTGCGCGAGATCCGGCTCGAGTCCCTCGGCCAGGTGATCGGAATGGTCACACAGGAGACGTACCTGTTCCACAACACCGTGCTCGAGAACCTGCGCTACGCCAAGCCAGAGGCGACGATGGAGGAAATCGAGACCGCGGGCCGCGCGGCGGCGATCCACGACCGGGTGATGGAGCTGCCCGACGGATACGACACGGTGGTCGGCGAGCGCGGCTACAAGCTGTCCGGCGGTGAGAAGCAGCGCGTCGCGATCGCCCGGGTGCTGCTCAAGAATCCGCGGATTCTGATCCTGGACGAGGCCACCTCCGCACTCGACACGGTCAGCGAGCGGCTGATCCAGCAGGCGCTGGCGCGGCTGATGGAAGGCCGCACCACGATCGCCATCGCGCACCGGCTGTCGACCATCCTGCGGGCCGACCAGATTTTGGTCTTCGAGCGTGGCCGGATTGCGGAGCGCGGAACGCACGACGAATTGCTGCGCCACGAGGGGCTGTATGCCCGGCTCTACCACGAGCAGTTCGCCGCCGGCCGCGAGCCGGTCGAGGCCTGACTGACCGGCATGTCAACTACGACCCCGCGCCACACCAATCGGCTCGCGAGCCAGACGAGCCCCTATCTGCTGCAGCACGCGCACAATCCGGTCGATTGGTATCCGTGGGGCCCCGAAGCACTCGAACGGGCACGCGCCGAGGACCGGCCGCTCTTCGTGTCGATTGGCTACTCGGCCTGCCACTGGTGCCACGTCATGGAACGCGAGTCGTTCGAGGACGAGCGGATCGCGGCGCTCATGAACAAGCACTTCGTCAACGTCAAGGTGGATCGCGAGGAACGGCCGGATCTCGACGACGTGTACATGGCCGCGGTCCAGGCGATGACCGGCGGCGGCGGCTGGCCAATGAGCGTGTTCCTGACTCCCGACCTGCAGCCGTTCTTCGGCGGCACCTACTTCCCGCCCGATGAGCGGCACGGCATGCCCGCCTTCGACCGCGTGCTCGAGGCGGTGGCAGACGCCTATTCGAATCGGCGCGACGAGATCACCACCCACGCGCGGCAGCTGGCCGAGCACGTTCGCGCTCAACTGGCGGTAGAGCCGGGCAGCGGCGATCCCGAGCGGCGCCAGCTCGAATCGGCGGTGACGCGACTGACGGCCGCCTTCGACGCGATCCAGGGCGGCTTCGGAGGCGCGCCCAAGTTTCCCGCACCGATGACGCTCGAGTTCCTGATGCGCAGCTGGCAGCGAAACCGCGACGAGCAGACCCGTCGCATGCTGACGCTCACGCTGGACCGGATGGCCGATGGCGGCATCCATGACCAGCTCGGCGGCGGGTTCGCGCGTTACAGCACCGACGCCCAGTGGCTCGTGCCGCACTTCGAGAAGATGCTGTACGACAACGCGCTCATGGCGTATTGCTACCTGGAAGCCTTCCGGGCATTTCGGATCGAGCGTTACGCGCAGGTCGCCGGCGACATCTGTGACTTCATGCTTCGAGAGCTGCAGACCGATGACGGCGGCTTCGCCTCCGCGCTCGACGCTGACAGCGAGGGCGTGGAAGGCCGCTTCTACGTGTGGACTTATGACGAGTTCATGTCGGCGCTCCGTGATGCAGTTCTCAATGATGGCGAGGCGCGCTTACTGGCCAATTACTGGGGCGTCACTGTGTCTGGCAACTGGGAGGGCAAGTCGATCCTGCACGTGAGCGGGCCAGCACCGCCCACGCCGCTGCTCGACCGGGCGCGGCAGGGGCTGCTCGCCGCCCGCCAGGCGAGGGTGCGGCCCGCGCGCGACGAGAAGCAGCTGGCTGCCTGGAACGGCATGGCGCTGCGGGCATTGGCGACCGGAGCACTCGTGCTCGGCGGCGACCGATACGCGACGGCGTCCCGCAGCATCACCGCGTTCGTGCGCGCGCACCTGCTGCATGACGGTGACCGCCTGTGGCGCACGGCTCGCGGCGGAGTGGCGCACACACCGGGCTTCAGCGAGGACTACGCGAACCTCGCGGACGGCCTGCTATGCGCGCACGCGGCGCTCGGCGAGACATCGGACCTGCTGCTGGCCCGTGCGCTGATCGACCGGCTGATGACCGATTTCTGGGACGACGCCTCGGGAACGCTGTTCGACACCAGCCTCGAGCATGACATGACGGTCGCGCGCCCCCGATCGTTGATCGATTCGGCGACGCCGGCGGCCAACTCGGTCGCGGCCGACGTGCTGCTGCGGCTCGCGCTGTTCACCGGCGAAGCCGACTATGACCGGCGGGCGCGCTCGATCCTGCGTGCTGTGGCTCCGGCCCTCGAGCGCCAGCCATCGATGTTCGGACGGATGATGTGCGCTGTCGATCGATCACTGGGCAATCCATCCGACGCAGTGGTTGCTTCCGTGGATCCGAGCCAGCCAGAGGCGCTGCTGATGCGGCAGGCCGTCGCGCGGCCGTTTGCGCCAGACCTGGTCATCGCGACCGTTGGGCCGGGAGCCGAGACGAGCGAGTGGGCGGTCTTCGCCGGCAAGCAACCAATCGGCGGCAGGCCGACGGCCTATGTCTGCCGGGGCTACGCATGCGAGGAGCCGACGACTGACCTGCATCGGGCCGTACTGCAGGTCGAGCGCATGTCGCCGTCCGGGTAGTTCAGCCGGCGACGAACGAGAGGCGCACGCGTCGGCGAGGATTGTCGGGATTTGGATCGAGCAGCGCGACGGACTGCCAGGTGCCGAGCTGCATTCGTGCGCCGAGCACCGGAATGACGAGCGAAGGCGCCACGAGCAGCGGCAGCACGTGATCGGCGCCGTGACCGGCTGACCCGTGCGCGTGCCGCCAGCGATCGTCACGAGGCAAAAGGCGGTCGAGCGCATCCAGCAGGTCGGCATCGGAGCCCGACCCGAGCTCCATCAGCACGACGCCGGCGGTGGCATGCGGCACGAAGACGTTGAGGAGGCCATCCTGTTCATCGGCCACTGCGTCGAGGAAGGCGGTGCACGCATCGGTCAGATCGAAGACGCCTCGACGGGGGTCCGTTTGGATGCTGATTTCACGGCTTTCCACGGTTGGAGCCTAGCACCGGGTATCATGCCGCCGATGATTGAGCGATCTCGCAGGACCCGGCCGCTCGCCGCCTTGCTCGCGACGGTGCTGACGATCAGCGCATGCAGCAGCGCCAGCCCGTCGCCAAGTCCCAGCCTCAGCCCGTCGCCAAGTCCCAGCCTCAGCCCGTCACCGACGCCCAGCCCGACGCCCAGCCCGTCACCGACTCCCAGACCGCTCGATCAAGCATTGCTCAGCCGTCGGGTGACGGTACTGATCGCGGGCATCGACTCGAATCCGGATCGTGTCGCGCGCAACATGCCGATTAACAGCGACGCGATGATTGTCGCCAGCGTCGATCCAGGGCATGACCGTATCGCAATGGTCTCGCTGCCGCGCGACACCGTCGACATCCCGCTCGCCACAGGCGGGGTGTGGTCACGCAAGATCAACTCACTGATGGCAGCACAAGGGATCGAGGCGCTTCAGGGCGCACTGGAGACGGCCTACGGCGTTCCGATTGACTACTACGTTGTGCTGAACATGTCCGATTTCGGTGCCGTCGTCGATGCGGTCGGTGGCGTCGATATTGACGTGCCGTACGCGCTCTACGATGCGATGCTTGGAATCAACCTCCATCCTGGCGTCCACCACTTCACCGGTAACGCGGCGCTCAGCTACGTCCGGACGAGGCACCAGGACGGCGACTTCGCGCGCCAGGGACGCCAGCAACAGGTGCTTATGGCAATTTTCCGTAAGCTCGTCGATCCAACGCTCGAGGTTGACGTGCCGCGTCTGCTTCGGAGCCTCAAGTCATTGAGTACCAGTTTGCCGCTCGACAAGCTGGCGACGCTGCGGGAGATTGCCAAGCGCACCGCTGATGCGAAGGTTACGCGCCAAGTGCTCGGCCCCAGCTACGCGCGTTTCATGGGAATCGAGCCGAACAGTCGCCGTGGCTGGATCATCATCCCCAACGTCGTGCAGATGCGCGCCTATGTGCGCTCGGTGATGGGCGACTAGCAGGCTATTAGCCCGGGGTCAGGCGCTGACGGCGCGTCGCGTGCCACAGCGGTAGCAGCTCTCATCGGCTGCGCGGATGGTCGTACCGCAGTTGGCGCAGTCGACCATCAGATCGCTCTCGCAGACAGGGCAGAAGCGAGCCCCCGCGGGGAATTGGAGCCCGTCCGTCGGGCAATACGGGACGCCACGCGGCGCTTCGAGCACGCCATCGGGCGCTCGCTGCAGCTGGACCGCATGCTCCCCGCCGGGTGCCTGGATGCCGACCTGCGAGACGCGCAGGTAGCCGACGATGAGCCAGAGCACGTAGAGCCCGGCGAGGCCGAGCAGCAGGTACGGAAAGATCGTTGCCAGCGTGGTCCCGCTGTCGTTGCCGATCCACTCGATCCACGCTTTGATGTCCATCGGGCGCGATTCTAGCACCGCCGCGCGGACCCCCGGGGCCGGGCCTGACAGGCTGCTACACTTCGCGAAACCCACGTCAATCTCATCGCTGCGAGGGGTCCATGCCGCGGCCGAGACTCGATCTACGCACGCCCCTCAGCGAGCTGCACGTCCATTTGGGCGCCGCGGTCACGCCGGCCATCATGTGGGGCATCGCGCATGCCCAGGGCATTCGGCTGCCGACGAAGGACTTCTGGGCCTTCCGCGACCTGATCACCGTCGGGCGTCGCAAGCGCAGCTTCCAGGCGTATCTCGACCTGTTCCACTGGACCGAGCTCATCCAGTCGAGCCCCACCGCCGTCGAGCGCAGCGTCTACGAGGTGATCGGCGGTGCCTACCGCAAGAACAATGTCACGGCGATCGAGCTGCGCTTCAACCCGATGAAGCGCAACCGCGGCGGTGAGCAGGACCTCGACCACATCATTGCCGCGGCGGTGCGCGGCATGGATCGGGCGGTGCTCGAGTACCCACAGGTGCGCGCCGGGCTGATCTTCTGTCTGGATCGCGGATTCAGTATCGAGCTCAACGAGATCATTGCCGCCAAGGCGATCAGCTGGCGCAGCCGTGGCGTGGTGGCCGTCGACATCGCTGGCCCTGTGGTCGAGTCGTTTCACTTCACCGACTACCGTGACATTTTCGCCGAGTGCCGTCGCGCCGGCCTGGGGATCACCGTTCACGCGGGCGAGACCGGCGGACCCGAGGAGGTCCGCGAGGCCGTCGAGGCACTCGAGCCGACGCGCATCGGTCATGGCATCAAGAGCGCCCTCGACCCGAAGGTGATGGCATTGCTGGTCGAGCGGGGGATCGTGCTCGAGGTCTGCCCGAGCTCGAACCTGAATACCGGCGTGGTCCGCGACCTGGCCGAGGTGCGGCGCATCATTCGGCAGTTGATCGACGCCGGGGTTCCGCTCGCCATATCGACCGATGGACCGGAGATGCTGCGCACCACGCTGCGCGGCGAGCTCAACCTGCTCCTGCGCAGTGACATCATGTCGCCCGATGACATCCGCGCGGCGGTCGAGACGTCACGCAGCGCCAGCTTCGTCGACCGCGCCCCGACGGTCGAGCCGGTGGCGCTGCCGCTCGACGGGCACGGTGACGGGCATGCGCGGATCGGCCTCGGAGCTTACGTCTAGACCGATATACTGCCGGCCGTGTCATCGATCTGGCGCCCGATCCGAGAACGCAATCCAGCGCGCAGCCTGATGGTTGTGGTGGCCCACCCCGGAGACGAGGCATTCGGATTCGGCGGAGCAATCGCCACGGCCGCCGCAGCCGGAGCGTACGTCGTGGTGCTGTGCGCCACGCGCGGCTTTTTCGACCCGCGTCTGCTCGATCCCGCACCCGCACCGGGTGGTCGCAACCGCTCGTACATGAAGCCGGTCGTCTGGCGCAACCTCGACACGGTGCGCGAGGACGAGCTGCGACGCTCGGTGGCGTTGCTCGGCGTGCGGGTGCTGCGCATGCTCGACTACGCCGAGGACGAGCTTGCAGCGGTCAGTGTCGATGAGCTGGTGGGTCGCATTGTCGAGCCGATCCGGATGCATCGGCCGGAGGTCATCGTGTCGTTTGGGCCGGACGGCGTCACGGGAGATGCCGACCACATGGCGCTATCGCGTGCCACGAGTCTCGCCTTCGAACGCGCCGGGCAGCCGCTGGCCTACGAGGACGACCTCGAGGAGGACCAGGTGGCCTGGCGCGCTGCCAAGCTGTACCAACTGGTCGTCCCGCCTTCACAGCTATCGGCGATCGGTGCCGGCGCACCAGCCGAGTACGGCTCAGCGGACGAGACCGAGACGGTGTCACTGGAGCTTGGTGACCTCGCTAACCTGAAGCTCGCCGCGATCGATCGCCATGTGTCGCAGACCGGGTCCGCCGGCGCATTCAATGACTGGCCGGTCGACGTGCGCCAGCGCTATCTGGCGACTGAGTCATATCGCCTGGTTCGCTCCAACCTGCCGGTGGCGGCCGGGATCGACGGGTCGCGCGAGTCAGGGCTGTTCGACGGCCTGGTCTAAAGGCCGAACCGCGGGCCCGACGCGCGAACCTCAACATAGGTGGAACCACGCGGTCGGCTACGTCTGGTAGGCTCGTGCATGAGCCCCCACTCATCGCTCCATGAAAGGAAGCTGTTGCTTCGAGATGCCCGAGACACCTGAGATGCTGACCAACGAGAACATCATGACCGCCATGGGGCGCGTCAAGGACCCAGAGATCGGGCGCGACCTCGTCTCGCTGGGAATGATCAAGGCGATCGAGATCAACGGCACTGCGGTTGATCTCCAGGTCGAGCTCACGACTCCGGCGTGCCCGCTCAAGGCGAAGATCGAATCGGACATCGTGAGCGAGCTCGAGGGCCTCGGCGCCACGACGGTGCGCGTCGACTGGGCATCGAATGTCAAGCGCTCGTTCGGCGGTCCGGCCGCGGACCTCATTCCCGGCGTTCGGAACACGATCGCGGTCGCGTCGGGCAAGGGCGGCGTCGGCAAGACCACCGTGGCCGTCAACCTGGCGGTGAGCCTGGCGCGTGACGGAGCCCGAGTGGGGCTGCTCGACGGCGACATCACCGGCCCCAACGTGCCGCTGATGATGGGCACCGACGGCGCGCATGTCACCGGCAGCGGCGGACGGGTCAACCCGGTGACCAGTCACGGCGTGCAGATGATGAGCATCCAGTACTTTCTGACCGGCGATGCTCCAGTGATCTGGCGCGGACCCCTGATTCACTCGGCCATCCAGCAGTTCCTGCGCGACGTGGAGTGGGGCGAGCTCGACTATCTGATGGTCGACCTGCCACCCGGAACCGGTGACGCGGCGCTCAGCCTGAGCCAGCTCATTCCGCTGACCGGCGCCGTGGTCGTGACGACTCCGCAGGAGGTGTCGCTGCTCGACGCGCGCAAGGCGATCGCCATGTTCAACAAGGTCAACGTCCGCACACTTGGCGTGGTCGAGAACATGAGCGGTTTCATCTGCCCGAACTGCCGCGAGGAGCACGACATCTTCGGCTCCGGGGGTGGCAGCAAGATCGCCCGTGAGCTGGACCTCGAAGTGTTGGGCCGCATTCCGCTCGAGCCGGCCGTGCGCACCGGCGGCGATGCCGGCGTGCCGATCACTTCGGCGCAGTATCCCGGCGGCGAGAGCTCGGTGGCCGGTGCGGCACTGCGTGAGCTGGCGCGTACGGTCGCCGGTCGGGTGAGCGTCGTGGCAGCCCCCTTCGTCGGCGCCAGCGCAGGAGCAGCCACGGCAGGAGCAGCCACGGCAGGCGCAGCCACGGCAGGCGCAGCAACCACCGCCGTCGGCTGAGCGGCCCTGTGGCGGACCGATGTACGGGCGGCGGCGTATTCAATGGGTGATTGCCGGGCGACCGATCGCTCGTAGCATGCGCGCATGCGTGTCGCCGTCATCGCCGATCTCCACGCGAACCTGCCGGCGCTGCGCGCCGTTCTCGACGACATTGCCGGAATCGGCTGCGATGCCATCTGGTGCGCCGGCGATGTGGTGGGACGCGGCCCGCACCCGAACGAGGTGGTCGAGCTTCTGCGCGAGCTCGATGTACCCACGGTCCAGGGCAACTGGGACGAGGCGGTCGGCATGGATCGCGACAGCTCCGGTGCCCTGTGGGCAAGCCATGACGGTGAGCTCCAGGGTCTCGCGTCGCTGGAGTGGACCAAGCAGCGCATCACCGACGACAACCGCGGGTGGTTGCGCAACCTGCCGACCAGCCACCGCTTCAGCGCTGAGGGCCGATCGGTGCTCCTTTTCCACGGGTCGCCGCTGAAGCAGACCGAGTACCTGTGGTCGGACCGGCCGTCGCGCTACCTGTCCCGAATCGCCAGCGATGAGGCCGACGACCTGTTCTGCTTCGGTCACACCCACGAGAGCTTCCATCGGATCGTGGGCCAGGGGCATTTCGTGGCCGCCGGTTCGGTCGGCTGCGGGATCGAGGGCGACGCGCACGCTCGCTACGCGGTGGTGTACCTCGGCCAGCCGGACCTCGCGGTTGGCTTCCGCAGCATCGACTACGACCACGCGCCGGTGGCGGACGGACTGGCGGCTGCCGGTCTGTCGATCGATCTATTGCGCGTGCCACCGTCCGCGCGGCCGGCCTAGGCGGTGCCGACGAGCCTCGAGCTCGCGCCCAGCTGACCGCGGGCGCGTGCGCATGGTCGCCCCGTGGTCGTGGGTCAGCGCGCGGTCGCTTCG
Organism: Candidatus Limnocylindria bacterium; assembly: GCA_038250515.1. GTDB lineage: Bacteria > Chloroflexota > Limnocylindria > QHBO01 > QHBO01 > JAICUY01. Next base: position 79,407 of record JBBSCG010000002.1, read on the forward strand.
CGTTCGTACGGCTGCCCGTCGGCAGCGGGTGGTGTGCTGCGACCAACGACCCCGGCGAGCACGATGATCGTGACGATGTAGGGCAGCGCGCCAAACACCTGCTCCGGCACGACGGCCAGGAAGCCACCGAGGTCTCCCGTCGGCGGAGACTGGCGAATGGCTGTGCCGAGGGCATCGGCTACGCCGAAGAGGAGTGCCGCGCCGAATGCACCGACCGGCGTCCATCGGCCGAAGATGAGCGCTGCCAGCGCGATGAAACCGCGGCCATTGGTCATCCCCGGCTGGAAGGAGTTGCCGTAGTCGAGGGTGAACCACGCTCCGGCCAGGCCAGCCAGCAGGCCGCCGAGCAGGACGTTGCGGTAGCGCAGTCGAATGACGTCGATGCCGAGGGTCTCGGCGGCCCGCGGGTGCTCGCCGACCGCGCGAGTGCGCAGGCCCCATCGCGACCGGTACAGCATGACCTGCAGAACGACTACCAGGATGAGCATCAGCAGCGTAGTTGGCCCATGACGCAGGAACGTCGTGGCCAACCAGCCGATCACCGGCACCTGGACGATCTCGGTGGGGATCGTCAGGCTGCTGAAGCTGCCGGCCGACTGGGGCGGCCGCTGGCTGACCAGGAGGCTCAGGTAAGCGGTCGCGCCGAGTGCCACGATGTTGACGATGGTCCCCGAGATGATCTGGTCGGCCCGCACGGTGATCGACAGGTAGGCGTGCACCAGCGACGCGACGACCCCCGTGGCCAGCGCTGCCCCCAGTCCGATCAGCAGTGGCAGGCTCGCTCCGAAGAGACCGCCACCGGTTGGCGCGACGCCACCCTGGGCCACCGCCGCGGCGAATGAGCCGGCGAAGGCCGCCGCGATCATCATTCCTTCGATCCCGATATTGACCACGCCGCTGCGCTCGTTCATGAAGCCGCATAGCGCACCCAGCGCGATCGGCGTGGACAGCGTGATGATCAAGGCGCCATTCGTGATCATCACCCCGATGAGGTAGACGACGAATTGGAGCAGCAGGCCGATGACGGGCAGATGCAGAACGAGGTCCATCGCGGCTCCTTAGGGTGTCGTCTGGCCGGCGTAGGAGCGGGTGACCGTTTCCAGCTCGCTGACGGCGGCTCGGGCCGCGCGGATGCGAAAGACGTAGCGCACGATGAGCTCCGCAGTCAGGAAGAAGAGGATCGTGCCCTGCAGCACGTCGACCATCTGGACGGGGATCCCCGCGTCGATCTGCATGAGTCCGGAGCCGGCGCGCATCGCACCGAGCAGCAGTCCGGCGAGGAGGATTCCGACCGGATGCGCCCGACCGAGCAACGCGACCGTGATGCCGTCGAATCCGACATTCGTCGAGTAGCCTGCGGGCATGTAGCCGCTGAGCCCCAGGATCTCGCCGGCACCCGCCAGGCCTGCGAGCAGCCCGCAGGCCGTCATGGTCAGGATGATGATGGTGCGAGGTCGCATGCCGGCGTAGCGCGCGGCGTCGGGGTTGGCGCCGACGGTTCGAACCTCGAACCCGACGGTGCTGCGGTACATCAGCCACCAGGCGATCGGGATCGCGACCACGGCGAACAGGATGCCGAGATGGCCGTTGCGCCCGATCAGGATCGGGAGCGCCGCAGCGCCCACGTCAGGTGAGCGCGCAAATGACGCACCCTGCGCCCGCAGTGGTCCGGTGATCAGGTAGGCGATCAGTTGGATTGCCACGTAGTTGAGCATGATGGTGGTGACCACCTCGTGGGCACCGGTGTAGGCCTTGAGGAAGCCCGGGATCCAGCCGTAGATGCCCCCGGCCACTGCCGCTGCGAGGACGGCGGCGGGTATCGCCAGCAGCGGCGAGCTCTGTGCGAGGGCGGCGCCGACACCCGCCGCCGCAACGCCGCCGACCAGGAACTGGCCCTGTGCTCCGATGTTGAACAGTCCCGCCTTGAAGCCGATTCCCACGGCGAGGCCCGCCAAAATCAGCGGCGTGGCACTGACGATCGTCTGGGTGATCGCGTCGAAGCCGCCCAGGGAGCCCTGAAGCAAGTCCCAATACGCCACCAGGGGCAGCGTTACGTCGATGCTGCCTGTGCTACTGACCAGCGGCGAAGACAGGATCATGATGACGCCGGCGGCGATCAGGCCGAGGACGATCGACAGCGCCGGGACGGTGATCAGCGAGACGACACGGCGCAGGCTCATGCCGTCGCCTCTGTTGCGTCCGTGCTGCGTCCACCGGTCGCCATCAGCAGTCCCACCTCCTCACGTGTCGCGCTCCGTCCGTCAAGGACCGCGACGATTCGTCCGCGGTACATGACGCCGATCCGATCCGATAGCTCCAGCACCTCGTCGAGCTCCGCTGAAACGAGCAGGACGGCGGTGCCGGCGTTGCGCTTGGCGATGATCTGCCGGTGAATGAACTCGATCGAGCCGACATCCAGGCCGCGCGTGGGCTGATCGAGGATGAGCATGCTGATGTCGCCGCGGAACTCGCGCGCGACGATCACCTTCTGCTGGTTTCCACCCGAGAGCGAGCTCGCCTGGACCGATGCGGATGGCGTCCGGATGTCGTACTCCGCGATCGATGTCTCGGCATGCGCGCGAATCGCATCGTCGTCGCGCACCAGGCCGCGGGCGAAGGGCGCGTGATAGTAGTCGGTGAGCACCAGGTTGTCGGTGAGTGGGAAGGCGAGGACCAGCCCGTACCGATGCCGGTCAGCGGGTACGAAGGCAACCGCGCGCTCGTGCAGGTCCCGAGGCGTTGCACCGGTGATCGCGTGGCCCTCGAGGTGGACGCTGCCTGCGGCAACGCTGCGCAGGCCTGTGATCGCGGCGACGAGCTCGTCCTGTCCATTGCCGGCAACACCGGCGATGCCGAAGATCTCGCCGCTGGCGACCTCGAGGCTGACGCCATGCACGACCTGGTGACCGCGGTCGTCCTTGACCTCGAGGTTTTCCACGCTGAGGCGGCGCCCCGCGGGATGGCTCTCGCCGCGATCGATCGAGAGCTGCACCTCGCGCCCGACCATGAGCTCGGCCAGGTCGTCCTCATCGGTCTCGGACGGCATACGGCTGCCGACGACCTTGCCACGGCGGATCACGGTGATGCGGTCAGCGATCTCGAGCACTTCGTAGAGCTTGTGGCTGATGAAGATGATGCTGGTACCGAGCTTGGTGAGCCGGCGCAGCACGTCGAAGATCTCCAGTGTCTCGGGCGGCGTCAGGACCGCGGTTGGCTCATCGAGGACCAGGATGTTGGCATTGCGGTAGAGCGCCTTGAGGATCTCGACGCGCTGCTGCCATCCGACCGACAGGCTGCCGACCCTGACATCCGGGTCGATCTCGGTGCCGAAGAATCGCCCGAGCTCGCGGATGCGCTCGTGTGCCGCGGTGCGGTCGAGAAAGATCGGATTGGCCATCGGCTCCTCGCCGAGCAGGATGTTCTCGGCGACCGACAGGACCGGGACCAGCATGAAGTGCTGATGCACCATGCTGATCCCCTGGCGGATGGCATCGGCGGGGGATTTGACCGTGACCGGTTGGCCATCCAGCAGGATCGCGCCCGCATCAGGGGTAACCAGGCCGTAGAGGATGTTCATCAGGGTCGTCTTCCCGGCCCCGTTCTCCCCCAGCAGGGCGTGAATCTCACCCTTGCGGATATCGAGGTCGATGTGATCGTTGGCCAGGACGCCGGGAAAGCGCTTGGTCACGCCACGCATCTCGAGCGCAGACGCCTTCAGATCCTGATCGGCCATCGCCTCACTCGTCCGGGTCCCGGTATGGAACGAGCGGGCCGCTGTGCCGCAGCCCGCTCGCGCATTATCCGTGTTCAGCGCAACTGCCTGAGGGAGGCTCCCTACGAAGCCGGCTGTCCCGCCTTGGTGATGTTGCATGCCCCGAAATTGTTCTCCGGGCAGGCCTTCAGGCTTCCGTCCTTCATCGCCGCGGTGGCGTCGTCCAGCTTCTTCTGGATGTCCGCGGTGATCAGGTTCTGGAAGTCGTAGAAGGGAGCCAGACCGACGTCATCGGTGCTGATGTCGAGCTTCACCGTGCCGCCCTTGTCCGTACCCGCCTTGATTCTTTGAATGGCGTCGGACACGTTCTTCTTGAGGAACTTCTCGGCGCTGGTGACGATGCACTTGGCCGACTCCGGAGCTGACAGGTGCTGGTCGACGTCGACGCCGATCGCATTGATGTTCGCGTCGCACGCCGCCTGCAGGACGCCGTTGCCGGTCGCGCCCGCCACCTGGAACATGACATCGATGTCAGGCTCCTGTTGGAGCAGCTGCTGTGCGAATGCCTTGCCTCCCGGAGGATCGTTGAACGCCTTGGCGTCCGGAGCCGCACTGACGTACTTCAGGTCGACCTTGATGTCCGGCTTCACGGACTTCGCGCCATTGACGTAGCCGACCATGTAGTTCGGCACGGCCGGGACCGACGCGGTGCCACCGATGGCGGCGATGTGCCCGCTCTTGGTGATCGAGCCCGCCACGATGCCGGCGAGGTAGCCCGGCTGCTGCTCCTTCCACTGGATGCCCTGCAGGTTGGGCAGCAGCTTCGAGGCATCGCCCTTGCAGCCGAAGTTGGTATCGTTGACCCCTTGCTCATCGACGCATGGCGATTGGTCGACGCCGATGAACTTGATCGACGGGTTGGCCTTGGCGGCCTTGATCGTATCGGCCCCGGCTGCGAAGCCGACGGTCACGATGATGTTGTACTTCTGATCGACGAACGACTGAATGTTCTTGGCGATATCTGCCGAGACGGTGCTCTGGGCGGACTTCGCCGTTGCACCCACCTTGGCGGCGCCGTCTTGGGCGCCTTCCCATGAGTACTGGTTGAAGTTGTGGTCGTTGAGCTGGCCGACATCGGTGACCAGGCCGATCTTGAGGCTGCTGGTGCCGCCGCTGGCGCCCGGAGTGCCCTGGCACGCGCCGAGCACGAGCGCCGCGATGCTGAATGTGGCCACGAGGCCGAACCGCTGCTTTCGCATGGAATCTCCTAACCCTCCGTACTGGGGGATGTCCGCCGCAACGGTCGCGGCGTCGGGCACGCGCCACCGGCTCGAGGGTCTGCCGGCGCGAATCCGGAGCATGATAGCGCCTTGCTCGTGGTGCGCTCAAGCAATCGGCGCATGCCGCGGACACGGTCACCGCTATGATCCGCCCGATGCAGACCGATGCCGTTCCGCGGCCGCGCCTGGTCATCTTCGACCTCGACGGCGTGGTGTACCGCGGTGATCGAGCGGTGTCCGGCGCTCCCGAGCTGATCGCGCGACTGCGCAGGGCCGGCGTCCTGGTCCGCTTCGCGACCAACAACTCGATGCTCAGCCCGGATGACTTCGTCTATCGGCTTCGACGGCTTGGCATCGCAGCGTCCGCCGGCGAGATGGTGACCTCCACCACGGCGACGATCGACTATCTGCGGCGACATCTGCCCGAAGTGCGACGCATCCTGGCCGTTGGCGAGGATGGATTGTGCGCCATGCTCCGGGGCGCGGGATATGAGGTCGATGCGGCGGCTGATGTGCTGACGGACGAGCCCGACGGCGCGCCGCTGGCAGGTACCTACGACGCCGTCGTCGCGGGCCTGGATCTGCGCTTCAGCTTCCGCAGCCTCGCGGCCGCCCAGGCGGCGATCCTCGGCGGCGCGCGCTTCGTGGCGACGAACGCCGACGGGCGCTACCCGACGCGCCACGGTTTTCTGCCCGGTGCCGGCAGCATGGTGGCGGCCATCGGCGTGGCCGCCGGCGTCGAACCGATCGTCATCGGCAAGCCGCAACCGGGGATGTTCCAGGCCATTCTCGAGACGACCGGCGTGGCTGGCGAGGAGGCGCTGGTCGTCGGCGACAATCCCGATGCCGACATCGTGGCCGCGCACCGTGCCGGCATCCGCTGTGCGCTGGTGCTGACCGGCGTGGCGGAGGCGGCCACGGCCGACACGCTCACTGCGGAACGACGGCCGGACCTGGTCGTCGACGATCCCCGGGCGTTGGCCGTGTTGTTCGACGAATGGCTCAGCTGATGCTTTTGGCCCACGCGCGCCACGCGGGCTCGGCGCTGGTCAGCATCCCCTCGAGCACGCGTGTGGGTGCGAAGCCGCGGCGGAAGGCGTTCAGCGCGATTTTGGCCACCTCCGGTCGCCCAAGGCCGAGCGCATCGGCCGAGCGGCCGATCTCTTCGGTGAGCGTCGTGTCGCTGACGGTGCGGTCATCGGTCGAGATCGTGACGCTCACGCCGGCGCGGTGGAGTGCCGCCAGTGGGTGGTGGGCGAGGTCCGCGACGATGCCGGACTGCACATTGCTCGTCGGGCACAGGTCCAGCGTCACGTCGCGCTCGATGAGCAGCGCCACGACATCCGGATCGTCCACGGCTGTCACGCCGTGGCCGATGCGCGTCACTCCCAGGTCGAGCGCCTCACCGATGTGCTCGGGACCTGCCACCTCTCCAGCGTGTGCGGTCAGCGCCAGGCCGCCCTCCTCTGCCGCGCGGAAAGCCGCCGCATGCGGCGGCGCGGGATACGTCGCCTCGGGGCCCGCGAGGTCGAAGCCCACGACCGGCGGTCCGAACGCGGCGGCGGTGCGGGCCAGCTCGACGTTCGCGGCCGGTGGGTGCGAACGCATGGCGGTCACGATCAGGCCGATGAGCGGCGTGCGCGGCCCCAGCCAGTTGGCCGCTTCGGCAATGCCGAGTGCCACCGCTTCGATCACCTCGGCGACGGTCAGGCCCTGCCGCCGATGCAGCAACGGCGCCCAGCGGATCTCGGCGTATCGCAGGCCGTCGTCGGCCATGTCGGCGACGAGCTCGGCGGCGGCGCGTCGAAGCCCTGCAGCGCTCTGGAGCAGTGCGAGCGGGACGTCGAAGTACGTCAGCAGCTCGGCCTGGTCGGTGCAGCGCCGCGGCGCGATGAGCCGCGTCCGCGCGTCGTCGAGGGTCAGTCGCATGCCGATCTCCGCCGCAAGCTCCACCGCCGTCGCCGGGCGCAGTGCCCCATCAAGGTGCTGGTGCAGCTCCGCCTTGGGAAGCGAGCGCAGCTCGGTGAGCGGGTCCATTGGCGGATGATAGGTGGCCGGCGACGAGAGGCGCGGAGCTCAGAGCACCGTCCGCTCCATGGCCTCGGTATTCCGCTCGGCCTGGCGGCGACGATTGTGCTCGGCGCGATGCTGGCTCTGCAGCCGCCGGGCCTCCCGCCGGCGGTAGCGGCGGCGTATCGCGCGGAAGTCGCAGACCGCAGCGCACGGGCCGATGCCGCCTTGCAGCAGCTCGACGTCACGCTCCGTTCCGCCCTGGACGAAGCCCGTCAGGGTGCCGCGGCCACACTGAGTGGCGATGAGCGGCCCGCAGCGCATTTTGAGGCGGCCGGCGCCCGGCTCGAGGACGGTCGCGGAACGGCCCAGGCCGCCGCTGACGCGCTGTCGCGGCTGGACGCTGTGCTTGCGGTGCGCGGCGACCGGCAGCCGCCGCTGGCGCTGTCCGCCGATGACCTGTCCTCGATCGCGGCGCAGCTGCGTGACACCGCGGTGCCGGCGGATGGCTTCGCCGACATGCGGATGGCCACGCGCGCGTTTCTCGACGATCTGCGCGCGTCGCTGATCGCCCTTCGTTCACGTCAGGCCGCGGTTGCTCTGCCTGCGCTACAGCGTGCCGCCGCCGATCTCGCTGGCGTCCGTGCCTGGCCGGGACGGCTTGCCACGCTCCCGATCTGGATGCAAACCGGCGATGACCTGCTTCGGGCGCTGCGAGACGTCGCTGCGGCACAGCAGGCGGGCGACGCGAGCCGCGAGAAGCAGGCATTGGCCACATACGCGGCCGTGACCCACGATGCGACGCGTGCCGACCGGGCGCTGGCCATTGCGCTGGCCGAGGGAGGCGCATCGGTGTCGAGTACGCCGCTGGCGCGCCTTGCGGACGCCCTCTCAAAGCTCGATGGGGCACGTGCCTCGGTGGCACCGCTCGTGCACCCCTCGTGAGTGTGCCGCCCGACACCGCAGGCCCGCGCACCCCTGCTTCCGATCCCTCTGATCCACTCATCGGTCAGCTTGTCGGTGAGCGCTACCGGATCGCGTCGATGGTTGCCCGCGGCGGAATGGCGCGCGTCTATCGCGCCAGGGACGTCCGGCTCGACCGTGACGTCGCGTTGAAGATCCTGTCCGCGCCCTACACGCACGATCCGGGGTTCGCACGTCGCTTCCTGGCCGAGGCGCGCTCCGTCGCGGCACTCTCCCATCCGAACCTGGTGCACGTCTACGACTCAGGCGTCGACGGGCAGCTGCGCTACATCGTGATGGAGCTTCTCGAGGGGTATCGGCCGTTGCGCACGGAGCTGGCGCGCCACGAACGGCTGGATACAGGCGACGCCGTGCGGATAGCGGAAGAGATCCTGAGCGGGCTGCGCGTCGTGCACGAGCACGGCCTGGTCCATTGCGACGTCAAGGCTGGCAATGTGATGGTCGGTCCGGGACCGACCAAGCTCATCGACTTCGGCATCGCCCGCGCGCCGCACGCGGTGACCGACGAAGCCACCTCACTCGGCTCGCTGCATGCCATGCCGCCCGAGCAGCTACGCGGCGATGACCTCACCGCGGCCAGCGATCTGTTCGCGCTCGGCGCCGTGCTGTACATCGCGCTGACCGGACGCGTCCCGTACCCTGGCGACAATCCGGATGAGGTCGTGGCGTCACAGCAGGTCGGTCGGCCCGCAGCTCCCTCCGCCCTTGCACCGGGAATCGGCCCGACGCTCGATGCGGTGGTGCTGCAGGCCCTCGAGCCCGAGCCGTCGCTCCGTTTCGAGAGCGCGGCGGCCATGGCTCGGGCGCTCGACGTCGCCGCAGGAGAGGTGGCGGGGGCGCGACACACCGACCAGACGACCCGGATCGTTCGCGTCCCGCAGCGTTCACGGCCGGTCAGGCACCGTGCTCGACACCGATGGCTCGTGCCGCTGATGGCCAGCCTCGCGCTGGCCATTGCGGCGGTCGTTGCGGTCGGAATTCTCCTCAACCGGCCGTCGGTGCTGCCGGGAGCCGGCACCGGCGCCAGCCAATCGGTCGGAGCCACGGCCACGCCGACGCTGCGACCGGGCACGGTGCGCGTACCCGACACGATCGGCCTCACCGAGGCCCAGGCGGAGGCCGTCGCCCGTGCGTCGCTTCTGCGCTGGACGATCCAGTGGCGCGAGAGCGCCGACCATGCGCCCGGGATCTATGACCAGGAGCCGGCCGCTGGCGAGCTGGTCGACAACGGCAGCCGCTTCACGATGTACGCCTACCGGCCGGCTCACTGAGTGCCCATCTATACTTCGTCAGCGATGCTCAGGGCCTTGCCCGGTGCGCATCGGTCCTGAAGACACACGAAGGAGAAGACTGCATGCGCTTGCGCGCTGAATCATCGAAGGCTGCATCCGTCGAGGCCGATGTCCTGGCCGTCCCGATCTACAAGGACGACGTCGAGATTAGCGGCGAGCTGGCGGAGCTGGACGTCGCGTCCGGCGGGGTGATCCGCGCTGCCATCGACTGGGGCGAGTTCAATGTCGCCGAGCACTACACGGCGCTGATCGACGGCGGCAATCTGCCGGTCGACCGGATCCTGCTGGTCAACGGCGTGCGACGCGGTCGCGGCGCGTGGCGCGCGCGGCGCATCGCATCGACGGCCACGCGGCGACTCCAGGGACGCGGCGTGAAGCGCCTGGCGCTCTGGCTGCGTGACGGTGAGGACGACGACGGTTACGCTGCCGCGGTGGTCGGTGCGCTGCAGGGCACGTATCGGCCGATGGATATCTACGGCCGCGTGCGCGATACCGATGCAATGAAGCGCAGCGTGGCAGAGGTCCTCCTGCTGGGCGCGACGAGCCAGGACGTCCTCGACCGAGCGCAGGTCATGGCCGAGGCGGTCGAGTGGGGCCGCACCCTCGCCAACCGGGCGTCGAACGACCTGTATCCGGAGAAGATGGCCGAGGCGGCGCGCTCGCTCGAAGACGACGGCTGCACCGTTGAGGTGCTCGATCCGGAGCGGATGGCCGCCCTGGGCATGGGCTCACTGCTGGGCGTCGGCCAGGGCGCCACGCATGGCCCCCGGCTGATCGCCATCAAGCTGCCCGGCTGGGAGAAGGCTTCAGCCGATCGGCGGCTGGCCATTGTTGGCAAGGGCGTCTGCTTCGACTCGGGCGGGATCAGCATCAAGCCGGCCGACAAGATGGAGGATATGAAGCACGACAAGTCCGGCGCCGCCGCGGTGATCGCCGCCGCGCGTGCGGTTGCTCGCCTGGCTCCGGACGCGCCGCTGATGGCGGTCGCGCCGATGGTCGAGAACATGCCCGGTGGCAACGCGCAGCGACCCGGCGACGTGGTCAAGGCCATGAACGGGCGGACGATCGAGGTGATCAATACCGATGCGGAGGGTCGTCTGATCCTGGCCGATGCGCTGCACTGGGCGGAGACCCAGGGCGCCACCCACCTCGTCGATATCGCAACCCTCACGGGCTCCTGCTCGATCGCCTTCGGCGAGCTGATCAGCGCTTACTTCAGCAAGCCGCGGGAGTGGGGGACTGAGATTCAGGCCGCTGCCGATGCCACGGGCGAGTGGTTCTGGGAAATGCCGCTGGCGATGGAGTACCGCGCCTCGCTCGACACGCCGTACGCTGACATCAAGAACTCGGGGACTCGGGATGGCTCGCTCATCAAGAGCGCCGTCTTCCTCTCGGAGTTTGTGACCAAGCCGTGGGTGCACATCGACATTGCCGGTACGGCCTATCTCAGCGCCGACAAGGCCTGGAACGCGAAGGGCTGCATCGGGACGGGCGTGTCGACACTGGCGCGCCTCGCCATGGATTACGCCCGCAACTAGCGCGGGAGTCGCGGAGTAACGAAAGCGGGCGTCGGAATCTTCCGGCGCCCGCATCAGTCCTCAGGAGAGGTCAGTCGTCCTTGTCGTCGACCATGTCGCGAGCGGCATCCTTGACCTTGCCCCAGCCTTCTTGCAGGTTGCCTTCGGCCTGGTCGCGCTGGCCCTCGGCCTCGGTATTCGGGTTGTCGGTCGCGTCGCCAACGGTCTCCTCGGCCTTGCCCCAACCCTGCTTGACCTTACCTTCGATCCGATCCTTATCCATGGAGTGGTCCTCCTCTAAGGCGGCCGTGGGTGGCCGCTGCCACATCGTTGGCAGATCGCGTGCCAACGGTGCCGATTCAGGACGATCGGCCCATGTCGCGATAGCGCTCGGTTGAGTAGGATCTCCCGGTGCGGCTGTGCACCGCCGCGAACCTCATGGAGCTGATCGATTGCCCTTTGTCATCGGGATAGGCGTCGTCTTCGCTGCGCTTGGCGCCGCCGCGGAACGACTGGCCAGCGTCTGGCCGGCGGACGAGGCCAGGCGCCGCCGCGCGGGCATGCGCACCGTCCTGCTCGCCGTCGTTTCGGGCCTGGCCGCATCGGCCATCGTGCTTCGCTCGCAATTGCCGGCGTGGGCGACGGGCGCGTATCTCGTCTTCCTGGCGCTGCTGGTTCTCCTATCGGCGACCGATCTCGAGCAGCGTCGCCTGCCGCACCTCGTGCTCGATCCGCTCATCGTGGCTGCCGTCGCCTTTGTGCCGTTCAATCCGACGGTCGGGATCAGCGACGCGCTGCTGGGCGGCGTCGCCGCGGTGAGCTTTCTCGGTGTTCTCGGACTGGTGGTGCGCGGTGGCGTGGCCCTCGGTGACCTCTACCTGATCGCGCCCTTGGGGCTGCTGCTCGGCTGGCCCTCGATCTTCGTGGCGATCTTCGTTGCCGGATTGCTTGCCGCGCTGACCAGCGTGGTCCTCCTCGTTTCGCGCCGCGCCGGCCTCAAGAGCTACATCCCCTTTGGTCCGTTCCTCGTCGCCGGTGCGATCGTGACGCTGCTGCGCGAACCGCATCTGCTCGGCGACGGCGTGGCCCTGCTGGCTGATGGGTCGGCGAGGGTTGCCCCGCTCGCGGCGCTGCTCCTCCGCGGGCGGCCGATCTGATGACGTGCCGTGCAGCTGCCCGGCACGACTTGCGCAACTTGGTATGCTGTTGTGGGTTGCTTCTCCGTCCATGTCCGCCGGGCGCCGGGCGCTGAGCCCACCATCCCGTTTCCGCGTCTTATCAGCCAGAGCCGCATGGTGCCCGCCGCGCGGCGCCAGTCTGGCTCCGGTCAGTCCAAGGAGCTCATGTCGCGTAATC
>JBBSCG010000003.1:0-88840 GCA_038250515.1 Candidatus Limnocylindria bacterium
GAGCGGGCTGCGCTCGAGCACGCCCTCCCAGAATCGGTAAGCGAGCTGATTGACGGCGTCGTTCGGGTCGAGATTCGGGTCGGCGGGCACGCGCTGATCTCCTGGTTCGCGTTGGTTCGTGAATCGCAAAGTCTAGCGACCGATGCGGCGGATGACGCGTGCCGGATTTCCGGCGACCACGGTGCGCGGCTCCACATCGCGCGTCACCACCGCACCCGCACCAACCACGGCCTCGCTGCCGATCGTCACGCCCGGCAGCACGATCACTCCCCCGCCCAGCCACGCGCCCTCCCCGATGCTGATCGGCCTGCCCGATTCCCATTGCTCACGGCGGCGCTTCGCGTCGATCGGGTGGGTCGCGGTCAGCAGCTGCACGTTCGGAGCGATCTGCACGTCGCTGCCGATCTCGATCGGATTGACGTCCAGGAAGATGGCACCGAAGTTCACGAAGCTGCGGGCACCGATCCGGACGTTGTAGCCATAATCACAGTGGAACGGCGGCTCGATATACGTGCGCTGCCCGAGCGCCCCCAGCAGCTCACGCAGCAGGCCCGCTCGGCGATCAGCATCCGCCGACGACGTCGCGTTGAACTGCTCGAGCAGGAGCCGGCAGCGCAGCCGCTCGGCGTTGAGCTCCGGCTCGTTGGCGATGTAATCCTCGCCGCGCAGCATCCGGGCCTTCATGCTCTCCTCCTCGCCCATCGCGAAGGCGCTCAGCCGCCGAACAGGTCGGAGAGCAGCGCCGGCGGCGTCTCGTCGAGCTGATCGTAGCGGCACGAGTCCGGCGATCGGTCGGGCCGCCAGCGCTTGAAGGTGCTGGCGTGGCGGAATCGGTCGCCCTGCAGGTGGTCGAAGGCCACCTCGCAGACCAGCTCCGGCCGCAGCGGCTGCCACGACAGGTCCTTGCCGCGATTCCAGCGCGAGGTCGCCCCCGGCAGACGCTGTCCTGACGCCTCGGCCTCCATCGAAGCCGATGCCCACGACTCCCACGGATGTCCGTCGAGCGCATTCAGGCGATAGGGCTCCAGGAAACCGACGAGCTCGCGCCGCTTCTCGTTGGTGAACGAAGAGGTGACGCCCACGTGCTGCAGCTGCCCGGCGGCGTTCCACAGCCCCAGCAGCAGCGAGCCGATCATGCTTCCGGGCCCGTTCTTGTGCCAGCGGAAGCCGGCCACCACGCAGTCGGCGGTACGCAGGTGCTTGATCTTGATCATCGCCCGCTGCCCGGGCTGGTAGCGCAGGTCACCGCGCTTGGCCACCACGCCGTCGAGGCCCGCGCCTTCGAAGACCTCGAACCAGCGCTGTGCCGTCTCGACCGAATCGGTCGCAGGCGTGAGCAGGACCGATTCCGGCGCGTCCGCCAGAACACGTTCAAGGCGCCTACGTCGTTCCGTCAACGGCGCGTCGCGCAGGTCGTCGTCGCCATCGGCCAGGAGGTCGAAGGCCACGAACGAAGCGGGCGTCTCCAACGCCAGCATGCGCACCCGGGACGCGGCCGGATGAATGCGAAGCAGCAGCGATTCGAAGTCGAGGCCACCGTCGCGCGCGATCACGATCTCCCCGTCGAGCACGAACCGCGAACGCGTCACCGCCCGCAACGGCTCGATGAGCTCCGGGAAGTATCGGTCGAGTGGCTTCAGGTCGCGCGATTGCAGATACAGCTCATCGCCGTCGCGAAAGATGAGGGCCCGAAAGCCATCCCATTTCGGCTCGTACAGCCAGCCGCCGCCGTCGGGGATGCTCGGCTGTGACTTGGCCAGCATCGGTTCAATGGGCGGCGCAATCGGAAAGGCCATGCGGCGATGATACGGGCATACTCCGGCGAGGTAGAAGGAGAAAGCATGGGGATCGAGATCCAGTTCCTGGGCGCGGTCGGCACCGTCACCGGCTCGCAGTACCTGGTCAGCGTCGGCGACCGCAAGATCCTGGTCGACTGCGGCATGTTCCAGGGCTCGCCCGACGAAATCGCGCGCAACCGGATTCCGTTTTCGTATGCGGCCGATAGGATCGACGCGCTGCTGCTGACCCATGCCCACCTCGATCATTGCGGCCGCATCCCGGCGCTGGTCAAGGCCGGCTACCGCGGGCCGATCCATGCCACGGGTGGAACCCTCGATCTCGCTGACATCGTGCTCCGCGACTCGGCCAAGCTCCAGGAGGAGGCCGAGAACCGCTGGCGCCGGCACCATCCGGTCGAGGATGCCTCGAAGGCCGACGCGGACGAAGCGGCCGAGGCCGAAACGCAGCAGCCGATGCCGGAGAAGATGCGCAACGCGAAGCCCGAGGCGCGCTCCGAGAGTCGCGAGGCGATCTACACCGTCGCCGACGTCGAGCAGGCGATCACCCAGTTCAAGCCTGCCGACTACGACGCTCCCTTCGCAGTGACCGATGGAGTGACCGCCACCTTCCGCGATGCGGGCCACATCCTGGGCTCGGCGATCATCGAGCTTGCGTTGACCGATGGCGGTGAGCAGCTGACGGTCGTCTTCTCCGGCGACCTCGGCCGCGACCACACGCCGATCCTGCGCGACCCGACGCCCATCGCCCACGCCGACTACGTGCTGGTCGAGTCGACCTACGGCAATCGCGAGCACGCACCCCAGGAAGAGGCGGTGAACGAGCTGGTCGCGGCCATCAACGAGGTGGCCTCCGGCCGCGGCGTTCTGCTGGTGCCGTCCTTCGCCATCGGTCGCACCCAGGAGTTCGTGTGGGTGGTCGATGAGCTGCTGCGCCAGGGGCGCATCCAGCACCTGCCACTCTTCCTCGACTCACCGATGGCGTCCCGCGCCAGCGACGTCTACCTGCGTCACCCCGAGGACTACGACGAAGGGACCTCGAAGCTGCTGCAATCGGGCGATTCGCCGCTCGAGTATCCCGGCGAGACGTACACCAACAGCGTCGAGCAGTCGAAGTCGATCCCTCACGCCAAGCGGCCGATCATGGTCGTCGCGTCCTCGGGGATGCTCACCGGCGGACGGATCGTGCATCACCTCAAGGACTTTTTGCCGGACCCGAGCTGCACGTTGCTGTTCATCGGCTACCAGGGCGAGGGCACGCTGGGACGCCACATCCAGGAGGGTGGCAAGACGGCGCGCCTCGACCGGCAGGAGTACCCGGTGCGCTGCCGGGTTCGCTCGATCTCCGGCTTCAGCGCACATGCCGACGAGCACGAGCTGCAGGCGTGGCTGTCGCATTTCGCCGCGGCTGGATCCCGCAACAACGGAGAGCCGAAGAAGATCTTCATCGTCCATGGCGACCCGGACGCGGCGGAGGCACTGGCCACGCGCGTTCGCGATGAGCTCCACATGGACGCACACGTACCCCAATACGAGGAGCGCGTCACACTGGCCTGACCCGCGTCTGACATCTCATCTACCACCGCGACTGTGGACGTGCGGTGGATAAGTCGACCAGGGCTCTCCAGATTGGTGGATAAACCACCTTGGCACACGGTTGACGCGCCGCTATCGTTGAAAGCGTCCCGAAGGGGCCAACGAGACTTGGAGATTGCATCAAGAGTCGGCGAGGTTCCTTCGGGGCGTTTTTGTGTGCCGAGAACCAGCGGCTGCCAGGGCCGCTCGTACAGCACGAATGGTCGCGACAGAGTAAGAATGCTTCCGATGCGACCCCGCCGAAGGATTTCGGCGGGGTCGAGCGTCTAATCATCGACACGTGGCCGCAGAACGGCCGAACGATGAGGAACCGCTCGATGAGAAGCGCTCCCGCGACCTGGGGCAGCCCGATGCCAAGTCTCACGCGACTCTTCGAGGACCAGCTCGCGTTTCGCGATTGGTACGACCGCACGCTGCCGCGCGTCTACCGCTACCTGCTCTCGCGCTGCTCGGGTGACACTGCCCTCGCCGAGGAGCTGACGCAGCAGACCTTTGTCGAGGCCGTGCGCCGCGCGGATCGCTTCGACGGCCGCTCGGACGTCGTGACCTGGCTGTGTGCCATTGCGCGCAACAAGCTGGTCGACCACTGCCGCCGCTCCGGTCGCGACCAGCGCCGGCACGACCAGCTGGTGGTGCTGGACGGCGGCGGCGACTGGCACCAGAGCGAAACGCGCGACGCAGTTGAGCGCGCGTTGGATCGGCTGCCGGGAGATCAGCGGCTCGCGCTCATCTTCCGCTACCTCGACCAAATGCACGTCCGCGACGTCGCCGGCGCCCTCGGGCGCAGCGAATCCGCCACCGAATCCCTACTCAGCCGCGCCCGTGAGGGCTTCCGGCGCGCCTACGGGGCCCCAACCGATGCGTGACGATCACCTCGCCCAGCTCCTGCACTCCCTGGATCACATCGCCGAGCCCGATGCGGTCTTCGCCGACGATCTGTTCGCGCGGTTGAGCTCAACGGCGGCGGCTCGCGCGCGCGGCCGCAGCCGCACGCCGTTCCTGTTGCTCGCAGCCACGCTGATGCTCGTGGCACTCGGCGGCGGCATGGCGCTCGGCAGCGGCCTGATCAAGTTGCCTGGGCTGTCGCGCGAGCCGCTGCCGGCTCCAAGCGCATCGGCGACGGCCACTTCCCTCCCCAGCGCCAGTGTGCAGGCGACCGTGTCCGCGGCCGTCAACAGTACCCCAAGCCCGATACCGGCTGCGACGCTCGCATCCGACCAGATCGTGCATTCCACGGTCGACGGCCTCGAGGTCCGCCGCTCGACCGGCATCGATGGCGAACGACTTGGCAGCATGGCGGCCGGGATGGAGGCCTTCGTCGTCGGAGGACCTCGCGAGGTCGATGGCTACAACTGGTACAAGCTGTCGGGCCTCGGGCTGCCGCCCAGCAGCGGCTGCGTCAGCGCCGAACAGACCGATCCCTTCGAATGCCCCGTCTGGGGAGGATGGGTCGCAGCGGGCGACAAGGACGGAACGCCATGGCTGGAGCCCAGCAGCCCCGACTGCCCACCGTCGCCGATGAACCTCGAGGATCTGGGCCCCGGGCGCAGCGATCTGCAGCGGCTCGCCTGCTACGGAAACCAGACCATCACCTTCCGCGGTTGGTGGCCGAAGCTTCCACAGGATGCGGGTCTCGGCGGACTGTGCGAGGTCAGCGACCCGACTCCGCGCTGGCTTGTCTGCCAGAACATCAACTACAACCTGCTGGACCCCTCGCCAAGCGGCGACG
Source organism: Candidatus Limnocylindria bacterium (assembly GCA_038250515.1). Lineage (GTDB taxonomy): Bacteria > Chloroflexota > Limnocylindria > QHBO01 > QHBO01 > JAICUY01. Next base: position 5,122 of record JBBSCG010000003.1, read on the forward strand.
GACTCGGGCTCCTCAGGATCAGCATCAACCCCGCAACCGGCGTGACGATGCCCGAGCGCGGCCAGTGGGTCGAGGTCACAGCACACCTCGATGATCCCGCCGCCGAGCAGTGCTACGACGCGGGGGCGAACTATCCGCCGGACGTCGATCCCGGTGAGCGAGTCCTCGACTGCCGTGGTCAGCTGGCCGTCGAATCGGTGAAGGTCGTGGACGGTATCTACTGAGCGCGCAGCAGCCAGGATCGGTAGGTGGGGCGGAAGCCGATCTCGCGCAGCGCATCGGCCAGTGAGGACTCCGCCACCGGCAGGCGGTCGATCCGCTCCAGGCGAAGCTCGCGCATCGGTCCAGTGGGAGCCAGCAGGCGAGGAAGCGCCGACAGCGCGGCGCCGGCGACCTCGGCGTCGTCGAAGGCCGGCAGCCTGAGCAGCCCCCGACCGCCGCGCTCGACGTAGAGGGCCGGTGCGCCGTCGACCATGATCAGGTAGGCGCCCGGAACCCGCTGCAGCGGCAGCCGCTCCTCGTCATTGCGGCGTGGCCAGGGCAATGCGGCGCCGTACGGCTGGGCGGGGTCCGAAGCGGCGAGCAGCAGGACCGAGCGCTCGTCATCGTCGCGCGATACGCGCAAGCGGTCGACCGCTCCAGGCAGCGCGAACTGCGCCGCACCCAGGCCGTCGACGAAGTAGCCGCGCCGCACGCGCCCGGCCTCCTCCATGGCCTTGAGCACCGGATAGACCGATGCAAACCCACCGCCAATCCCCTCGGCCAGCACTGCCTCACGGGTCACCACACCGTGCCGCTCGAGCAGGGTGATCGCCGTGGCGTGCGACCGCTCGGTAGCGCTTCGCGCCTCGCCGACGAGATCGGCCACCAGCGACCAGCGTCCGGCGGCGCGCGGCGGCCCCAGCGAGACAAGACGGGGCGAACGGCGTGGAGACCGCGATCGGGAGCGTGGCAGCGACAGCGCGCGCAGCGCGGCGAACGTGTCATTGGTCACCTCGCTCGCCCATACGAGATCCCACAGCGCGTCGAGCAGCTCGTCATCGCTGCCGGCATCGGGAACCGCGCTGCGCAGCTCGCGGAAGAACGTCGCGCCGCGGCGCTGCAGGTGCGCGCGGATGCGCTCGTGCAGCTCGCCCGCCGGGCGGTCGACGCCCTCGAACGCGCCGGCCGAGGCAAGCAGCTCGGCGCGGTCGCGGCGATAGAGCGCGATGCGGCCGTCGTCGCGGCCGACGGCGCCGCGGCCCAGCCAGACGACCTCGCCGGCAGAACCAAGCTCGTCGAGCAGGCGCGGCGTGTAGTCACGGAGGCGGGCACGAAGAACGTCGCGCTCGAGGATGGAGACCGGAATGGGATAGCCCTCGAGCTGGGCCACGACCTCCAGCAGCCGGTCATGGCCGCCTGCCCGCGACCCGATCCCCTGCCAGGCGGGCAGAAAGCGCGCGAGGGCCCCGGTCGGCACCGGCTCGACCTCGCGCCGCAGCCGTGCCAGCGAGCGGCGGCGCAGCGAACGCAGGACGTCGGCGTCTGAAAATTCGTGCTCCGTGCCGCCGGGTCGGAAGGCGCCCTCCAGCAAGGAGCCGGCGGCAACCAGCGCCCGCAGCCGCTCCTCGACCGTCGTGTGGCTTATGCCCCAGCGCGCCGCTGGCGCGGCGGCCGTGAACGGGGCATGTGAGCGTGCCCAGCGCAGAAGCAGCCCATCGAGCGGCGCGTCGGTCGCTGCCAGCCACGCCTCGGCCACGCCCGGCGGTGGGCTGACGCCAAGCGCATCGCGGTAGCGTGCCAGGTCCTCAATCGCTATCCAACGCTCCTCGCCGGCAATCCGGACCGTGACGGCGCGTCGGCCACGCCCCAGCGAGTCGAGGGCGGGCGCGATGTCAATCCCGGCCCGCGCGGCAACTTCGTCCCCACGCAGGTCGCCCAGCCGCCGAAGGAGATCGTGGACGCCGTCGACCGTTCGTGCCCGGCGGCCGCCAACGAACGCCTGGAGCTCGAGCTCGACCTCGGCGACGGCCTGCGGATCGAGCAGCTCACGCAGCTCCTCCTCGCCGAGCAGCTCGGCCAGCCGCTCGCGGTCGAGGGCCAGCGCCTGGGCACGCCGCTCGGCCAACGGCGCGTCGCCCTCGTACATGAAGGTACCGACGTAGTCGAACAGGAGCGAGGCGGCAAACGGCGAGGCGGAAGCCGTCTCGACCGAGACGATACGTACGCGTCGCGAACGGATATCGGCGAGCAGTGAGCGCAGCGCCGGCATGTCGAAGACGTCACGCAGCACCTCGCGGTACGTCTCGAGAATGATCGGAAAGGAGCCATAACGCGACGCCACGGCCAGCAGATTCGCGGACCGCTGGCGCTGCATCCATAGCGGCGTGCGCTGACCAGGCCGTCGTCGCGGCAGCAGCAGGGCGCGCGCCGCGTTTTCGCGGAAGCGTGCCGCGAACAGCGCCGAGCCACCCAGTGCATCGGTCAGCAGTGACTCGACCTCGTCGGGATCGACCAGGACGTCGTCATCGATGCGGGCCTCATCGGCCTCCGGAAGACGAATCGCGATCCCGTCGTCGGACCAGATGGTCTGCACCTCGAGGCCGCGCTGCTGCAGCCGCGCCTCGATGGCCATGGCCCACGGCGCGTGCACGCGGCCGCCGAACGGCGATAGCAGGCAGACGCGCCAATCACCGAGCTCATCGCGGAAGCGCTCGATGACAATCGTCCGATCCGTCGGCAGCGCCCCAGTCGCCTCGCGCTGCTCGGCAAGGTACTGGACCAGGTTGGCCGCGGCCCGCGCGTCGAGGTCGCTGCCGCGCTGGAGGCGTTCGACAGCGTCGGCCTTCCCGTCCAGCTCACGCACGAACTGACCAATGGCCTTCCCCAGCTCGGCCGGTCGACCGATGGCGTCGCCGTGCCAGAACGGCATCTTGCCCGGCTCCCCGGGTGCCGGCGTGACGATGACGCGGTCCGGCTTGATCTCCTCGATGCGCCAGGTCGAGGCGCCGAGCATGAACGTCTCGCCCTCGCGCGATTCGTAGACCATCTCCTCGTCGAGCTCACCCACGCGTCTTCCGCCCTTGCCCTTGCCGTCATCGGGCAGGAACACGCCGTACAGTCCGCGGTCCGGAATGGTGCCGCCGGACGTGATGGCCACCACGCGAGCGTCGTTGCGGGCGCTGACCTCATCGGTGGCGCGGTCCCAGACGATGCGCGGCTTGAGGTCCGCGAACTCGTCCGACGGATATCGGCCGGCCAGCATGTCGAGCACGCCCTCGAGCTGGTCGCGGCTGAGCTCACGGAAGTTTTCGGCGCGCGTCACGAGGGCATGCAGGTCGTCGACCGTCCATCGGTCCATCGCCGTAACGGCAACCAGTTGCTGCGCCAGCACGTCGAGCGGGTTGCGCGGTATGCGCGTCTCCTCGATGGCGCCGGCGTGCATCCGCTCGACGACAACCGCCGACTCGAGCAGGTCGCCACGGAACTTCGGGAAGATCTTGCCCGTCGAGGGTTCACCGACCTGGTGTCCGGCTCGACCGATGCGCTGCAGCCCGGCCGCGACGCTCGGTGGTGATTCGATCTGCACCACCAGGTCGATGGCGCCCATGTCGATCCCCAGCTCCAGGCTGGAGGTGGCAACCAGCGCCGGCAGCCGCCCGTCCTTCAGCGCCTCCTCGATCTGCAGCCGCTGCTCCCGCGCTACGGATCCGTGGTGGGCACGCACCAGCTCTTCGCCGGCAAGCTCGTTCAGGCGTTGCGCCAGCCGTTCGGCGAGGCGCCGCGAGTTCACGAAGACCAGGGTGGACCGATGCGACCTGATGAGCTCCAGCAGCCGCGGATGCATGGCCGGCCAGATGGAATGGCGACCGTCGGCTGCGGCGGCGCTCCCGCTCGACTGGTCTTCGGGGTCGAGCGGCTCGCCCATGCGGCTCATGTCCTCGACCGGCACGATGACCTCGAGGTCGAGCTCATTTCGGACGCCGGCATCCACGATCTCCAGCTCACGACCGACGCCACCGAGGAACGCCGCGATGCGCTCGAGCGGCCGCTGCGTCGCCGACAAGCCGATGCGCTGCGGGTCGCTGTCGGCCAGCGCCGACAGCCGTTCGAGGCTGAGCGCCAGGTGCGCGCCACGCTTGGTGCCGGCCAGCGCATGCACCTCGTCGACGATCACGTATTCGACGCCGCGCAGGATTTCGCGTGCTTGGCTGGTGAGCAGCAGGTAGAGGCTCTCGGGCGTGGTGACCAGGATGTCCGGCGGGTCCTTGGCCAGCTGTCGCCGGGCGTCGGTCGGCGTGTCGCCCGTGCGGCTCGCGACCCGCACCTCCGGAAGGGTGTTCCCCTCGCGCTCGGCGGTGCGTCGGATGCCGGCCAGTGGCGCGCGCAGGTTGCGCTCAACGTCGTAGGCCAGCGCCTTCAGCGGCGAGATATAGAGGACACGCGTGCGGCGCATCTTCTCGGCGGGCGTCGCCTCCACGAAAAGACGGTCCAGGCACCACAGAAAGGCGGCGAGGGTCTTGCCGCTTCCGGTGGGGGCGTGCAGGAGCGTGTGCGATCTATCGGCGATGGCTGGCCAGCCAAGCTCCTGCGCGCGGGTCGGCTGGGCGAAGGCCTCGCGGAACCAGTCGCGCGTCGGTCCCGAGAAACGGGAAAGGGGATCGACGAAACGGGAGGAAGCCACGGCATCGGCCAGTCTACCGATGCGATCACCGCAGCGTTCATCGAAGACCTTTCGCCGATTTAGCCTGCAGCGGGTGCATCAGGTACCAAACCAGCCTTGCGGTTAGGTGGCGCAGCGGGTGCATCAGAGCGCGCCTTCCTGTCCGCTATCGTTGCCCTCACGCAGAGGAGATTCGACCATGGTGGAGCCTGACGACGAGCCGGAGTCCGAACGGTTACGCGAGCGGCCGTCGGAACGCTTTGCCGGAAACGAGCATCTGTTCGATCTCGCGGCGGAGGCAGCCAAGCTGCGCAGCGAGCCCGGCAGCGCCCGGAACGGGCATCGACAGATCACGCTCTTCCGCAAGGGAGGCGTATCCCTCGTCCTGTTCGACTTCGAAGCGGATGGCTGGCTGCGCGATCACTCCGCAGACGGCTTCGTCACCGTTCATGTTCTCTCCGGTGCAATCCACATGACGACGGCCGATGAAGACTATTCCATGCCCGCAGGTTCGTTGCTCGTGCTCGAGCCTGGCATCAAGCACGATGTCCGCGCGTTGACGGCCAGCCGCATGCTACTCAGCGTCCGTCTCGATCCCGCCGAGGACCTTCGAACGCCCTGAGGGCTAGTCCGAGAGCTCGGTGAGTGCGGAGCCCTTGTGCATCGCGATGTGATCGGTCGTGTCGCTCGCGATCTGGTACTGCGGTTCGTCCTCACTTGCATGGACCGTATAGCCCTTGAACTCGATCTCGGTCGCGACCACTCTTGTGACCCTACCGGAGACACGGCCTGCTTCCGAATTCCAACTGACATGATCGCCACGCTTGAAGCGTTGTGCCGCCATATTCCTTGCTCTCCTCTCAGCGCGAGACCGCTGGTCAGTAGCCGGTGAACTCCTCGGTCCGGATGGCGTCGTCGGGTACTCGGACCTCAACCAGCATCGCGCGCAGGGCCTGCGACCATGCCCGAGGGGCCGGTGATGTAGTAGATCGGGTCGATGAGGTCCTTGACGTGGCGCAGGATCATGGCCATGTCAATGCGACCGCGCTCGCCGTCCCACGACGCATCGGCCTCCGACGAAGCCGTCATGGTGGGGATGAAGCTCAGATCCCGGTCCCGCGACGCGAGCTGCCGCATCTCCGCCAGGAATGGCGTGTCCTCTGGACGGCGGTTGGCATGGAAGAGCGCGACCGGGTACGGCGGGCCGCCGTCGTGAATACCCTGGACGATGATGCTGCGGAAGACCGTGATGCCGATGCCTCCGGTGAGGACCGCCGCCGGACGCGTGCCATCATCGAGCCGAAACTCACCGAACGGTCCCTCCAGCTTCATCACGGTGCCGAGTGGCACGTGCTGCAGCACGCGTTTGAAGGCCGTGTCGCGCAGTCGGGTGGTGACCTGGATCACGTCTTCGCAGGGCGCGCTCGAGATCGAAAACCCGCGGGTGTCGCCTTCGGCATCGGTCTCCGGGGGGTCGTACAGCGTGATGTCGATGAACTGACCGGCGCAGTAGTCCCAGTCGGCCGGCTTGGCAAAGCGGAACGACATCGTGCGCTCGGCCACCATCTCGCGGCCGATCAGCGCTGATGGAAATACCGGCCAGTCGACCGTCGCCTCCATGACGCGCCCCTTCCTCAGACTGCCGCCTCTGCGCCTTGAGTGTAGCTCGTCAGGCTCGGAGGTAGACTGGCGAGGCCTCTCTCAGCTCCGTTGCAGAGCGCCCCTCTGAGAAAGAACTACAGCATGGCGGTCATCGTCGAGCGGCGAGATGTCGATACCGTGGTGGTGCACGGTTCGCTCGCCGGTCTGGCCGCGGGGCTGGTGCTGGGCGTAGCAGCCGTCGTCAGCAGCACGATCCTCGTAGGGTCGGCCTGGATGCCGTTCCGATTTGCTGCGGCCTTCGTCGTCGGACCCCATGCTTTCGATCGTGACTTTCCATTGGCGATCACGGTCCTGCTGGGCAGTGTCATCCATTTCACTCTTGCGGCGCTGTTCGGCGTGCTGTTCGTTGGCCTGCTGGCACTCACCTACCAACTGTCAGCCCGATCCTGGCTGCTGATCATCTACGGCTCGGCATTCGCGTTCGGAATCTGGGAGGTCAATTTCCTGGGCGCCGTCCCGAGCTTGTTTCCGTTCCTGTCAGGCAGGCTCGACCTCGCCACTCAGCTGTGGACCGCGATCGTCTCGTACGTCCTGATCTACGGCCCCGCCCTGGGACTGTACGTCGCGCTGGTTCGGCCCGGAGTCATCGGTGACTGGCACGCCGTCGGTCCGCCGGCCGGCACCTATGCGCCACCACGCGATCCAGAGGAGGACTGAGGTGGATACCGCGGTGCTCGGCTTTCCGCTGTGGGTCCGCCTGACGCACTTCTTCGACATCCTCTTCCTGTCGCTGCTGATCCGTTCCGGCATCGAGATCCTTGGCGCGCATCCAATGTTGTACTGGAATGACGACTGCACGCCGGGCTCCGAGTGGGTGCGGTTCACGCGCAAACGGATGCCGTCCGGAGAGCTGTGGACGGCCGAGGACGAGAAGCAGCCGTATAGCCCGCTGGTTGCCCTGCCGGGCCACGACCACCTGGGACTCGGCCGCTACTGGCACTTCGCAGCCCTCGCTGGCTGGATTGTCACGGGGCTGCTGTACGTGGTCCTGCTGTTCGCCAGCCCGCAGTGGCGGCGCCTGGTGCCCACCTCCTGGGACATCTTCCCGCAGGCCGCGCAGGCCGCCGTGGGGTACCTCCAGCTGCAGCCGCCGGCAGCCGGCAACCCGTACAACGCCCTGCAGCAGCTGACCTACTTCGGCGTCATCTTCCTGCTGGCACCTCTCCAGATCGCGACCGGACTGGCGATGTCGCCGGCCGTCGCCGGCCGATTTTCGTGGTACCCGAGGTTGTTCGGCGGTCGACAGGCGGCGCGCAGCATCCATTTCCTCGGCATGTTCGCCTTCGTCGCCTTCGTCGTCCATCACACCGCGCTCGTGTTTGCGCATGGGATCTCGCTCGGGCTGGCAGAGATGGTCCTTGGCCTGACCCGGAAGCCGACCTCGGCCGAGACAGCCCTCGCCGTCGCAATCGCGATGCTGGCGCTGGCGGCAGTCGCGGCCGTTCACATCTGGGCCACGCATGGTTCGCTGGTGAACCCGCGCCGCATGCAGAATCGCCTTCAGCGCCTGATCGACCCACTCCAGCGCGTGCTGCTTCAGCCGCTGGTCTCACGTCAGGCCTACCCACCCGGCTCCATCACGTCGACGCCGCGACCCAACGGACGAGCACCCCACGACCCGGAGTGGCAGAAGCTGGCCTCGGGCGACTTCCGCGACTTCGCGTTCGAGGTGACCGGGCTGGTCGAGCAGCCACTCACCCTGACGCTCGATGGCCTGCGCAACTTGCCCATTAGCAGCCAGACCACCGAGCACGTCTGCATCCAGGGCTGGAGCCAGGTGGTCAGCTGGGGCGGCGTCCCGCTCAGCGCGCTGCTCGAACGAGCCCGCCCGCTGCCCGAGGCGCGGTATCTGCTGTTCCGTACCTTCGACGACAAGTGGGAGCACGAGGGCGAGCACGGGTATTTCTACGGGACCATCGACCTGGAGCTTGCCCGTCGTCCGCAGTCAATCCTGGCCTACGAGATGAACGGAGAACCGCTTCCGGTGCCCTTCGGGGCGCCACTCCGGCTGCGGCTCGAGAGCCAGCTCGGCTACAAGATGATCAAGTGGGTGCGCTCGGTCGAGCTGATCGCCGACTATCGAACGATCGGGGAAGGAAAGGGAGGCTGGCGGGAGGACGTGCTGCACTACAGCCAGATCGCGCCGATCTAGGGAGAGGACAGTGCCAGACATCGAGTTGCGCATCAAGCGCTTCAATCCGGAGAGCGACGAGGAGCCGCACTGGGAAACGTACGCGGTGGCCGCTGACCCGGGCGACCGCGTGCTCGACCTGCTGCACCAGGTGAAGTGGTACCAGGACGGCACGCTGACCTTCCGGCGCTCCTGCGCGCACGGCGTCTGCGGCTCTGACGCGATGCTGATCAACGGCCGCAATCGGCTGGCGTGTCAGATGCTCGCCCGAGACCTGGGAACCCGTATCGAGGTTGAGGCCCTGCCGGCGTTCAGGGTCATCAAGGACCTGCTCGTCGACATGGAGCCGTTCTTCGACCACTACCGCAGTGTCATGCCGTTCGTGGTCGATGACGAGCCACCGCCGGCGGACGGCAGGGAGCGGCGCCAGTCACCGGCCGAGCGGGAGCGCTTCGACGACACGGAGAAATGCATCCTGTGCGGGGCGTGCACCAGCTCGTGCCCATCGTTCTGGACGAATCCGGACTACGTGGGTCCGGCCGCCATCGTCAACGCCCATCGGGTCATCTTCGACAGCCGCGACCAGGCGCACGAGGAACGCCTGGAGATCATGGCCGACGCCAACGGCGTGTGGCGCTGCCGCACGATCTTCAACTGCGTCGAGGCCTGTCCGCGCGGCATCAATGTGACGCGTGCCATCTTCGAGGTCGCGAACGAAATCCGACGAAATGGACCTAGGAGAAGCAATTGAGCACAGAGCATGATGATTGGGATCCACGAGATCCATCGGTCCTGGAAGGCCAGCGTCGCGCGTACGACGAGATGCGCGAGCAATGTCCAGTCGCCCACAGCGAGTTCATGGGCTGGTCCGTGTTTCGTCACGAGGAGGCGAGGTGGAGTTCATGGACACGTTCGCCACGCCGTTTCCGCTTCGGACGCTGTGCATGTTTCTCGGGTGGCCCGAAGACCAGTGGGAGTCTCTTGGCGGGTGGACGCATGGCAACCAGCAGGCCGCATTCACCCGGGATCGTGCCGCCGGCAAAGCGCTGGCAAGCCTCCTCGCGGAGCACGTCAAGGCGAACCTGGACGTCCATCGCACGCCGGACGAGGTCAGTGATGTGACCGACGCCCTGCTGGCGACCGATGTCGACGGCCAGCGGCTCAACGATGAGCAGATCATTAGCACCCTGCGCAACTGGATCGCAGGAGAAGGGACGGTCGCGGCTGGCCTGAGCGTCGTGGTCCTGCATCTGGCGAAGCAGCCGGACCTCCAGCAGCGGCTGCGGGGCGATCCGTCGCTCATACCGGCGGCGATCGAGGAGATCCTGCGAGTCGATGATCCACTCGTCGCCAACCGTCGGAGGGTAACGCGCGAGGTCGAGATCCAGGACCGGACGATCCCCGCCGGCGGGAACCTGACGCTGATGTGGATCGCCGCCAACCGGGACCCACGTGCCTTCGATGATGCGGACGCCGTCAGGATCGACCGCGAGACGAACGACGGGATGGTCTGGGGCCAGGGCATTCACCTGTGCCTGGGCGCGTCCATGGCCCGCATGGAGATGCGCGTGGCGCTCGAAGTGCTGCTCTCGGAGACGAAGCTGTTCGAACTGGCCGGAGAGGCGCCGCGCCGCACGGTCTACCCCAGCAACGGCCTTGCCGCGCTCCCCCTCCGCTTCAGCTGAGCCAGCTGCGTCGGCGGTCGTTCGCACCATCGGCCACGGCACGAGCACGACCGACGAGCTGGCCGCGCTGCTTCGCGAGGCCGGCGTCTCGACCCTGATCGACGTTCGGCGCTACCCGAAGGGTCAGCGGCAGCCGCACCTGGCGCGCGAGCGGCTGGCGGAGGATCTGCCGGCCCGAGGCATCGGCTATGAATGGTGGGGCGAAGCGCTCGGTGGCCGACGTTCGGCGGATGCCGCAGCGCTGGCGAAGAGCGGCTGGCGTTCTCCGGCCTTCGCGGCCTATAGCGCATACATGGCCACGCCCGAGTTCCGCACCGCGCTCCACGCGCTGGAGGACCGGGCGAAGGCCGGCGAGGCGCTGGCGATCATGTGCGCCGAGACGGTGTGGTGGCGCTGCCATCGGCGCCTGATCGCGGATGCCCTGACGCTCGACGGCTTCGAGGTCGAGCACGTCATCGATCGCGCGCCGGGGCAGCCTCATCGGCTTTCGGCGGCTTCGACAGACGAGTGACCAGCCGGTGGCCTGCATCGGTCGTCACGTCGTCGAAGGGGCGCGTGAAAAGCGCGTCCCGCGCACGCGAGACCGGCCGACGATCTGTCGGCCGGTCTCCCTGCGTGACGGTGGTCGGGCGTTACCCGAGCACGTAGCGCAGCACCGGCGTGCGCTTGACGATCGGGCTCTCGTCCACGATCGCGTCGACTCCGTAGACCTCACCCGCGGCGATGACCGCCAGGACCAGCGAGCTGAGCATCAGCACCACGTGGTAGTTGACGAAGCCATTCGCGAAGTCCCATGCAGCAACGCCGATGAACGCCATCATCAGCGCGCCCATCACGCCGGCGAAGCGGGTCGCCAGACCCAGGATCAGCGCGGCGCCAATCGCGACCTGTCCGAAGGGAACGAGGACGTTGATCACGTCCAAGGCTGCGGGATTACCCGCAAGATTGACCCACAGCTGATGGGTCGGGTTGACGATCGCGCCGTCGGCAGCGCCGGCGGCCGTGCCGAGCGTACCGAACTGAAGGAAGCCTGCCGCGCTGAAGGCATGCTCACCCAGGAAGAGCTTCTCGATGCCGGCGAACAGGAACACCCATCCGATGGTCAGCCGGAACGCCAGGATTCCCAACGCCCGGGAGTTCTTGAGTCCAGTCATTTCATCTCCAACTTTCTTTGGCTCCGCCCGGATTCCGGGACGATTGCCTTGGCTCATTCGGGCCGATGTCAGCGTACGGCGAGCCCATGGCGACCGGAGCGTGCCGACCGGCCCCTTTGCGTGGGACGCTGGCGCACCTCGGACGTGCCCTTTGGCACGCCCGGAACAATGCCGATCGGGTCCGTCTGAAGGTCGATCTCGAGGCCGTCCACGCCTCCCTCAGGCGGCAGCCAGCGATACGGCAGCCCGGTGCCGAGCAGCAGGCGATGGATCGCGGCGTTGTCCGCGTACATGGACGCCACCAGCCGGTGCGCACCCAGGCGACGGGCGAACGTAATCACCGCGGCGAGCAATGCGCGCCCGATCCCCCGTCCCTGGTATCGGTCGACGACGGCGAACGCGACCTCGGCGACACCGGGCTCGACGAGCGGCATGCACGCATGCCCAACGATGGCGCCGTCGTCCGGACCGGCCTCATGGAGGACCGCGACTATCCCCTGCCCGGCGACAAAACCCTGCGCCTGTTCGGGCGTGATGCCGCGTGACATGCTCAGGAAGCGACGCCGGCGGCTCTCCGGTGAGAGCTCGGCGTAGAACCCGCAGAGCGCGGCGGCGTCGCTCGGCTCGATCGGGCGGATCGAGACGCGGCGCCGAGCGCCGACCTCGATACTCGCGTTGGCCTCGGTGACTTCATTCATCGAGAGCAGCGTCGCCGACGATCGGCCGTGGGAGAAAGTGCCGAAGGGACCGATGGCCAGGGACCGATGGCCCCCACCGCCGCCGGTATCGGCGCCTAGACTCGGCGCATGCGAATCGTGTCAGCGGCCGAAGCCGTGGCCGACATCACCTCCGGGCAGCAGCTGTTCGTGCACGGCGGCGCGGCCACCCCATCGGCCCTGCTGGCGGCACTCGCCGCGCGAGCCGACGAGCTGAGCGATGTCAGCGTCGTGCATTTCCACACGTTGGGGCCCGCTCCGCATCTCGAGCCGGCGATGGACGGACACTTCCGTCACAAGGCGCTGTTCATCGGCGCCAATGCGCGCGAGGCGGTGAACGAGGGCCGGGCCGACTACGTGCCCGTCTTCCTATCCGACGTGCCGCGTTTGTTTGCCAGCGGCTCGCTTCCGCTCGACGTCGCGCTGGTCAACGTCAGCCCACCCGACGCCCACGGCTTCTGCTCGCTCGGCACGTCGGTCGATGCCGCGCTGGCCGCGGCGCAGCATGCCGAACGCGTCATCGCGCAGCTGAACCCGTCAATGCCGCGCACCCACGGCGACTCGTTCGTCCACGTCGATCGCATCGACCTGGCCGTCGAGGTCGACCAGCCGCCCTACGAGCACGTCGAGCGTGACTTCGGTGATGTCGAACGGCGCATCGGCGAGTTCGTCGCCGAGCTGGTGTCCGACGGAGCGACGCTTCAGCTGGGGATCGGCGCCATCCCGGCAGCGGTCGCACACGCGCTGCGGGACAAGCGCGACCTCGGCGTCCACACCGAGCTGTTCACCGACGTCGTGCTCGACCTTGTTCGCTCGGGCGCGCTGACCGGCGCGTGCAAGGAGGTGAATCGCGGCAAGATCGTGACGGCCTTCCTGATGGGCAGTCGCGAGCTGTACGACTTCGTCGACAACAACCCGCTGATCGAGATGCGACCGGTGGACTACACCAACGACACCGCGGTGATCCGCCGATTCCGGCGCATGACGGCGGTGAACTCCGCGCTGTCGGTGGACCTGACCGGCCAGGTCTCGGCCGATTCGATCGGCACCCGCTTCTACTCCGGCGTCGGCGGCCAGATGGACTTCATCCGGGGAGCCGCGCTGGCGGAGGAGGGTCGCGCCATCATCGCCCTGCCCTCGACGGCGTCGGGCGGTCGCGTGTCGCGGATCGCATCCGTGCTGCCGCTGGGAGCCGGCGTGGTGACGACCCGGGCGCACGTCCGCACTGTGGTCACCGAGTTCGGCGTGGCCGAGCTGTGGGGCCGGAGCATTCGTGAACGGGCCGCGGCACTGATCGGCATAGCCCATCCGGACTTCCGCGACGAGCTCCGGTCGCAGGCACGCGACTTGTACCACCTCTAGGGCTCCTCGGCCCGAGCCTGCAGTAGGGTGTACGACATGAGGACGTCCACGCCACCGACCAGCGAGCAGGAGGCCATAGCTCCCTCAGGCCCGCTGGCCGCCGACGAGCTGCGCCGCATCGACGCGTACTGGCGCGCCGCCAACTACCTCTCCGTCGGGCAGATCTACCTGCTCGACAACCCGCTGCTGCGTGAACCGCTGCACGCCGAGGACATCAAGCCGCGGCTGCTCGGCCATTTCGGCACCGTTCCCGGGTTGAACCTGGTCTACGCCCACCTGAATCGGGTCATTCGCCAACGCGATCTCGACGTCATCTACATCACCGGTCCGGGCCACGGCGGACCGGGGCTGGTCGCCAACGCCTACCTGGAGGGGACCTACAGCGAGGTCTACCCATCCATCTCGCGCGATACCGATGGCATGCGTCGCCTGTTCCGCCAGTTCAGCTTCCCGGGTGGGATCCCGAGCCACGTCGCTCCGGAGACGCCGGGATCGATCCACGAGGGCGGCGAGCTTGGCTACTCGTTGGCGCACGCCTACGGCGCCGCCTTCGACAACCCGGACCTGCTGGTGGCCTGCGTCATCGGCGACGGCGAAGCGGAAACCGGCCCGCTGGCGGGCAGCTGGCATTCGAACAAGTTCGTCGACCCGGCTCGCGACGGTGCGGTCCTGCCGATCCTGCACCTCAACGGCTACAAGATCGCCAACCCGACCGTCCTGGCGCGCATTTCCGAGCAAGAGCTGCGCTCGTTGCTGGAGGGCTACGGGCATAGCGTGCACATTGTCGCCGGCGACGATCCGCCATCGGTCCATCAGCAGATGGCCGAGACGCTGGATACCGTTCTCGACGAGATCAAGGGGATCCAGCAGGCGGCTCGCTCCGGTGCTGCAACAGTGGAGCGACCGCGCTGGCCGATGATCGTGCTCCGCACGCCGAAGGGTTGGACCGGTCCGCAGGAGGTCGACGGCAAGCCGGTCGAGGGTACATGGCGCTCGCACCAGGTCCCGGTGGCCGACGTGCGCGACAACCCGGCGCACCTGAAGATCCTGGAGGAGTGGCTGCGCAGCTACCGACCGGAAGAGCTGTTCGACAAGACCGGCGCGCTGCGCCAGCAGCTGGCGGCGCTGCCACCGCAAGGCGAGCGCCGGATGAGTGCGAACCCGCACGCCAACGGCGGCGAGCTGCTGCGCGACCTGAAGCTGCCCGACTTTCGTGACTACGCGGTGCAGGTCGAGCGTCCGGGAGCCAGCGCCAGCGAGGCGACGCGCGTCCTGGGCGGCATGCTTCGCGACGTCATCCGCCTCAACCCCACCAACTTCCGCCTATTCGGGCCCGATGAGACGAACTCCAACCGGCTCGACGCCGTCTTCCAGGTCACCGATCGGGCCTGGGACGCCGAGACCCTGCCGACCGATGAGCACCTCGCGCCGGATGGACGGGTCATGGAGGTGCTCTCCGAACACCTCTGTCAGGGCTGGCTGGAGGGTTACCTGCTCACCGGACGGCACGGCCTGTTCAACTGCTACGAGGCCTTCATCCACATCATCGACTCGATGTTCAACCAGCACGCCAAGTGGCTGAAGGTCACGCGCGACATCCCGTGGCGTCGCCCGATCGCCTCGCTCAACTACCTGCTCTCGAGCCACGTCTGGCGGCAGGATCACAACGGCTTTTCGCATCAGGATCCGGGCTTCATCGACCATGTCGTCAACAAGAAGGCGGAGGTCATCCGGGTCTACCTGCCGCCCGATGCGAACACGCTCCTGTCGGTCGCCGATCACTGCCTGCGCAGCCGCAACTATGTGAACGTCTTGGTGGCCGGCAAGCAGCTGTCGCCGAATTGGCTGGCGATGGACGAGGCGATCCTGCACTGCACGCGAGGCATCGGTATCTGGGAATGGGCCAGCAATGACGCCGACGGCGAGCCCGATGTCGTGATGGCCTGTGCCGGCGACGTGCCGACCCTCGAGACGCTCGCCGCGGTTGACCTGCTGCGCCAGCATCTGCCCGACCTCAAGGTCCGCGTCGTCAACGTCATCGATCTGATGCGGCTTCAAGACGAGTCCGAGCACCCGCACGGCCTCTCGGAGGCCGAGTTCGACGCGCTGTTCACCACCGACCGTCCGATCATCTTTGCCTACCACGGCTACCCGTGGCTGATTCATCGGCTCACCTACCGCCGGACGAACCACGCCAACCTGCACGTCCGCGGGTACAAGGAGGAGGGAACCACCACGACGCCGTTCGACATGGTCATGCTCAACGACCTGGACCGGTTCCACCTGGTGATGGATGTCATCGACCGGGTGCCGGGCCTCGCCGATCGCGCCGGCCACGTGCGGCAGCTGATGCAGGATCGACGCCTCGCCGCAAGGGCCTACACACGCGAGAAGGGCGAGGACGCGCCCGAGATTCGTGACTGGCAGTGGCCCGGCTGACGCGGGCCCGAGTCCTCGTTCTCAATCCGGGATCCTCGTCGCTCAAGGCGAGCGTCATATCCGAGCCGGGAGACGAGACGCTGGCCCGGGAGCAGATCGAGTGGGGCGTCGATGAGGCGGCCGGCGGCCGGCGGCAGGCCGAGCTCGAACGGCTCATCGGGCGGCTGGAGGCAGGCTTGGACGGGCCGCTAGCCGCGGTCGGCTACCGCGTGGTGCACGGCGGGCTGCGATTCCGCGAGCCGACCATCGTCGACGACTCGGTGCTCGAGGCGATCGCCGAGCTCGACGCGCTGGCGCCACTGCACAACCGCGTTGCAGTCGAGACGATCCGCGCCGTCCGTGCGCTGCTGCCGGACCTGCCGCACGTCGCCTGCTTCGACTCCGCCTTCCACGCGTCGCTCCCCGAGGAGGCTTGGCGTTATGCGCTCCCCGGGGAGTGGGTCGAACGCTGGGGAATCCGCCGCTTCGGATTCCATGGCCTGTCCGTGTCGTGGGCCGTGGAGCGTGCTGCGGCAGAGCTGGGACGGGCCGTTGCCGACCTCCGGATCATCGTCGCGCACCTCGGATCGGGCTGCTCGGTGACCGCGGTGGCCGGGGGCCGATCCGTGGCCACCTCAATGGGCTACACCCCGCTCGAGGGTCTGATGATGGGGACGCGCTCCGGGTCCGTCGATTCGGGCATCCTGCTGCGCCTGGCCGCCGACGGCATGCCGCAGGAAGAGCTGGCGGACGGCCTCGAGCACCGATCCGGACTCCTGGGCGTGTCCGGAACGACGGCCAATGCCGAGCGCCTGGAAGTCGCCGCGGCCAGTGGTGACGAGCGAGCCGCGCTCGCATTGCGCATGTTCTGCCGCAGCGCGGCGGCGGCGATTGCGGCGGCGGCGACCGCATTGGATCGGGTCGACGCAGTCGTCTTCACCGGAGGCATCGGCGAGCACTCCGAGCGGCTGCGATCCGACATCTGCCGGCGCCTCAGGGTCCTGGGCGTGACCGACGGCGGTGGCCCCGCTGTGCTCGTGGTCGCGGCGCGCGAGGATGTTGTCGTCGCGCGTATGACCACTGCGTCCATGTGAAAGACCACCATGCAGCGCCGGCATCGCTGTCAAGGGTCCTTCGTGCAGCACGAAAGTGATGACCAGCTGATCGCGATGCAGGGCCATTTGGCACTCGCTCCGTCGACGGCCACGGCCGACACTCTTATGCAGAGATCGAATGGAGGATTCTCGAGATGCGCGTCTTGCTTGCCTACGACGGCTCGCCGTGCGCGCAGGCCGCGCTGCAGCTCGTCGCCGGACTGCCATGGCCCGCGCCGAGCCGACTGACCGTGCTATCGGTGCTCGACCGTCCGGACATCATCGGAGCCGGAGAGCCCGTCCTGATCCATGCGGCGGCGGAACAGAGCGAAGGCGAAATGGCCGCCGCCGCGCAGGGCTCGCTCGACGAGGCGGCCGCCCAGCTGCGCGGTGACGACAGGACGGTGGATACGCGGTTGGAGCACGGTCGCCCGGCGTCGGTCATTCTCGAAGCGGCCGCCGAGCTCGCAGTGGACCTGGTGGTGGTCGGCAGTCGAGGCCTGGGACCGTGGACCATGCCGCTGCTCGGATCGGTCTCGACCGAAGTGGTTGACCACGCGCCATGCCCGGTGCTCGTCGCTCGGCACGAGCGTATCGAGCGGCTGGTGGTCGCGACCGACGGCTCGACCTCCGCTGACCGAGCCATCGACACGATTCGCTCTTGGCGACTGTTTACCGGGCTGCCGGCCCAGGCACTGGTTGTTGACACCGTCCGTCCGGCTTCGGCGGATTGGGCCGTCGCGCTCGCCGCCGGGTGGATCGAGGACCATCCCGAGGAGCTCACCGAGGTCACGGTCGAGCGACAGCAGCGGGCTGCGCAGGCAGCCAGCCGGCTGCGAGAGGCGGGGATCGCCGCCGATCCGGTCGTCAGGAGAGGGGATGCGGCGCAGCAGATCGCCGAGGCGGCGCACGCCGCGGGCGACCTGGTCGTTCTCGGCTCACGTGGACTGGGCACGTTCTCGCGCCTGCTGCTCGGCAGCGTCGCGCGGAAGGTGCTGCTGCACACGGCCGCATCGGTCCTGATCGTGCGTGAATCCCACGCCAAGACCAATGTGCGGGCCCCGGCAGCTTCAGTAACGGGCCCCGCCTTCTGATGGATGACCGATCCGCCCCGGTGACGACCGCCCGCATCTGCGCCGGATGCGGCGAGCCGATTCTCCACGGGCAGTCGGTCATCCGCCTCGAGGCCGGCTTGCTCCTCGCTCCCGAGCGCTTCGATCCAATCGTCTTGCGTCCCGACGTGTATCTGCATGCCGGCGCGGGCTACGACGCCCGATTCGATGTCGAGGATCGGTGGTGCGCCACGCCGGAGGGTTTCGAAGCGGCGCTCAAGCTCCTGTCGATCCATGGCGAGACGAGTGCGTCCGGGCACTGACGTGGCGACGCGGCTCGCCGGCCGATCCGGCACGGCAATGGGGTCGCAGCTGCGACTGACCGCACCCGCGGATCGAATCGAGCAGGCTTGGGAGATCGTCGCGGCGGTCTTCGCCAGCACCGAGCGTGCCCTGACCCGATTCGACCCGTCCAGCTCGCTCAGCACGCTGAATGCGCCGGCCGGAACTGGCTCGATGCAGCCCATCCCACGCATCCTCGGGCGTGCGCTGGCGACCGCCCACCGCGCCTACGCCATGACGCACGGCAACTTCGATCCCCGCATCGTCGGCGCCCTCGAGACGGCCGGGGAGCACGCCGGCGGTCCGCTCCCGCCCTCGCCGGCACGGTTGCATCCCGATGAGCGCTGGCTCTGGCTCGAGCATCACCCCCTGCGGGCGCGGATCAGCGCTCCGGTCGATCTCGGCGGCATCGGCAAGGGTCTCGCGCTGCGCTGGGCGGCGGCGGCGGTGCGCAGACTCGGCGTCGACAGCTTCCTGATCGTGGCGGGTGGCGACGTGGTCGCCGGTGCGGCGCCATCACCGGACGCAGCCTGGCGGATCGCGATCGAGCACCCGCATGCTCCGGATCCGGCCGCACTCATCGAGGTCCACGACTGCGGCGTGGCAACGAGCTCGCTCGCAGTGAGGCGGTGGATCGGAGCCGATGGCCTGCCGGCCCACCACCTCATCGATCCGCGCACCGGGCACCCGGCCCCTTCGAACGTGGCATCGGTGACGGTCATTGCGGCCGATCCCGCCTGGGCCGAGGTCTGGTCGAAGGTCGGGTTCGTCGGCGGCATCGAAGCAATCGCGGGCAGACCAGCCTGGTGGTTGACGTGCGCAGGTGAGCTCGAGACGTCGAAGCGGGCGGCCGATCTCACGGTGTGGCAGCGGCGGTCAGTTGCCGCGGGTTCAGAGCGTGATGGCCACCTGCCGCATCCATCGGCTGGTGGTCATTGACGACGAAGACCGCGCGATCGGAATCGTCAGCGCGCTCGACCTGCGCCGAACGATCCTGGACGACCCGTCCGTCGTCTGATGGCGGGTCAGGCGATCCAGATTCGACCTGGTCGCAGCGTTCGGATCAACTCCGCGAGCAGCGCCGGCGCCAGGGCAATCACGGCGATCACCAACCACTCGCCGGCGTCGAGGGGGTGCGCACGGAACGCGCTGGCGAGCGCGGGGACCGCCGGGATCAACAGCTGAACAAGGACCACGATCCCGCACGCGATCGCGAGCAGCCAGCTCGGTCGCAGCCGATGAATCGGCTCGATCAGGCTCCTGTTCGCGTATGCACGGACGACCTGGCCGATGACCAGCGCTGTGTAGGCGACCCATCGCAGCTCGTCGAACTCATCGGTCCCGACCAGGAGGACGGCCAGCGCGGCAAACGCCGTGAAACCGCCGGCGACGGCGATCCGCACCAGGATGCCGGTGGTCAGCAGCGGTTCACCACGACGCCGCGGCGGATGGGTCATGGCATCGGGCTCTGCCGGCTCGCGCTCGAAGGCGACCGAGGTCGACAGATCGATGAACAGCTCGAGCCACAGGATCTGGAGCGGCAGCAGCGGCTGGCCGAACCCGGCGATCGTCGCGATCAGGATGAATCCAAGCAGCGCGACGTGGGTCGAAACGATGAACACGAGCCCCTTCTGCACGTTGGCCACGATGCGTCGGCCCTCGCGCAGCGCGTTCATCAGCGTGGCGAACGAGTCGTCTCCGAGCACCAGGTCGGATGCCTCTCGTGCCACGGCTGTGCCGCTGCCCATCGCGACCGCTACGTCGGCGTTATTCAGCGCCGGCGCATCGTTCACGCCGTCGCCGGTGACCGCCACCGTCCGATCCGCGGCGCGCGCCAGACGAACGAGGCGCAGCTTCTGCTCGGGCAACGCTCGCGCCACGATGCGCAGCTCGGGAAGCAGGTCTCGAACCTCGTCATCGGTCAACATGGCGAGCTGGGGACCACTGATCTCGCGTCCCGGGGGCAACCCGGCCGAGGCAGCGATGGCGGCCGCTGTGGTCGAGTGATCGCCGGTCACGACGACCGCCTGGATGCCCGCGCCGGTGGCCATCGCCATCGCTGCGGGCACGTCGTCGCGAAGCGCATCGGCGAAGCAGAGCACCCCGCGTGGGCGCCAATCGTGGCCATCTCGCCGTTCGGCGAGAAGCACCAGGCGGCCGCCGTGCCCGGCCTGCGCGTGGAGGAGATCCTCCCAACCCGCGCGCTCTGTCGCAGCAAGGTCCGCGCTGAAGCCGAGCACAACCTCGGGCGCGCCGAGCGCCAGCTCACGCGTTCCCGCGCCGTCGACCAGCGTCGCCTGTGAATAGGGCCGGCCGGCACCAGGGCCGGTGACGCCCCGCAGCTCTTCACGCGCGAGCGGTGCAGCCGCGCCGACCCGGTCCCGGGCGGCCTCGATGGCGCGGGTGAACGAGCTGCGATGCGCGGCGACATCGCTCCACGCCTCCTCCTGGGTGCGCAGTGCGTCGAGGAGGACCTCTTCGCTACCCTCTCGTGTGAGCGAGGTTCCCGGCGCGAGCACGTCTAGCAGCTCGAGCCGGTTGCGCGTCAGCGTTCCAGTCTTATCGGTGATGATCAGATCGACGGCGCCAAGCGTCTCCTGCGCAGACAGGCGCCGCACCAGGACGCCGCGTCGCAGTAGCCGGTACGCGCCGAGTCCCAGGATGACAGCCAGCAGGACGGGCGGCTCCTCGGGGATCGCCGCGATCGCCGCGGAGATGCCGGCCAGCAGATTCGCGCCGGCCGGCTGGCCGCGCAGGAAGCCGAGCCCGACGGTGATGACGATCAGCACCGTGGCGACGACCAGCAGGATGCGCACAAGCCGGTCGAGCTCGCGTTGCAGCGGCGAGCGGCCGCGATCAGCACGCCCGAGGCGACCGGCAATATTTCCCAGCTCAGTCCGCGGACCGGTGGCGACGACCATCGCGCGTCCGCGTCCCTCGACGACGCTTGTGCCGGCATACACCATCGAGTGACGCTCGAGGACCGGCGAGTCGGCGGAGTCCGCGCCAACGCGGGCCGACTCCGGGACCGATTCGCCGGTCAGCACGCTGCGGTCGATGAGCAGCGCGGATGCCTCCAGGACCCGGCCGTCCGCCGGGAGCACATCGCCGGCGTTGAGCAGCAACACGTCGCCTGGCACCACTTCCCCCGCCGCGACCTCGAGATCGCGCCCGCCCCGGAGGACGTGGGCACGTGGCGCGGCCGCCGCGTGGAGCGCCTCGAGCGCCCGCTCCGAGCGGTACGTCGTGACGACGCCCGCGCCGACGATAGGAATCAGGCCGGCAAGGACGAACAGGCCGTCGCGCACCTCCCCGAGGAGCACGGCACCGATGCCGGCCGCCGCGAGCAACAGCACGAACGGCTCGGTCATCGCCTCGCGGAGCGCCACCCACACGGACGGTCGCTGCAGAGCCTTCAGCTCGTTGCGCCCGACGACGGCCAGACGCGCCGCGGCGGCCGCCCGAGTCAAACCGGTTGCCGGATCCACCTCCAGCGCCGCCGCGACCTCAGCCGGTCCGCGGGCGTGCGGATCGGTCAGCCCAATCGTTTGCCCAGTCACTACGGCTATGATGCGCTACGAGACTGCGCTACCGTGCCGTCCAGCCGCCGTCGACGTAGATCTCCGATCCGGTCATGTACGAGGCTGCATCCGTCGCCATGAAGGCGATGACGTCGCCGATCTCCTCCGGGCGTCCCCATCGGCCCATCGGCGTCGAGTCGATGATCGCCGTCTCGGTGGGGGTGCCCTTCAGCGACTCGACCAGCGGCGTGTCGATGAAGCCGGGATGGATCGAGTTGACCCGGACACCCTCCTTGGCGTAGCGGATCGCGGCGTTCTTGGTCATCAGCCGCACCGCGCCCTTGCTGGCGTGGTAGGCGATCGATGCGCCAAAGCCACCGACCGCGCCGAAGATTGAGCTGACGTTGACGATCGAGCCACCGTCGCCGGCCTTCATCTTCGGGATCGCGGCCTTCATTCCCAGCCAGACGCCCTCCTGGTTGATGGCGATCGTCCGATCCCAGCCCTCGGTCGTCTCCTGCTCCACATCGGCCATGGAGCCGATGCCCGCATTGTTGACCAGGACGTCGACGCGCCCAAACTCGGCGGCAGTCCGGTCGACCAGCTGTTGCCATTGCCCCTCATCGGTCACGTCAAGATGCGCGTACTGCACAGAGCCGCCCTCGGCGCCGATCTCGCGCGCCAGGTCCTCGCCCTCGTCGTCCAGCACGTCCGTTGCAATGACCGTAGCCCCGTCGCGCGTCAGCGACCGGACTGTCGCTGCGCCGATGCCTCGTGCGGCCCCGGTGACGATCGCCACCTTGCCGCGCAGTGTCTCTGCCATGGCTCTCGTGCCTCTGTTACGTGTTATCGCCCGACGAGCGATCGCCGCGCGAGTCCATTGTCGTACGACCGATGCCGCACAGCGAGTGCCGAACGTCATCACGCCACGGGCCACCGGTCGGGCCGAACGTCATGCCGCCAGCCTGTACCAGGTCACGCTCCCGGACGGCCGCCTGTACCTCATCTGCTTCTCCGATCGGGAGCCGGACTGGGGCGGCCCATATCGGATCAGCGAAGCGCAGCTCCGCGGCGCGTTCGCCGATGGCTGGCAGGTCGAATCGGTCGAGCCGTCGACGTTCGCGACCGGCTTCGAGGGCGGAGCGGCGCAAGCCTGGCTGGCGCGGATCCGCCGCAGCTAGCTCGCGGAGAGATCAGGGCACCCAGTCGCGCTCCCGCGGATCGTCGAGGACGCCGCACTCCGGGCAGGCGGTCGCCAGGAACTTGAACCATTCCTCGAGCGCGCGGGCGTCCGGCAAGCCGTCGGCCTCCGGCGCGTCGATCGTCTCGTAGACCTGACCGTAGCGATCGACGATCGCCACGCGATGCTGCGCCTCGCCGCCCGGCTCGAGGGCAATCACCCGACCGTCCCACGCGGCAAGGTCGTCGCGCGCCACATCCAGCCCCGCGAGATACGCGTCGAGACCAGCTGCGTCGGGTAACACGAAGGCAGTCGCGTCCAGCCGGCGTGCGAGGCCGAACTCGACGGTCTCCGGTGGCAAGAGCTCGCCGACCCGCGCGCTTCGGATGAGCGACGCCAGCCGCCCGGCCTCGACTTGCAGTGTCAAATGAGCTCGATCATCAGCTCCGGGATGATGTCGGCGCATCGGTCGTGATCGCCAGCCTCGGCCTCGTCAGCGAAGCCGCAGGCCCAGCGGTCGAGCATCTGGTCGCGCGTGACGACATCGGTTTGAGCCGTGGCGTCGACCTCGTCGCGCGCTGCATCGGCCTCGGTCAGGACAAGCATGTGAACTCTCCTTTACTGCTGCCTTATGAAAC
Organism: Candidatus Limnocylindria bacterium; assembly: GCA_038250515.1. Taxonomy (GTDB): domain Bacteria; phylum Chloroflexota; class Limnocylindria; order QHBO01; family QHBO01; genus JAICUY01. The sequence goes on from JBBSCG010000003.1 coordinate 28,719, forward strand.
CAGCGCAGGCCAGCCCTGCGACAGGGCCGCACGGCTCACGATCACCGGGCCGTCGGTCACTCAGGCCGGCTGCACGACGTTGGCCGCAGCCGTTCGACCGATGCGAACGCGCCACACCTGCGGCCCCTGCTCGATGTAGTCCCAGCTGAACGTCCCACCCTGCTCGGCGGCGAACTGGTAGTAGAGCGGCTTGGGATCGTGGTCGTTCACCAGCACGAAGGCCGTGCCGACGTCGAGCGCGTCGAACGCCTCGAAGATCATGGTGTGCCGGCGGGCCGGCGGGTCGTTGCGCACGTCGAGAACAAGATCGTCAGTCACCGGTTTGCTCCTCTCAGCTGTTGCCTGCGCGGCTTCCTCGAGCCGCGCCAGGTGATGCATCTCGCCGTCGATGCGGGATGCGATGCGCGGCTTATCGCGCCGTACGCTTGCGTAGGCCTCTGCGGCCAGTCGATTGGCCGCCTCGGGCTGACCGGCGGTGCCAAGCCGTCGCAGGGCCTTGATGAGCACCCCGGCCAACCCGTCGACGGCGGAATCGGTCAGTTGTCGTCCCGTCCGCTGCCCAGCAGCTCGTGCATGCCGCCGAGCAGATCGGCGAGCGACACGTTCTCGTCTGCGACCAGCGCTGGGATCAGCAGGTCGTTCTCCTTGGTGAGGTGTGACTCGAAGAGCGCCAGGATGGCGCTGCCCAGGCCGATCGCCTGGACCGCATCGCTGGCGTCTCGGAACGCGTCGACGTGCGCGACCAGATTGCGATGCTCGTCACGCATGGCGCGCACCAGTAATGCGGTCACGCCCGTGTCGCCCGCCGGGTAGAGCGCCCGTTCCTCCGCGATCGCATGCGGCAGCAGCTCACCCTCGAGAAAGTCGAGCACCGCCTGCTGCTCCGCAAAGTGCGGCTGTCGCGCCTGGACGGCGGCGCCGAGTCCGGCGACCCGCCTGCGCAGTCCCATCTCGAGCTCGGCATGGTGAGTGCGCATGGCATCGGCCGCCTGCGCATCGGTGAAGGTCATCACTTCGGGCTCCTTGCCGGAATTCCGTGAACACTTGATATTTACGCCGACTTCCGTGCAAAATGCAAGCATGACTTCTCCGCTGGTGCGACATCGGGTCCTGGCCGGCATCAGCCGTTCGCGGCTGTTGGCGGTGTTGCTTCAGGCGTCTGGACCGATGGGCGTTCGCGAGCTGGCCGATGCGGTCGATCTCCATCCAAATACCGCCCGCGAGCACCTCGATCAGCTGGTCGCCGTCGGGCTCGTCATCCGCGACACGGCTCAGTCGAGCGGACGCGGCCGTCCGGCGCTGCGCTACCTCGCGCAGTCCGACGCGGGCGAGGAGGATCCCCAGGCCTATCGAGCGCTCGCCGGCGTGCTGGCCAATGAGCTTGCGCGGCGCCCAGATGCGCCGACTGCGGCTACGAAGGCCGGGGAGCGCTGGGGCCATGCTCTCGCCGATGGCCTACCGTCGACGCCAACCGATGGCGATGCAGTCGCTCGTCTTGTCAGCCTGCTCGATGACACAGGCTTCGCCCCCGAGGCACCCGACGGATCCGACAACACAATCAGGCTGCGCCATTGCCCGTTCGGAACGCTGGCGCGAGACCGCCGCGACGTGGTCTGCGCGGTCCACCTGGGCCTGATGCGCGGCGCGCTGCACGAGCTGGGCGCGCCGCTGGAGGCCATCGGCCTTGAGCCATTCGTCGAACCGAGCCTCTGTCTGGCGCACCTGGGAGCACGAGACGGTGGCTGAGCGATCGATGGATCTCTCTGACCTGCTCGCGACGCCGGTCAATCAGAGCGCAGTCACCGAACAGCTGCGCACGGTGATCGACCCGGAGCTCGGCGTGAACATCGTCGACCTGGGACTCGTCTACGACGCCGAGGTGGTCGACGGCGTGGCGCGGGTGCTGATGACGACCACCACCCCGGCCTGCCCCATCGGCGCCTACCTGTCGGATGGCATCCGCTGGGCGCTGCTCGGCCTGGACGGCGTGCTCGACGTGGCCGTCGAGCTGACACACGAACCGCCCTGGTCCCCCGACAAGATGACCGATACCGCCAAGGCACAGCTCGGCTGGAACCGATGATCGACCGGCGCAGCCTAGCGTTGCTCACGCTCGGTGGCGCGTCGCTGTTGGCCGGCCTCACCGGGGCCCTGGCGCTGCTCGGCCTGGCAGTGGCGCCCGGCACCGCCCACCTCGCGGCGGCCCACGGCCTGCTGATGGCGCTCGGCTTCCTGGGCACCATGATCGCCCTGGAGCGGGCGGTCGCACTGGGCGCGCGCTGGGCCTACCTCGCCCCGCTGGCCGCCGGGCTGGCCGCCGTGGCGCTCGTGCTCGGCATGCCGCACCTGCTCGCCGGCCTCCTCTTCCTGATCGGTGGCCTCACCTTCGTCGCCATGTACGTCGCCTTCGACCGCATCGAGGCGTCGCTGCACACCCGGGTCCAGGCCGCCGGGGCGCTCGCCTGGCCCGTCGCCGTACTGCTCTGGCTGACCGGCCGCCCGGTGAGCGCCATCGTCCCCTGGCTGGCGGCCTTTCTGGTGCTCACCATCGCCGGGGAGCGGCTCGAGCTGTCGCGCCTCGGCCGGCTCTCGCGGCGCGCCCGTCTGACCTTCATCGGCGCCGCGGCGCTCTTCTGCGCGGGCGTCATCGTGAGCGTGGCCGGCCCCGAGACCGGGACGCGGCTCGCCGGCATCGGCCTGGTGGCGGTGGCAGCCTGGCTGGCGAGCCATGACCTGGCGCGCCGGACCGTCCGGATGGCAGGCGTCACCCGGTACATCGCCGCGTGCCTGCTCGTCGGCTACGGCTGGCTGGCCGTCGCTGGGATCTCGTGGCTGGTGTTCGGCGCGGGCAGCCCTTCCGCGTACGACGCGATGCTGCACACCCTCTTCCTGGGCTTCGTGATCTCGATGGTCTTCGGCCACGCGCCGGTCATCGTGCCGTCCGTGCTCCGCGTGCCACTCCCCTATCACCCGCGCTTCTACACGCACCTGGCGCTGCTGCATGCCGGGCTGCTGCTGCGGGTGGTCGGCGGCGACCTGCTCGGAGCTCGGCCGCTGTGGCAGGCCGGCGGCATGCTAAACGTGCTCGCGCTGCTGCTCTTCGTTGCCTCGTCCGCCATCGCGGTCGTCCAAGGCCTCGCTTCGCGGCGACCGCACCCGCCGCGGCGGGTGGTCGGCGACGTTCAGCGGATCCAACGAGAGGCCATCCGCATCGACTGAGAGAGCTCGGCGCGTGTCAGCCGCGAACCGGGTTCGATGAGCCCACAAGCAGTGCGGCGACCAGCAGGCCGATGGCGGCGACCAGCGCGCCGCCGAGCAGGATTGCTCCCGCGGCAATCAGTGGCCCGATGCCGAGGCCCAGCCCGGTCCACAACAGGAGCACACCCAGGTTCCAGGCCACGATGCGCAGAGAGCCCCAGCGCGACAGCACCTCGCGCTGCCGCGCCTTGGCGGCCATGTCGCCCGGGCCGACCGCCGGCAGGAGGTGTCCCCACGCGCCGACCAGTTCCTGCAGCGCCCAACCGCCGATGAGCGGCACCGCCATGGCGCCAACCGACCAGGCTGGGGGCGCAACGCCATCGCGCACGAGCCCGACCAGCGCCGTCGCCACCGTCACCACGAACCACGCCATGCCGGCGATGCCATGGCGCGCCGTCAGGGCATGCCAGGCCAGGTCGTTCGCCCATCGGCCGCGGCGGCGCCACACATCCACGCCGTAGCCGAGCAGCCCCAGCCCGCCGGCCAGCGTCGTCGCCGCCCCGGCCACCGCGATCGCCTGCGCTTCCAGCGCCGCGCCCGCCGCGACGATCGGCGGTCCGATGAGCAGCCCGAACACCGCCACCGCCATGCTCGGATGCGGCCGGATGCGCGTCCCGAGCATCGTCGGGTAGAGGTAAATCAAGGTTCCGGTGATCGTCAGCGACACGAAGCCGAACACGTTCAGCCAGACGTGCGCCGGCTTCAGCGCGATCCAATGCGAAGCGACCGGCCCCCAGCCGAGCAGCAGCAGGATCGCCAGCGACGCGCCCACCGTCATGTCGGTGAGCGCGACGCCGTAGGTCACCTGCACGATCGGGTGTCGACGCGCGAGCCCGGATCGCATGGGGGCATACGTGTTCCAGGCGGTGATCCCTAGACCGATGAGGACCAGCAGGCCACTCCCGGCCGCCACGCGATTACCGGCCAGTGGCCGGCCGAGCGCCACGCCGGCCATGCCGAGCGCCAGGCAGAGCACACCCGCCAGGCGCACGCGGGCCGGCTCCGCGCGCGTCCCCGCCAGCGTCACGCCGAAGTGCGGCATGAAGGTGCCGATCGCGACGGTCGTCGCGCCGGCCAGCGCCAGGTGGATCGCGGTCCAGCCATGAAGCGGTCCGAACGGCATCAGGCCGCCAACGAGGGAAAGGACCACGAAGCTTGCCGCCAGGGCAACGCCCAGCTGCAGGATGGTGCGTTCGGTGAGACGTCGAGATGCCGGAGCTGCATCACGCCGCTCCGGCATCGGACCGATGACCAGGTCCATCGGGTCAGTTGAGCGGATCGCCATCACCCGCCTGGACCAGGCCGAGTGCGCCGCGGCCCACCATGTTGAAGGCGTGCGTCACCATCGGGTAGAGGCCGTCCTCCGCTGTGGTGAACTCGACGATCCCGCCCTGGGCCGGGGAGAGGTCGACCGCCTGCGAGCCCCAGTTGCCGTCGTTGCCGCGCTTGAGGTGGATGCCCTCCTTGATCACGTCGTCGAAGATCGTGCCGACAATATGGAAGGAGCTGTCCACGTCCGGACCGGCGTCCAGCACGAAGACGCGCACCCGCGCACCGGTCGCGACCTTGATCGGGTTGTCCTTGTACTGGTTGGCGATGCCGTTGAAGACCACGAAGTCTGGAGCCGGAGCGGCGGCGGAGGCCTTCTCGAGGCTGGCCGGCTGGCCCTGCGGGCCGAGATACCACTCGCTCTGCACGATGGCATACTCGGCGTCAACCTTGGGCAGGCCGGCTGTTGGCTCGACGATGATCATGCCGTACATGCCGTTGGCGATGTGCTGCAGGGTCGGGTTGGTGCCACAGTGGTACATCCACACGCCTGCGTGCTCGGCGGTGAACTCGTAGAGCTTCTCCTCGCCGGGAGCGATATCGGTCATCTCGTCGTTCCAGGCAACCATGCTGGCATGGAAGTCAATCGAGTGCGTCATCTGGCTTGTCGCCGGATTCTTGAGATGGATGCGCACCGTGTCTCCGACCTTGACGCGCAGCACCGGACCGGGGACGCTCCCGTTGAAGGTCCACACCTTCTGCACGTAGCCATCGGCGACGGTCATCAGCTTCTCCTCGGCGACGAGGTCGATGTCATGCACCTTGCCGGGCAGGGCCTTCGGCGCGGTGGCGTCGCGCGGCTCGTACTTCGGCGCCTTCGGGTCCTTCGCGACGTCCAGCGTCGGTGCCGACCCACCATGGTCCCCGGTGCCCGCGGCTGGAGAGGCGGCAGTACCCGCGGCGGCTGCGCCGGCGACCGTGATCGTGCTCTTCATGCCTGCGGCGGCGTGACCCGGAACGGAGCAGATGAAGCCGATCCCGGCTGCCGGCACGTCGACTTCCACGGTCACGGTCTTGCCCGGCGCGGCGACCCCGGATGCTCCATCAGCGAAGGTGATGTCGTGCGGCATCTTGCCGTCGTTGGTGAACTTCACCGTGTAGCGCCCGGCCTCTGGCACCTCGACCATCGTCGGCTGGAACGCCAGGTCAATGGCGTGAACTTCCACGACGCCCAGCGATGCGGCCGGCGCTTCGGCACGAGTCGGCTGATCCGACACCTGTGCGTAGATCAAGGTCAGCAACGACATGCTGACGAATGCGGCGATGAAGATGATTGCCCTGGTCATCGGTTCCCTACTGGCTTGCGAGCCATACGTGGCAGTCCCTTTTTCGACATTTCCATTTGGCCAGAACGATACAGGGTTGCGGATGTGCCATTCGGCCCCCGCTCGCACGACCGATGTCCCCTTGCGTGGGACGTGCAGGTAGGCTTGCTGCATGCCTGAGCGCGTCGTTCTGCCCTTGTCGCTGCTGCTCGACGCCCTGGCGGCCTGGCAGCGCGGCCGGGGCGAGGCTCAACGCACACAGCTGACCGATGCGCTTGACGGCCTGGTGCGACCCCTCGGACTGCGCGGCGCCGCACTCAGCGTGGAGGCGGCACCTCTCGCCGGGGTTGACATCTCGTGCGGGACGCTGGCGGGCGAATCGGCGCGCGATGGGGTCGCGATCGGCGCAATCGAAACGGGGGTCAGCCTGGGCCACCTGCGCCTCGACCCGGCCGATGCCGACGGCGCACGGCTGGCGGCGCAGGCCATCGGTCTCGCGCTGGCGGGAGAGCATGGCAAGGCCCGAGCGGATCTGGCCGAGGCGAACCTGGCCGCCCTCGACATCGCCGTCCGTGGAGTGGCCGGCGTGCTCGCGCTCGACCGCGTGCTGCAGGAAATCGTCGATCGCGTCCGCGAGCTGGCCGGTGCCGAATACGCCGCGCTGGGCATCGTCGACGAGCAGGGCGTGATCGAGGAGTTCATCACCAGCGGCATGAGCGCCAAGGTGCGAAAACGGATCGGCTCACTGCCGGTCGGCCGCGGACTGCTCGGACTGATCATCCGCGAGAACCGCGCGTTTCGGATCCCGGACATCAACACGGATCCGCATCGCTATGGCTTTCCGCCCCAGCACCCGCCGATGCACTCGTTCCTCGGCGTGCCGATCACGGTCAAGGGCCGCTCCATCGGCCGCCTGTACCTGACCAACAAGCGCGGAGCGCCGGAGTTCAGCGAGGACGACCAGCGGCTGGTCGAGCGCTTTGCGCTGCATGCCGGCATCGCCATGGAGAACGCCCGGCTGCACGACAGGGTGCGACGGCTGGGCATCGTCAGCGAGCGGGAGCGCATCAGCCGCGATCTGCACGACTCGATCATCCAGCGCATCTACGGCGTGACCCTTTCGCTCGAGGACGTCCCGGAGCTGGTCGACGAGGCGCCTGCCGAGGCGCGCGAACGGGTCGATCGCGCCATCGACGCACTGCACGCCACGATCAATGAGATCCGCAGCTTCATCTTCGGGCTGCGGCCGGTCCTGCTCGAGGAGGGCGGGCTGCTCGTTGCGCTCGAGACGCTCGCCAACGAGGTGCGCCTGAACTCGACCGTCGAGATCGATGTGCACGGCACCGAACCCGAGCCGTTGCCGGTCGCGGTGAGCGCCGAGCTGCTCAGCATCGTGCGCGAGACGCTGAGCAACGTCGCTCGCCACGCGGATGCGCACCACGCCAGCATCACAATCCGCCCGGACGCGGAAGCGCTCCACCTGGAGATTGCCGATGACGGCCGTGGCTTCGACCCCCACGCACCGCTGGTCGGCACGCACGACGGCCTGCGCAACGTCACCGATCGCACCGCGCGCCTGGGGGGGACGCTTCAGATCGAAAGCCGCGCGGGAGCCGGCACCCGTATCATCGTCGAGATCCCGCATGGCTCGGACCCAGGAGCGGATTCAGAATGACGCAAGAGACGCCGGACGCGCACCATCCACTGCGGCTGCTGGTGGTCGACGACCACGAGATCGTGCGCCAGGGCCTGGTCGCGCTCCTCGAGCGGCGCCCCGAGTTCAGCGTGGTGGCGCAGGCTGGCACGGTGGCCGAGGCGATCGCCGCCGCGCGCCGGCACCAACCCGACCTGATCGTGATGGACGTGCGACTGCCCGACGGCTCCGGGATCGAAGCGTGCCGCGAGATCCGCGCCGAGATGCCGCAGACGCGGGTGCTGATGCTGACCAGCTACCCCGATGAGGAGGCGGTGCTGTCGGCGATCATCGCCGGGGCCAGCGGCTATCTGCTGAAGCAGGTCCGTGGCCGTGACCTGGTCGCCGCGCTCGAGGCAGTCGGCGGTGGCGACTCACTTCTCGACCCGGCGGTCACCGAGAGGGTGCTCGAACGCGTTCGGCGCGCGGCGTCCGGCGACGACCACGACGAGCTTGCCGACCTTACCGCTCAGGAGCGCAAGATCCTGCTGCTGGTGGCGGAGGGCAAGACCAACAAGGAGATCGCCGCCGAGGTGTTCCTCTCCGACAAGACGGTCAAGAACTACGTCAGCAGCATCCTGTCGAAGCTCGACCTCCAGCGACGCGCCCAGGCTGCAGCGTTCATGGCCAAGCACGGCCTCGATCGCAGCTAGCGCTTCTCCTCTTCCAGGCAGCGAACGGCGTCGGCGAGCGCGCCAAGCAGCCACCGAGCGGTTGCACGCGCGGCGATCTGGAGCAGCACGTTGTCGGCGAACCGACCGACGAATCCGCCGGGCGGCGCGTACCAGCCTTCGAGCCGCAGCTCTCCGTCGGCGATGGCCAAGCGGCCCGAAAAGACCGGGAAGAGCGGCGCGAGCGTCGCGGCGCGCCAGCCGATCTCCATTTCGTAGCCGCCGCCGACCCTGCGGCCGGGACCAAGATCGACGAACGCCGCCTTCCGGAACATGCCGCCGGAACGATCGCCGATCTGCAGACCCAAGTCGGTCAGATGCCGCTCCATGCCGATCGGCGCGTCGGCCTCCTCGAGCGCTGGCCCGAGCCACCCCAGGTCGCGGTTGCCGAGCGCCAGGCGAAAGCGATCGGCCGAGAGGTCGACCTCCTGAACGACGACGAGGTGGGACATGCCTGTCCTCGCCCGCTCGCTCCGGGATGCGTTGTGGATGGAATCGGCCTGCATGCACCGAATGGTGACGGCGGCCAGAGGGCAGCAGCAGGGCCAGATGGCCTACCACGAGCGAGCCATGGTTCCCGTTGTTAGGCCCATTGCGACCATGTGCGCGGAGACCATGCCCGCGAGAATAGAAAGAAATGAGAACAGGAGACGATCGAAACGCGGCCTTCTTCGGGATCGTGATGAATGCCAACTACCTGCTCGCCGGCACCGTCAGCAGCAATCCGATCCTGATCATCCTCGGCACGCTCGTCGTGCTTGCCTGGCGCAACGCCGGTTGGATCGGGCTCGACCGATGGCTTCTTCCGGCACTCGGCACTCCCTGGCAGCCCGGCGAGGTGTTCGACCGCTCGACCGATGCAACCTCATGACGCAGGAGCCTGGACGCCTGCGGCAACGGCCATCGGGCCGATATCGCTGGCCCGATGGCTGATCGCCCCAAATGCTGCAGCGAATAGGCCGAGTCCCCCTGAGCCGATAGACTCCCGCCGTGAAATCTCCACAGGGCTGGCGCTCGTTGCTCGTCGCCTACGGCATCACCTCGACCATCGAGGCGCTGGGGGTCAGCCAGATCTTCGCCTTCCTGCCACTGCGGCTCGGTGAGGTCGGCCTTCCCCAGGCCGATATTCCCGCGTTCACGGGCATCTTCAGCTCTCTGATCTTCGTTTTCGGCATCCTGCTCGTGCCGTTCTGGGGCGTCTGGGCGGACAAGTACAGCCGCCGCGCGGTCATCGTGCGCAGCGCCGTCGTCGAGGCGGTCGTCTTCGTTGGGGTCGCGGCTGCCCAGGTGCCCTGGCAGCTCGCCGCCGTGCTGCTGCTCGTGGGCCTACAGCTGGGGAATACGGGCGTGATGCTCGCCGCCCTGCGCGACGTGACGCCGCACCACCGGCTCGGGACAGCCACGGCCATCTTCGGGGCGATGGGGCCCATCGGTTTCGCGGTGGGACCGGTGATCGGCGGGGTCATGGTCGACGCATTGCATCTGCCGCTGACATCGGTCTTCTGGCTTTCAGCGGCGCTCTCGATGGCGATCGTGGGCGTCCTGCTGATCGGTACACGCGAGGTCCGGCCACAGGTGGTGCCGGTCGGACGAGTGACCGCCTTGGCGAAGCGCGCCCTGGTGGGCGTCCTGCGCGACGCCGCCATTCGCCGCCTCTTCATCGTCTTCGGCGTCTCGATGCTGGCCAACCAGATGTATCGACCCTTTCTCCCGCTGCTGGTCGCGGGAGTCCAGGGCAGCGGACCGGGCCTGGCCAGCGCCATCGGCCTGGTGACCGGGACCGCGGCGCTGGTCGGCGCGCTGGTGTCACCCATCTCGGGGCCGATCGGCGATCGAATCGGCTTCCGCCCGGTCCTCGCGGCGGCATTGATCGGCGGCGGCGTGGCGGTCGCGCTCATGCCGCTGGCGAGTGTCGTCCCGGTGCTCGCGCTATTCGCGGCGATCTACGCCGCGTTCCAGGCAGCGGTGCAGGCCATGATGTTCAGCCTGATCGCCACCGAGGCGGCACCCGAGGGTCGCTCGGCCACGCTCAACCTGGTGCTGCTGCCGCTCTACGTGGCCGGGATCATCGGTCCAAGCCTGGGCGCGATCATCGTTTCCACGACTGGCGTCGAAGGCGTCTTCCCGGCGGCCGGCTTCGTCTTCCTGCTCGGCGGGCTGGGGATCGCCGGCGTGCTCGGCCGTCTCCGTCGCGGCCCCACCGTCATTCTCGACTGACGAGCGCCTCGTACAGAGCGACCGTCTGCTCAGCGATCGCGTCCCAGCCGAATTCTTCGACCGCCCGACGCCGGCCGGCCTTGCCCATGCGGGCGCGAAGCTCGGGCTGGGCCATGAGAGCGTTGATCGCATCGGCCAGGTCATGCTCGAACCGGTCTGTGTCAGGGGCGACCGGCACCAAGACGCCGGTCTCGCGGTCAGCCACCACCTCGGGAATACCGCCAACCGCGCTGGCGACCACCGCTGCCTGGCAGGCCATCGCCTCCAGGTTGATGATCCCGAACGGCTCATAGACCGATGGGCAGCAGAACAGCGCCGCATGACTGTACAGCTGCCGCACCGCTTCGCGGCTGACCATCTCCGGAATCCAGACAACATTCGACCGATGCCGCCGCGCCTCGGCCACCCCGTCTTCCATCTCCCGCGCGATCTCCGGCGTGTCCGGCTGCCCGGCGCACAGCACCACGCCGATGCCCGGATCCAGGTGTTGGATGGCGCGCACCAGGTGCACGATCCCCTTCTGGCGAGTGATGCGACCGACGAACAGCACGTACGGCTGCGAGGGCTCGATGTTGTAGTGCTCGAGCGCGTCCCTCGTCGCCACGGGGTGATAGAACCCCGCGTCGATCCCGTTGTGAATGACGCTCACCTTTTCGGGCGCCACCTTGAACAGCCGCAGGATGTCGGCGCGCGTCTCGCTGCTGACCGCGATCACCGCGTCCGCCATCTCGAGCGCCGACCGCTCGATCCATGCCGAGACGTCGTAGCCGCCGCCCAGCTGCTCCCGCTTCCAGGGCCGCAGCGGCTCGAGCGAATGGACCGTTATGACCAACGGAATGCCGTACGCCAGCTTGGTCATGATGCCGGCGAAATGGGCGTACCAGGTGTGCGCGTGGACGACATCGGCCTCGACCGGCTGCGCCGCCATGCCGATGTCCCGGCTGAGCGCCGCGAACATCGGCTTCAATCGTTCATCGGTCGATGGCAGGTCGTGGGCGGCCGGAAAGCCGCGGATGCGCCAGCCGTCGGCCTGCTCGTCCTGCGCGCCGAACGTTCGCACCTCGACCTCGATCAGCCTGCGCAGTGCGCGCGTCAGCTCGCCGACGTGCACGCCGGCGCCGCCGTAGACGTTCGGCGGAAACTCGTTGGTCAGGATCAGCGCACGCATGAGCACGTAGCCTACCGTCGGCGTCGGGCCGACTTGCAGCATTTGGTCGTAACGGCCAGCAGGGACGCAAATCGGCCCAATCGAGCCGGCTCGTTGGCCGACAGCAATCAGCCGGTGCAAAAACGGCCATCGGGGGCCGAATCTCGATGTCCCGGTGGCAGATACGGCCAAATGCTGCAAGGCCAACCATTTGGCCCGACGCGGTATACTCCCCGGTAGTATGAGCACCACCAATCAGCCCGAGCTCAGCCTGCCGGTGACCGGCATGACCTGCGCGTCGTGCGTGAACCGGATCGAGCGCTTCCTGAACAAGGCCGATGGCGTGACGACCGCGACCGTCAACCTCGCCACCGAGCGCGCCACGGTGCAGTTCGATCCGACAAAGATCGATCGAACGGGCATCGTGCAGACCATCCAGGCGGCCGGCTACGACGTCCGGGCCGACGCCGGCACGAGCGAGGCCGCGACCGAGCACGACGATGAGCAGCGCAGCCTGTTGGTCCAGGCGCTGGCCGCGGCCGGCATCGGCCTGGCGATGATGGTCGTCATGCTCTGGCCGGGCGGCGTGCCGTGGTCGATGGAACGCGTCAACGTCTGGTTCCTCGTGCCGGCCACCATCGTCCAGTTCATCTTCGGTCGGCGGTTCCTGGTCGCGGCCGCGCGCGGCCTCCCCCATCTCGACCTCAACATGAACACGCTGGTCGCCATGGGCACGCTGGCGGCGTACGGCTACTCGCTGTTCGTGACGCTCTTTCCGGAGGCGGTCAGGTCTGCCGGGCTCGGCATGGAGACCTACTTCGACAGCGCTGCGCTCATCGTCGGCCTGATCCTCTTCGGCCGATGGCTCGAGGCACGCGCCAAGGGACAGGCCGCGGGCGCGGTCAAGGCACTGCTGGAGCTTCAACCGCGGACGGCTCGGATGATTCGCAACGGGGTCGAGATGGACCTCCCGGTCGACCAGGTGCGCGTCGACGACCTACTACGCGTGCGGCCGGGCGACAAGGTTCCGGTCGACGGCATCCTGACCGATGGCGCCTCCGCCCTCGACGAGTCGATGCTCACCGGCGAATCACTCCCCGTCGAAAAGAGCATGGGCGATCGGGTCATCGGCGCGACGCTCAACACCAGCGGATCCTTCGTGATGCGTGCCGAGAAGGTCGGGGCGGAGACCGCGCTGTCGCAGATCGTCGCGATGGTCGAGCAGGCCCAGGGGTCGAAGGCGCCCATCCAGCGCGTCGCCGATCGGGTCACCGGCTGGTTCGTGCCCGCCGTCGTGGGAGTGGCGCTGCTCACCTTCGCGCTATGGATGCTGCTCGGGCCGGAGCCGCGCCTGCCGCTCGCCCTGTCGAGTGCGATCACGGTGCTGATCATCGCCTGCCCGTGCGCGATGGGCCTCGCCACGCCGACGGCAATCATGGTCGGCACCGGCAAGGGCGCCGAGCACGGCATCCTGGTGCGCAACGGTGCCGCGCTCGAGCAGGCACAGCGCGTCACGACGGTCGTGCTCGACAAGACCGGCACGCTGACGCGCGGCGTGCTCAGTGTCATCAACGTCATTCCAGAGAGTATCGACGAGCGGGAGCTGCTGAGCCTTGCGGCCGCCGCCGAGCGCGGCAGCGAGCATCCCATCGCCGAAGCCATCGTCCGACATGCCGAGGCGGCTGGCCTGGCACTGCCAGACGCATCGACCTTCGAGGCGATCGCCGGACGCGGCGTGCGCGCCACAGTCGACGGTCGGAAGGTCCTGATCGGAACCGAGAAACTGCTCGACGAAAGCGGCGTCGACGTCGACGCACCGCCAACCGACCCTGCCCACTCTCCGATCTTCGTTGCGCTCGACGGCCGGCTGGCGGGCGTCATCACCGTGGCGGACACGATCCGTCCCGAGGCCGCCGAGGCGGTCCGCCGTCTCCGCGATCGCGGCCTCGATGTGTGGCTGATCAGCGGCGATCGCGCGGCAACGGCGCATGAGATCGGCGCCCGGGCCGGGATCGGAGCAGACAGAATTCTCGCCGAGGTGCTGCCCGGCCAGAAGTCGGCCAAGATCGCGGAGCTCCAGGCGAACGGCGCAGTGGTGGCCATGGTCGGTGACGGCATCAATGACGCGCCGGCGCTGGCGCAGGCCGATCTCGGCATCGCCATCGGAACGGGCGCCGACGTAGCGCTCGAGGCATCTGACATCACGATCCTGGGCGAAGACCTGCGCAGCGTGCCGAACAGCATCGGTCTATCGCGAGCCACCATGCGAACCATCCGCCAGAACCTGGGCTGGGCGTTCGGCTACAACGTGGTGCTGATCCCGGTGGCCGCGGGCGCGCTGTTCCCCATCTTCGCGCTGCTGCTGAATCCGGCGCTGGCGGCCGCTGCCATGGCGCTGTCGAGCGTCAGCGTGGTGAGCAATTCGCTGCGGTTGCGCGCCTTCAATCCCGCCTGACCAAGAGGTTTTCGACCGATGACCGATCTCGACCAGCTCATGGACCACGAGACCGATCCCGTGTGTGGCATGGCGATCAACCCCGACGCCGCCCGCGCTGAGGGGCTCACCGCGGAGTATCAGGGACGCAGCCACTTCTTCTGCGGTCGCGGATGCCTGCTCGAATTCGCCGATGACCCGGAGCGCGTCTTCAAGCCGGACCACGTCCCGCACATGTAGTCATGTACCGTCGGGATGGCGAACCGCGACCACCCTCAGCTCATCGATTCCCACGAAGTCGCCCGGGTTGCAGGTGTAGAGCGGCAGCCCATTCGCAATGGCGGATGGGACGAGATCGGGGCGGCGGTCCGCTCGGCTACACTGCCCGCGATGCCGCTCATCGCAGCCCGAGCCCTGACGAAGCGATATTCCGGGGGCGTGACTGCCCTCGACGGACTGACGCTGGACGTCGAACCGGGAATCATCGGTCTGGTGGGCGCCAACGGCGCAGGCAAGAGCACCTTGCTGAAGATCCTGCTGGGGCTCATCAAGCCGACCAGCGGCAGTGTCAGCGTGATGGATATGGACGTCACCACGCAGGGCACCCAAATTCGCCAGTTTGTGGGTTACCTGCCAGAGCACGATTGCCTGCCGCCGGACCTGTCGGCGACCGACTTCGTGACCCACATGGGCCGCATGGCCGGACTGCCGGCCGATGCGTCGCGCGAACGCACGGCGGAAGTGCTGCGACATGTCGGGCTGTACGAGGAGCGTTACCGCGCAATGGGCGGCTACTCGACCGGCATGAAGCAACGCGTCAAGCTGGCGCAGGCGCTGGTGCACGACCCCAAGCTGCTGCTCCTCGACGAGCCGACCAACGGCCTAGATCCCGCCGGGCGTAACGAGATGCTCGACCTCGTGAAGCGGACCGGCACGGAGTTCGGCATCGCGACCATCGTGGCCAGCCACCTGCTCGGCGAGATCGAGCGGGTCTGCAACTTCCTGCTGGCGATCGACGGCGGCAAGCTGCTGCGCGCCGCGCCCATCGCCAGCTTCACCGAGCAGACCGGGACGCTGGCGGTCGACGTCGAGGAGGGCGCGGAGACGCTGGTGCGGCGCCTGGCCGACCACGGCCTGACCGCCACCCTGGACGGCAGCAGCGTCCTGGTCGACCTGCCGAATGCCGATCCCTACGACATCGTGCGCGACACGGTCGACGAGCTGGGGCTGGGGCTGCTGCGGCTGGAGCAGCGGCGGCATCGGCTCGAGGACCTGTTCAGCGAGCGCGTCGGCGCGCGCGCGGGCGACGCGGAGGAGGAATCCGCGCATGACGCTGCCTGACGCCCGGCCCGCCGGCCGCAGCGGCGCCATCTACGACCTCGGCTACCAGGGCTACGACGGTCAGCGACTGGGGCGCCGCGCCGCCATCGCCGCCCTCTTCTGGTCGAGCTGGCGCTCCGCTTTCGGCCTGGGGCGCAGCGGCAAGTCGAAGATCGTGCCGTGGGGCGTCACCGTCCTGGCGCTGCTGCCCGCCGCGGTGGCCGTCGGCATTACCGCGTTGGTCGGCGACGCGGTGCAGCCGTTCACCTACGACAACTACCTGCCCCAGATCGCCATCACGCTCAGCATCTTCGTGGCGGCACAGGCGCCCGAGCTGGTGGGCGGCGACCAGCGCAACCACGTCCTGTCCCTGTACTTCAGCCACGCCATCCAGCGCATCGACTACGCCGTGGCCAAGCTGGCGGCACTCACCGCCGCGCTCCTGGTGCTGACGCTCGTTCCCCAGCTGGTCCTGTTCGCCGGCAAGGTGCTCAGCACGACCGATGTGCTGACGGCGCTCGGCAACGAGGCTCCCAAGCTGGGACAGATCCTCCTCACCTCGCTGATCTACTCGGTGGCCCTGGCGATCATAGGTCTGGCCATCGCCGTGTTCACGCCGCGACGATCGTTCGCCACCGGCGGGATCATCGCCTTCTTCCTGGTGACCGCCATCGTGGCCCAGATCCTGACGTCAATGGATGCCGGCGACATCAGCCGATACGCCCAGCTGATCGACATCGACCAGGTGCTGATCGGCGTGACCTACACGATCTTCGGCGGCCCGGGCTTCTCGTTCGGCGCAGCGCGCAACCCCCCGAGCCTCACCCCGGGTCTGCCGGGCATCGCCTATGTCGGCGCCCTCGTTGCGATCCTGGCCGTGGGCATCGCGGTGATCGTGCAGCGCTACCGCCGGGTGCAGGCATGACCGCCGAAAGCCGGCCCGCGGCGATTTCCGTCGAGCACGTGGCGCGGTGGTACGGCAACGTGGTGGCCATAAACGACGTCAGCTTCACCTTGAGCGGCGGCGTCACCGGGCTGCTCGGCCCCAACGGCGCCGGCAAGTCGACGCTGCTGCACATGCTCTCGGGCTTCCTGCGGCCGTCGACCGGCAGCGTGGCGATCGAGGGCACCGCAACATGGGCGAACCCCGACATCTATCGGCGCATCGGCCTCGTACCGGAGCGCGAGTCGGCCTACACCTTCCTGAGCGGGCGTGAGTTCGTGATCGCCAGCGCGCGCCTGCAGAAGCTGCCCGAGCCGGAGGCCGCGGCCGCGCGCGCCATCGGTCTGGTGGAGATGGAATCGGCGCAGGACCGGCCCATCGGCACCTACTCGAAAGGGATGCAACAGCGTGCCAGGGTGGCGGCCGCGCTGGTCCACGACCCGCCGATCCTGCTACTCGACGAGCCGTTCAACGGCATGGATCCGCGCCAGCGGCTGCACATGATGGAGCTGCTGCGGCGCATGGGCTCCGAGGGACGCACCATCCTGTTCAGCTCGCACATCCTCGAAGAGGTCGGTCGCCTCGCCGAGCAGGTGCTGGTGATCGTGGCTGGACGGCTGGCAGCCTCCGGCGACTTCCGCGAGATTCGACGCCTGATGACTGATCGGCCGCATACCTTCACGGTGCGCTCCTCGAACGACCGGGCGCTGGCAGCCGTGCTGGTCGGCCAGCCGACGATTGCCGGCGTCTCGCTCGACGACGGGCTGCTCACCGTGCGCAGCAACGACTTCGGAGCGTTCAGCCGCATGGTGAGCGGCCTCGCGCGACTTGCCGGCGTGTCATTGCACGAGCTGCTGCCGACCGACGAGTCGCTCGAATCGGTATTCAGCTACCTGGTGCGCCGATGAACGCGGTCGTCGCGCGCCTTACCCTGCGGCAACTTCTCGGTCGACGCCGCGTGCTGCTGCTCCTGCTCCTCGGCGGGCTGATGGTGCTGGTCGCCTTCATCTACCTGCTGAACACCACCGGCGGCGGGCAGGTGGCCGATGCACGGGCGCGCATCTTCACGAGCCGGCTGCTGCAGAACTTCGGGCTTGCGGTCCTGATGCCGCTCGTCGCGCTGCTGATGGGCACGGCCACACTGGGCGCCGAGATCGAGGACGGCACGGTCGTCTACCTGCTGGCCAAGCCCGTGTCGCGACGCACGATCGTGCTCACCAAGCTCGCGATCGCGATCGTCGGCGCGGTCCTGCTCACGAGCGTGCCGATCTTCCTCGCCGGCCTCATCGCGGCGCGTGGGCTTGCCGACGGTCTGGTCCCGGCCTTCGCGCTGGCGGCGGTCATCGGCTCGGCGATCTACTGCGCCATGTTCCTGGCGTTCAGCCTCGTCACCAGTCGCGCTCTGATCTTCGGCCTGCTCTACGTGCTGGTCTGGGAAGCACTGCTCGCTGGGCTCTTCGCCGGGACGCGAACGCTCAGCGTGCGGCAGCAGACGCTCGCCTTCGCCGACGCGCTCAGCGATGCGCCGCGCAGCGTGCTCAACGCACAGCTGGACCTGACCACGGCCGTGGTGGTCGGCGGGATTCTGCTGATCGGCGCCACGATTTTGGCGGTTCGGCGGCTCCAGCACTTCGAAATCTCGGGCGAGACCGGCTGAGGCCTGGCGCTCCGCTGAACGCCGAAGGACGGCCAGACGGACGCGCCGCTGCTATCTTGCTGCGATGCAGCCGTGGAGCCACGAATTCGCCGGCCGGATCGACGAGCACGTCATCGACAGCCAGGCGCTCACCGCCAATCCGCTCGGCGACCCGCATCGGCGCCCGCTGTATGTCTACACCCCGCCCGACTACGACGCGGACGCCGACCGAACCTATCCGAGCATCTACGTCATCCAGGGACTGACCGGTCAGCTCGACATGTGGCGCAACCGCAAGGCGTTCGCGCCGAACCCGCTGGAGCTGACCGACACGATGTTCGCGGCAGACGACGCCCCCCGTGCCATCGTGGTGTACGTGGACTGCTGGACCAGTCTCGGCGGCAGCCAATTCCTGGACTCGCCAGCGACCGGCCGCTACCACACCTACCTGTGCGATGAGGTCGTGCCCTTCATCGACGCGCACTACCAGACGGCGCCCAAGCGCGAGCATCGCGGCATCGCGGGCAAATCGAGCGGGGGCTACGGCGCGATGGTGACGCCCATGCTTCGTCCCGACCTGTTCGGCGGGCTCGCGACGCATGCGGGCGACGCGCTGTTCGAGGTCAGCTACCAGCCCGACATGCGCGAAGCGGCTCGCGCCGTGCGCGACCAGTACGACGGCAGCCTCGACGCGTTCTGGGCCGATTTTCGCTCGCGCCCCGGACAACCAAAGAAGTCCGATGGCTCGCTGCTGAACGTGTACTGCATGGCCGCCTGCTACTCGGCCGATGCGGACGGTACCGTCCGGCTTCCGTTCGACCTCGCGACGGGACGCATGATTCCCGAGATCTGGGACCGATGGCTCGCCTGGGATCCGGTGCGCATGGCGCCGCAGCACGCGGACGACCTCCGCGCCATGCGCGCCATCTGGATCGATGCCGGACGTTCCGACGACTTCTACCTCGACCTCGGCGCCGAGGCATTCCGCGACGAGCTGACGAAGCTCGGCGTCAGCGAACAGGTCCATTTCGAGCTGTTCGACGGCACGCATGCCAATATCGAGTGGCGCTACCCCATGGCCATCCGCTTCCTCGCTGAGCGGCTAGCCCCTTGACCATTGGCCCGGAGATTGCTGCGCTGAATCTGGAGCGGGCCGGCGGCATGGGCATGGGCCTGGCGGTCTGCCCGGAGCAAGCCTGGAAACGGTCCAGCCAAACACGTCGGCAGCGGTTGTCCAGTCGAACCCGCCTGAGTCGGTCGCGGTTAGGCGGCCACCACGCGGTCGCGGCCGGCGCGTTTGGCCATGAACAGCCCTACGTCCGCGCTGCGCAGTAACTGCTCGCGGCTGGCGTCGAAGGGATCGAGCGATGCGCACCCTGCGGAGATGCTGACGGTGAGCGGGGTACTCCCATCGGTGACCACGACCCGCTTGGAAACCGCCATGCGCACCTCTTCGGCGATCCGGACCGCGTCCTGGAGGGTCGATCCGTCGAGCACCGCGACGAACTCCTCGCCGCCGAAACGCGCCACGATGTCGCTGCGCCGGAATCGAGAGCGCAGCACCTGGCCGATTTCGCGCAGCACCTGGTCGCCAACCTGGTGGCCGTGCAGCTTGTTGAACTGCCCGAAATGATCGACGTCGAAGATTACGGCCGAAACAGGGCGCCGATGCTCGGCATCCAGGCGCAGCCATCCAGCAAGGACGCGCTCGAATGCCTCATCGAAGTACCGACGGTTATACAGACCTGTCAATGGGTCACGGATCGCCAGCTCCTCGACGTCGGCGTGCAGGAACGCATTCGCCAGCGCAAGCGCTGCGTGGCTCGCCACCAGCGTGATGAGCTCCAGCTCGATCGGGCGAAACCGATCGGAGGCGCTGAAGCGACCGATGGTCAGGGCCCCGAGGGCGATCCCCTCGCGCACGAGGGGAATACCCAGGGCCAGCTCACAGGGCGCGTGCTCGCCGCCCATTCGATAGGCGGCCGGGTAGCTCTGCGGGCCGAACTGATCGTCCACCACGATGGCGCGGTCGCGCACGGCACGGCCGGCGACGCCCTCGCCAATGCGAATTTCGCGATTGAGGACCGCCGGATCTGCATCGGTGGCGGCACGGAGCAGATAGCGGCCGGTCGGCCGATCCAGCACGGTGACGGCAACCATGTCGCAATGCACGACATCGGCGACGCTGGTGCTCAATGTCTCCGCGAGCCGATCCACGGCGAGGCTGCTGTTCACACTCTCCGAGAAATCGTGCAGCTTCGCAAAGAGTCCTGCGCGTTCTGCCAGCGCCTGGCGGTCGCGGCCGAGCGCAACCGCCACGCCGATACGCCCGGCGAGCGTGGCCACGAGGTCCCGATCGGTCCAGTCCAATGGTCGCCGCGCCTCAACGTTGAGGATTCCCAGGAACTGGCGGTCGACCATCAGCGGTGCGCAGATCTCGCTGACAACCGCCGCATCGACGGTCACGTAGTCGGTGTCGACGGCCACATTTCCGACGAACGCCAGCTCTCGAGTGCGCATCACACGGCCAACCACGCCCGCGCTGCCGTCGAACTCGGGGATGGGAGTTTCATAGCCACACTGCGCACCGAGCCGCACGACCGCACCATCCGCAAGGTAGATCGCCACGTTTGCGTATCCGAATCGGTCGACGAGCACGCCGAGCGTCTGGTCAAGCAGCTCGGCGGTCGGACCGCCGGATGCGAGTAATCGGCCGACCTCCTCGAGGCCGGCGATCTGCCGCGACCTTCGTCGATCGGCCACGACAGCCGAACGCAGCTGCCGGGTCCGTTGCTCGAGAATCCCGACCAGCCTTCGCGTGCCAATAGTCAGGAACAGGCTGACTCCGGCCAGGCTCAGCCCGCGAAGCGGGACTTCGGCCGCGCTTCCCGGTTGGACCAGCTCCGGCAGGAGATAGATCAGCGCGGCCAGCGCACCGATGGCGATGGCCTGCGTGGCACCAAGCGCGGCGGCGGCCGCGACGACCGGAAGGTAGAGCGAAGTCAAGGCGCGACCGCTACCGCCCGCGAGCTCGAGCAGAATCGCGGCGAACGCCAGGGCGAGGATGAGCCGCAGCAGCGACCATCCGGTCGGACCGATGGGCCGACGCCGAGACGGAAGGCCTCCGAGCACGAGCTGCACGCCGATGAACAGGCCGCTGACACCGGTCACCATCAGCGTCGTCTGCGTCCCGCGTCCGATCAGCGAAACCGCCAGCGCGATCGCCGCGATGGTGAGCGTGGCAAGCAGATGAGCATCCCGGGCGTGACGGCTGAAGGCGCGTCTTCGATTGGTGGGCCGCATGAATTCGGACGGTACGGCAGCGCGCGCGGTGCGAGCAGGTGTCGAAAGTACTCGCCGCTACCGGCGTCGGTACGCCTACCGGCAGTCAGTCGCCGATCAGCAGCGGTTGTCCGCGTCGAACCCGCCTGAGAAGTACTGGCTCAGCGCTACCCGGCCGGTGGTGAAGCCTGACCCGATGCAGTTGCGCTTGGCACCCTGCAGGTTGCTCGCGCCGGCGACCCAGCTGGGATAGCTGCTGAAGGCGCCGGTGTTGCCGGTGATCTGGCCCCACATCCGCGGCGCCGAGTAGAAGCCAACGCTCGCCGCATTGACTGTTTCGAGGTAGGCGACCGCGCCCTGAAGGGCCGCGACATTCAGCGCGGTATCGTCGCGCCACGAGTTCGCGGTCTCGACGTCCAACCACCAGTGATTGGCAACCGGCGTGCGCGTGGCGCCCTGGTTGGCCCAACCGAGCGAGATATAGGCATCGACGGCGGTGCGATACGAATCAGCGGCGGCATTCCAGCCGTAATCGAATGCGCAGTCGGCCGTATCGGGGTTCGCCGCGTCGCAGACGCGCGGCACGCTCTGGCCGGTGGGCCAACGCGACGAAAGCTGCGGCCCGGGATTGCCGGTGTTCGCGTACAGCTCGGCGTTCATGCCCGCCCAGTTCAGCTGGCTCGATTGGGTCCCGGCGCCCAGGCACGGATTGGCCCTGAACACGATTCCCTGGTTGACGCCCACGATGCCGAAGGCAACGTTGGTCGGCAGGGTTGTGCTGCACTGTGGATAGCTCACGTCGTAACCGATCGGCGTGGGCGGCTTCACCGGCTTGGCATGGTCGCCATTCGATCGCTCGACGTCGACGCCCGCGACCGGGCCACCTGCCGCGGAGAGTCCGGGAAGCAGGCCGACGAGGATGACGGCGAAGATGGACGCGGCGACGAAACGCCTGTGGCGGCGCTCCGCAGTTCGCGAAAGCATGGTCTCGGCGCTCGGTGAAACTACGAACGTACAGCCTAGCAGGCCCCGTGCGGATCGCAAGCAGCCAGGCGGCGGCGTCCGAGCGGCGTCGGCCTCGTATGCTCAGCGCATGACGTTGCTCTCCCGACCAACCGTCCTGCTTGGGCCGGGTGCATCGGGCGGAATCGAGCGACTGGTGCCCTACGTCGACGGGCTTGAACGCCGCGGCCTTACGGCGCGGGCCGTTGCGCTGTCCCGCGGCAAAACCGACCCGGCCCTGGCAGCGTACCGGGCCGCACTTGCACAGCTCGCGCCGGAACGGACGGTCATCGGCGGGCACTCATTCGGTGGCCGCGTTGCGTCGCTGCTGACCGCCGAGATCGAGGTCGCCGGATTGGTCCTCTTTGCCTATCCGCTTCATCCACCCGGAAAGCCGCATCTCTGGGACGAGCGCACCGCCCACTGGCCGGCCATCACCTGTCCGGTGCTGCTGCTCTCCGGTGAGTCGGACCCCTTCGCGGAAATCGGGCTGCTGCGCGCCGCCATCAAACGGTTGCCGAATGCCGAGCTGGTGACGTATCCGCGGGTGCGCCACGGCATCGGTCCCGTGCTGGATGACGCACTCGACCGGGTCGCAGGCTTCGTCAAGTCGCACGTCGCGTACTAAACCGAATATTCGATGGGCCGAGCCGGGCATGGTATCTTCGGCACATTCCGCGGGCGGGAGTAGCTCAGTTGGTAGAGCGTCAGCCTTCCAAGCTGAATGTCGCGAGTTCGAACCTCGTCTCCCGCTCCAAAGCACATCGGTGGCTGCCTGAATGGCAGAAAGCACTCCGAGGTCGCCTCGAGCAGGGGGCAGCGGGGCTGGCCTACGGCCCTGGCCTGGCGCATGATGACCGTCGTGCGCTCTGATCTCCCCAGCGGCACCGTCACCTTCCTGTTCACCGACATCGAGGGTTCGACCAGGCTGTTGCACGAGATCGAGGCTGAGGCCTATGCCGATGCCCTGGCCGAGCACCGCCGCATCGTGCGCGAGGCGTTCCGGGCCGAGGGCGGGGTAGAGGTCGACACCCAGGGGGATGCCTTCTTCGTGGCCTTTCCAACCGCGCCAGGCGCTCTGCGGGCAGCGGCTGCGGCGAACGAAGGACTGGCGCCGGGTCCGATCCGCGTGCGGATGGCCATCCACACCGGCACGCCGTACCTGACCGAGGAGGGCTACGTCGGGGTCGACGTCCACCGCGGTGCGCGCATCGCGGCGTCCGGCCACGGCGGCCAGGTGCTCGTCTCAGCCTCCACGGCTGCCCTCCTTGGCACGGATGGGCTGCGTAACCTGGGCGAGCACCGCCTCAAGGACCTTTCGGCACCCGAGCGCATTTACCAGCTCGGCGACGACGACTTTCCGGCACTCAAGTCGCTGTATCGGACCAACCTGCCGGTACCGGCGACCCCGTTTCTGGGTCGCGAGCGGGAGCTGGCCGAAGTGGTCAAGCTCCTGGAGCACGACGACCTACATCTGCTCACCCTGACCGGGCCGGGCGGCACCGGCAAGACGCGGCTCGCCCTGCAGGCCGCGGCGGAGGCTTCCGAGTCCTTCCCCGACGGCATCTACTGGGTGCCACTCGCGCCCCTGCGCGACCCCGAACTCGTGCTCTCATCGGTTGCGCGGACGCTTGAAGTCAATGAAGAGCCCGATCGCCCCATCCAGGACACGCTCAGCGCGCACCTGGCGGGCAAGCGCCTGTTGCTCGTCCTCGACAACCTCGAGCACCTGTTGCCGCAGGCGACCGCACCGATCGCCGCACTCCGTGACGCAAACGGGTCTTCCCTCCTGGTGACGAGCCGCGAGCGGCTGCGGATCCGCGGCGAGCAAACCTGGCCGGTGCCGCCGCTCGCCGACAAGGACGGGGCGGCGCTGTTCGTGGCTCGTGCGCAAGCGGTCGACCCGTCCTTCACCCACACCCCCGCAGTTGACGAACTGTGCGCTCGACTCGACGAGCTTCCGCTGGCGATCGAACTCGCCGCCGCCCGCACCGCGGTCTTCTCGAGCGCGCAGTTGCTCGAGCGACTGTCCGGGCGCCTTGACCTGCTCAAAGGTGAGCGCGACGCCGATCCGCGCCAGCAGACGCTGCGCGCCACCATCGAATGGAGTCACGCCCTGCTCGCACCGCCGGAGGCACAACTCTTCCGCGGGCTCGCGGTCTTTGCCGGCGGCTGCACGTATGACGCCGCCGAGCAGGTCTCGGGCGCGGACCCCGACACCCTGCAATCGCTCCTCGACAAAAGCCTTCTGCGCAAACGGGATGCCGCCTACGGGCCTCGTTACTGGATGCTCGAAACGATCCGCGAGTTCGCCGCCGAGCGGCTCGAGGAGTCGGGCGAGGCCGAGCCGTCACAGCGGCGGCACGCCGAGCACTTCATGGCCCTGGCCCAGGACGCGGAGCCGAATACACGCTCGTACTCCGCCGAGTGGATCGAGCGGCTAGAGATGGAGCATGACAATCTGCGCGCCGCGCTCGACTACCTCGCGGCCTCAGGCGAAAACGAACTGGTCTTGCGATTGGCCGGAGCCCTGTCGGATTTCTGGCACTACGGGGGGCACGTCGCCGAGGGCTGGCGTCGTCTCGAGAGCGCACTCGAACCAGAGGAGCGCCCGACGGCGGCCCGTGCCAGGGCCCTCACTGGGGCTGCCGACATGGCGTATGGGAGCGGAGATGCTGCAACAGCCAGGTTGATGGCCGAGAAGGCGCTCGCGCTCCATCGCCAGCTTGGGGACACGTGGGGCGCCGCATATGCGCTGAACCTGCTCGGCGTGGCCTTCATCGAGGAAGGAGACTTCGAGCGGGCGCAGCAGCTCGTCGAAGAGGCAGTAGATCTCTTCCGCCGGCTCGGCGATGACCAGTTCACGCTCGCGGCAACTCGCACTCTGGCATTCGCTTACTACAGCCGCGGCGACCTCGACCGCGCCCGCACGCTCCACGAAGCGAACCTTCGCCGGGCGAGAGCGGGGGGCATGAAGGAGACCGAGGCTGGGACGTTGGGCTCCCTGGCGATCATTGCCGTCGACCAGGGCCGCGTCGATGACGCGCTCGCGTTGGTGAAGGAAAACGTATTGGTCGCGCGCGACCTTGGCTCCGCGCACGGAATCGCGCAGAGTCTCTGTCGCGCCGCCGATGTTCTCGCCCGGTTCCTCGGGAATGCGCACGCGGCCGCCCAACTCCTCTCCTGCTTCGAGGGCCTGCGACAGCAGATCGGCGTCAGCGAGGCCTGGGTCTCGAGGATGAACGAGCAGACGCTCGCGGCCGTCCACGCGCAACTCGACGCCGCCGCCTTTGCCGACGCATGGGAGCAAGGCCGGAAGCTGACGGTCGACGAGGCCGTCGCGCTCGCCCTCGGCTCGGTTGAACCGGCATGACGGAGTCACGTTCTGACCTCCCCTCCGGCACGGTCACCTTCCTGTTCACCGACATCGAGGGATCGACCAAGCTGTTGCACCAGCTCGGAGCCGAGGCGTATGCCGATGCCCTGGCCGAGACCCGGCGCGCTGCGCGCAGCGGCTGCGGTGACCGACGGGCTGGCCCATGGTCCGATCCGGGTGCGGATGGCCATCCATACCGGCACGCCGCACCTGGGCGAGGAGGGCTACGTCGGCAGCGACGTGCACCGCGGCGCCCGCATCGCGGCGTCCGGCCACGGCGTGCTATCGATGAGCGACGGCGGCTCGTGGACCGGTGTGCTACCGAGGCGGACGCTGCCCGGCTGTGGGCCGATGGGCAGGCGATGAGCGTAGACGAGGCCGTCGCCTACGCGCTCATTGTCAGCTGACGCGGCACAGGCCCAGGGAACCCGAATCGGCTCTCGACACGAACCGCGCGCGTTTTGGACGTTCCAGTCCAAGTTGTCGATCAAGGCTCAGCCATTCACAGGATTCAGTGTGCGACGCACCTGATGTCCCATCGGGGTGACGAAGACACGATAACTGGACGCGTTTCGCTCAAGCCCCACGCTTGGTGCCACTGCGCTCACACGTCCCGGCCTTCCAAGGTCGATGTCGCGGGTTCGAACCCCGTCTCCCGCTCCAAATTTCCCACCGCGCGACAACGCGTCAGTCGGATCGAACGCTCCTCCGGGCCTCTTCGAGCATCGCGGTCAGCTCCTCATCACATTCCAGCTCGAACTTCACCGCGACGACATCGAGCATCTCGAGAGCGCGCTTCTTGAGCCGTTCCCTGTCACCGTTGTGAGCATGGCTCAGCGCCGCGTGGTAGCTCACCATCACGGTCCTGACCGCTAATCCGATTCTGCTGTGACCGTCCACACGTCCCCCTGGGTACGTGCGACGCCTCTCAGCACACTCCGTGCCCACGGGTAGGCCGAGGAGCGCGCAGCCCGCACCGTGAACAAGGAGCGCCGCGAAGCTGGCGAGACCAAGAGGAAGGCCTGAGCGCAGCTCGGCGGCGACAGGCTGAGCGGTTCGGTGCGAGACCGCCTGGCGCCGTGCAACCGCGTCGGCACCGGTGTTGCATGCTGCGTTGGGAATGATCAACCGCTCAACTGCACCGATCATCATCGGACCGTCCGTCGCGCGGGCCGCGGGAATCGGGCTCACCGCCTACGGCCTGATCGGAATCGTGCTCATCGCCGTGACGCTGCTGGTCGGCGGCGCTGCGCTCGGTCGCGTGGAACGTCTGACGGGTTCGCTGAACGGCACGCTGACCGCCGCCGCAACGACGGCGCGCAGCTCCGTCAAGGCCCTCGGTAACCTCCAGGAAGGCGTCGGCACCAGCAGTACGGCGGCCCACGACGCGAGCGGGCTCGTCGACCAGGCCTCGACTACCAGCGCGCAGCTGGGCGCAGCCATGACCCTGTCCATCCTCGGCGCGCAGCCACTGCTGCCCATGGCGGCCAGCTTCAACGACCTGTCGACGCAGCTGCGCAGCCTGTCGGGCGATCTGCGCTCGATATCAGCGGCGGGGACCTCGACCGGCTGCAGCTCGACATGCAGCGACTAACGACCCGCCTCGAGAGCCTCGACGCGAGCAGCGCGATCGTCACCGGCGGCAATCTGCGGCTCGCGCTCCTGGCGCTGCTCACCTGGCTCGCCTTTCTTGCACTTGGCTCGCTGCTGCTGGGGATCGCACTGCTCGCCTTCGTCCGCCGGCGCGTGCCTGTCGTTCCTGTCAGCGACGCTTGACGCCTGGCTGAACCTTACTGAACCTGACCCCGCAGCCACGCAACAACGTCGGCAACCACTGCCCGTCCCTCGGGCTCGTTATGCAGCTCGTGGCGTAGCCCGGGATACACCCGCCGGGTCACGCCCGGCACCCGCGCCAGCGGTTCGGAGGCTGACGGCGGCACGAGCCAATCCGCATCGCCATGCATTACCAGGGTTGGAACGTGGATGCGTCCGATCCCCGCCCGCGTCCGTGCCTGCGCTGCGAACGCCTCCCGGCCGAAGCGGAAGGTCTGGCGGTTGACGACAAGCGGGTCGCTGCGGAACGCCTCCGCGACCGCCGGATCACGTGACAGCACCGAGAAGTCGTCGTCGCCCGACACGCTGACCCACGGCAGGACGCGTCCGAGCACGGCCGCCGCCCAGCGCAACCACTTCGGATGCCCCGAATCCAGCCCCGGCGCCGACAGCACCATGAGATCCGGCTGCGGCCTCGCACTTTCCGCGTACTCGACGCAGATCAGGCCGCCCATCGAGTGGCCGTACAGCACCAGCGGCAGCCCCGGCCGCCGCGCAGCCGCCATCCGGCCCTCGAGATCGTCGAGCAACGACCGCCAAACCCGCACATCACCGCGACGCCCTCCCGACCCGCCAAAGCCCCGTTGGTCGTAGGCGCGCACCTCCAGACCCGCCTCGGAAAGCCACTCACCGACGTGCTCGTAGCGACCGCTGTGCTCCGATACGCCGTGAACGAGCAGTACAACGCCCCACGGCTCGCCGCGCGCGGCCCACGACCGCGCGAGCAGCGGCGTGCCGTCGGCGGCGGCGACCGGATCGGTCTGTGAAGCCATAAGCCCGATAATGACCCATGGCCGACCTGTTGATCGAGGACCTCCTGCGCGACGAGGGCTTCCACAAGACCGATGCGCGCGCCGCCGCGCGCGAGGTGCTGGAGGCGAACGGCCTCACCCGGCCGGGCAAGGCGCGCATGGCACCGGACAAGCTCGACCGCGTACGTGCCGCACTCGACCGTGCCATCGTGCGCCACTGCTCGGATCCGGCGTGCATCGCCGCGGTCGCGGCCGACCCGCGTCGCCACCTCGAGGTCAATCGACCGCGCTGCTCCATCTGCTCCGGTTCGAACAACCGCCGCGCACTGCGTGCCATGGCGGAGGCCTGTCTTGCGGCCGGCGTGCGGCGCGTGCTGATCGTCGGTGGGCGCTCGCCTGCGTACGTCGAGCTGGAGCGCACGCTGACCGAGCTCGAGCTGCGCTTTGTGGACGGCACCTCCAACCTGCCCAACGGGACCGATGCGCTGCGCGACTGCGCCTGGGCCGACCTGCTCATCGTTTGGGCGCCGACGCCGTTGCCGCACAAGGTCAGCACGTTGTATCGGTCCGAGGTATGCGACGTCGCGCACCGCGTGATGGTCCATCGACGCGGGCTCGAGGCGCTGGCCCATGAGGTGGTGACGCACCTGTCGCGCTGAGGCTTGGCCCTGCACTTGCCAGAGGAGGCCCTCATGCGCAAGTTCTTTCGCGACAATGGCCTCGCCATCTCGATGTTCGGGTTCTTCTTCCTCTTTGTCATCGGTCTGTCGATCACCGGCTGGATGGAGGAGAACAGCACTTTGGTGGAGCATGGACAGCCGGAGACCGGCTTCCTCGCCTACCTGTTCAGCGGTGCGTTCGGTGAGGCAATCTTCGAGAACTGGGAGAGCGAGTTCCTCCAGATGGCCGCCTACGTGGGGCTCACCGCGGTCCTGGTGCAGCGCGGATCCGCCGAGTCCAAGCCCGATGCTGGCCGCAGCCCGGTCGACGCCGATCCCGCCAAAAAGCCCGGTCGGAAGCGGGACGACGCTCCCTGGCCGGTCCGCGCCGGCGGCGGGTGGCTGAAGCTGTACCAGCACTCGCTGACCATCGCACTGGCGCTCATCTTCCTGTTCTCCTTCGCTATGCACGCCGTGACCGGCGCCGCCGATTACTCAGAGGAGCTCATGGCGCACGGCGAGCCAGGGATCTCGGTTCTGGGCTACGTCACCGGCTCGCGCTTCTGGTTCGAGTCGTTCCAGAATTGGCAGAGCGAGTTCCTGGCGGTCGGGATGCTGATCGTGCTGTCGATCTTTCTGCGCCAGCGCGGATCCCCCGAGTCGAAGCCGGTCGACGAGTCCAATGCCAAGACGGGCTCAGACTGACCGTTCCGTCCCACGGCATCCGACGTTGCAAGCCCCCGACCGCCCCATGCCGCGACCGAGCAGGCTGGACGCCAAGTACGCCTAATGGGCCGATGCGGAACCGGTATCTCAGCGCACCGCCGCCAAAGCGGCGTAATGGGCCGATGCGGAACCGGTATTTCAGCGCACCGCCGCGAGGCCGCCCCGACGGAGCGGTATCGGCTCTCACGGGAGCCGTTACAGCGACATTCGAACCCGACCCAACTGTGGACCGGATATAGCGCATCTCAGCAGGCCCGATAGCTCACTTGCCTCAGCGGGCCCCGTTCAGTCATCCGCGCCGGATCCGAACACCAGCCGCCGGCCGCGACCCAACAGCCGCGGCAGATACGGGACCAGCATGGCGCTGACCGCCAACAGCAGAATGACCAGCGAGATCGGCCGGGTGATGAACACCGTGGGGTCTCCCTGGCTGATCTGGAGGGCGCGACGGAACTTCTGCTCCATGAGCGGCCCCAAGATCACGCCCAGGATCATCGGCGCCACCGGAAAGTCGTATCGCCGCATGAGGAAGCCCACGACAACGTGTACACCCGGCGAAATATCCGGAAGGTCCGGTCGGGTCTGACCTCGATGTTTCCGTCGCGAGAGGAGCCGCCCGACGCGGAGGCGTAATGCGTCTGACCGGTCCCGATGCGGAGCGCAGCGTTCATCTGACGAAGGACACCGCTCTGCTTCGCCCACTCGCTCGCTGAGCGTTCCAACCGCAAAGCACGAAACGCGCCGCTACCGCTCCTCGACGGACACGACCCCGATGCCGTGTCGGTACGACATCTCTCCACCCAACCAGCCGGTGACCATGCGCAGGACCGATGCGATGCCGCCGGCGTGCCTCGCGTCCATATATCGGACAATTGATCAGAATGACGAGCATGCGACAGACGCGGTACGTGGCGCTGCTGCGCGGCGTCAACGTCGGCGGTAACGCCAGGGTCTCGATGGAGGCGCTGCGCGAAACCTGCCCGTCCATCGGCTGCAAGGACGTCGCGACCTATATCCAGAGCGGCAACGTCGTGCTCAGCAGCTCACTCACGGCCGATGGGCTTCGCGACCGCCTGGCATCCGCCATCGCCGAGCAGCTCAGCGTGCCGGCGGCGGTCATGATTCGGACCCACACGCAAATGGCGAAGGTCATCGAGGCCAATCCGTTTACCGACGCGGACGCCGGCCACTTGCACGTCGCCTTCCTCAGTGATGAGCTGGACGACCGGGCGAAAGGCGCTGCCAACGAGATCTCGATGCCGCCCGAGGAGTTCGCCATCCGCGGTCCGGAAATCTACCTGCACCTGCCGAACGGGATGGGCCAATCGAAGCTGCCGGCGGCATTGCTCAATCCGCGGCGGCTCGGCGTTGCCGCCACGGTGCGCAACTGGCGAACGGTCACGAAGCTTGTCGAGATGTCGGCGTAGGCGAAGGGTCAGCCGTCGTAGCGCCACGCGCTCCGCGAGCGGCCGATGCAGGCGTAGCATGTTCCGCCGTCCCACGGCTGGGCGAGGTGTCCGCAGCCACGCACGGTCTGGACCGATGACGCCGGCGCCGCAGTCGCGGTGGCCGATTGCGTCCGTCGTGATTTCGACCAGAAACCGCGATCCTCGTCCGGAGCGGCGCGCTCGGACTTGGCGCACGACACCACCAGGTAACGCAGCGTGCCCTGGTGCAGGTATCGCGCGAAGCG
The DNA here is from genome assembly GCA_038250515.1 of Candidatus Limnocylindria bacterium. Taxonomy (GTDB): domain Bacteria; phylum Chloroflexota; class Limnocylindria; order QHBO01; family QHBO01; genus JAICUY01. The sequence continues at coordinate 59,955 of JBBSCG010000003.1, forward strand.
TTCCCAGATCCACGACCGCCCGGACGCCTGCATCTCGGCCGCCCACTCCCGAAAGGCCGGCGATGCATCAGCGCGGTTCATGACCTGGATCAGTGGCTTCTCTCCGTCCTCCAGCAGCCGCACGATGTCGTGCCACAAGTCCAGCCGCGACGGCTCGACCATGGTGCGATGTCGAATCCGCAGCGCCACGCCAAGCTCGTCGCACAGTCCGGACACCACGTCGATCAACTGCCGGTCATCGATCTCCACCGGATCGACCCAGACCGCCACGACGTGGCGCAGATCGAGCATGCCGGAGCGACGCGGCGAGAGCAGCACCTCAACCGCACTCGCATCCCGCGAGCCGAACGCCTCGCGCAGGTGATCATCGAAGCGGATCCAGGTGCTGCGCGGGAATCCCGCATCGGCCTCGTACCAGAAGAGCTCGTCAAGCAGGTCGACATCGGACAGCGAGTCGCGCGCCACGTCGAAGCCGGGTGCGGCGGCGGAGCGCAGGCAGAAGCCGGCATCGGTCACTTCGGTCAGGACGGACGGCGCAAGCTGGAGCGCGATCGGGCCGGAGACGTTGGGCGTCATCGCCCAGCCGGCCGCAAATCCATGACCGATGTCGTCGAGGCTGCAGAAGACGCGGTCGATCGCATCGGTCTGCATGGAAGTGAAGGGCAGGCCGGTCCGCTCCAGGGCAGCTCGTGAACCGATGCCGCCCATGCGCAGGTACGCCGCAAGATCGATCAGTTGGCAGGCATGCCACAGCGACGCCTCGCGTCGCTCAAGGACGCGAATGACGTCGGGCATCTGCGATTCGTCGAACACCCAAGCCCCTCAAGCAAGAACGTGAGCATCGTCGCGCACCCGAGCCAAAACGACCATGGGAGATGAGTCCCATGCTGCGTTGCCCCGGACCGATGGCGCCTGTCAGGCGGCTCCATCTGCAACCCCGGGAATATCCAGCCCCAGGTGATGCGCGAGAGCCACACGCACAGCGCGTCGCAATCGCGAGTCGCCGAGGTAACCGACAGGGGCGCCTGTAACACGACTCACCGACACAGTTCGCAGCTGACTGACAACGATCACGCCCGATTTGGTCTGTCCAACCTGCCCCACAGGATTTGGGATGTCGCCCGGGTAGCGAGCCTCCGAGCGTGCGGCGGTGATCGGGCAGACCGTCATCAGTCCTGAGCGATGAAACGGCTCGTAAGAGACAACCAAAGCACGGCGCCTTCCGGCCTGCTCATGACCTTCGACGGGATCGAGATCAACCATTACGACGGCCCAGCGCAGCGGCGCACCGGTCAGGCTGGCCATGTCTCGCGATCGGCGGAATGGTAGGCGGTCTCGATATCCGCGACCTCATCGCGGAACGTCGGATCCTTGGCCGCGGCCTCCCATGCATCGGCCTCGCGGGCTTCACGGAGGTGTCGTTCGAGCTCATCGATGGCAAGCTCGACGACGGCGTCCTGCGACGGTCCGACGTTGTATCGCTCCGCCAGCTCGCGGACGCGCTTCACGGTATTCGACGACAGGTTGTACGTGCGCTTGATGCGGGTCGACACGTTCGGAAGCGTAGTACGTCCGGTTCGACGTGTCAATCTACGTGTATGTTAGTGGAGCCGGCCTCCGCCGCCGCCCCCCGGCTCGCCGTTGCCGCCGCGGTCACGCAGGAATCGCTCGATATCCGCGATGAGCTCGTCGCCCTCCGGCAGCCGCGACTGGTCGGCCAGCAGCTCCAGCCGCGCCACGTGCGCCTTGGTGTCACTGTCCGATGCGGCCGCCGCATCCAACTGGGTGCGCCGCTCCAGCGCACGGGTCGCCAGGGAACCCATCGGCACATCCACGCCGAGGTACTTCGCCAACATGTCCAGCAGCGCGATCGACGCCGCGGGATACGACGCGTTGACGTAATGCGGCACCTGGGCGAAGAAGCCGACCGCCGGGATCCCCGCCGCCGCAACCTCCACCTCCAGGACCGATAGCGCCGCCGCCGGCACCCGCAGCAGCCCGTCCGGACCCTGCTTGGTTCCCTCCGGCAGCAGACCATCGGCCGATGCGGTGGCCAGCACCGGCACCTGCCGCGTGTGCGGCACCGCCGCCGGGATGGCGCCCAGGCTGGCCCAACCGACCACGCCGAAGCGCCGCGCCAGGTCGACAACGTCCGAGGCGAGCTGGTGCCAGCGGTAATCGGGCTCGGCGCCGAGCAGGACAAGCAGGTCGCGCTCGCCGACGCGTGTGTGGGTGAGCGTGAGCGCCGACCATTCGAGGCGCATCGGTCGACCGTCGACGATATCCAGGGTCGGACGGCGTACGCGGTAGTCGAAGATCGCATCCTGGTCGAAGGCCGCGATGACGTCGCCATCCTCGGCCAGCTGCGCCGCCGCGCTCGTCCCGGCGCCACCGGCATCCACCCAGCCCTCCAGCGCCGCCACGATGACCGGCGCGGTCAGCTGGGGTTCATCGTGGATCTCGTAGAGCGGCATGCGGTGAAGTCTACGGCGGGGTGCATAGCGTGGCGTTCAGCGAGCTTTGGCCATCGCCTGCATCCAGGCCTCGGTATCGATCTCGAGCCACCGGTCATCACAAATGCCGGTTTCGATCGGCGCGCGTTCGACATGATCATCCGCTTCAGTGCCGTGCGCGCGGGGGTTGAGGGTTACACGCGATTTCGAGACTGCCAGGCACAGTTGCGCTCATGCTTCCTGAAGCAGCGCGATGCCGGCGTCGAACGCCTGTTCATCGTGGTAAAGGGAACGCGCCACAATCGCCTCGCTGTCGCGGCCGTTGGTGACCTCATCTTGGCTGCTCTCCCGCTCGGCACGCGCCAGGTGCTTACGGCACTGGCCGCCGGCCGCGATCCAGGTGCCAACGGGCTGGTTTTTCTGTAGTCGCTCGTCGCCACCGCTGGCGCCACGATCGCCTTTGTCACCCGCTGGAGGTACCAACCAAGAAAAGGCGGTTATCGGGGCTGCCGGCCTGCAAATCGGCCGCACGCTGACCGAAACCGCCAACCTGAGACCGGTTTTGGCGGCTACTTGTTCGTTAGCTCCGGAGAACACCTCCACCCGGTGGCAAATTGACCGCTCATCCCTTCAGTCCCCGATCCACCCGGCGGAACGACATCGAACGAAGACTGACCGATGCCGCCGTCTCGCCTGCAGCCGGGCCGCCCCATCGCGTAACGTGCGGCCGTGGCCATTCCCCCCGCCGCCGACGCGCTCGTTCGACCGATTCGGACGTTGTGGCTGCTCGCCGGTGCGCATGCCGTCAACCATGCCCTCGCAATCCTGATGCCGCTGGTCTACCTGCAGGTCATTCGCGAAATGCACGTCGATGGGGCGGCGATCGCCATCCTGACCGCGGTGGGCAGCCTCAGCTCGGGCCTGGCGCAGTTGGCGTACAGCGGGCTGACCCGCGTCTTCTCGCGTCGCTCGATCCTGGTTCTCGGCGGCCTGCTGCTCGGTGGCGGGATGGCCGTGCAGGGGCTCGTCAGCAACTTCACCGCATTCTCGGCGGCCAATATCGCCTCGAAGGTCGGTGGCTCGCCGCAACACCCGGTCGGCAACGCATTGCTGGCGGAGCAGTTTCCGCCGCACCGACGCGGATTCGCCATCAGTGCCCATATCTCCGGCGGCAACGTGGGAACGCTGGCGGTGCCGCTGATCGGGACGTGGCTGATCGCCGGCATCGGCTGGCGCAACACGGTGATCCTCTTCGGCGTGCCGGGGATCCTGATCGCCATCGCCATCGCGGCGCTCGTCCGCGAGTCGGGATCGGACCGCGAAGCAGCCCGTGCACACGGCAACCTGGCGGATGGCTTCCGGCGGGTGTTCCATGACCGCGACCTGCTGCTGCTCTACTTCGCCTCGACCGTCGCGGCCGGCGGTCGCGGCCTGGGTGTCATCACCCTGTTCGTGCCGCTCTACCTGTCCGAGGTCCTGCACCTCGACACCGCGACCATCGGCTGGATGTACACCGTCCTGCTGCTCGGCAGCGTGCCTGCGCCGCTCGCCGCGGGGTGGCTGTCGGACCGCATCGGTCGACGACCGGTCATCCTCGTGGCCTACCTGCTGGCCGCGGCCGGCATGGCGCTGTTCGTCGCATCCGGCCAAAACCAGGCCGGCGTGTGGGCGGCGATCGCAGTCATGAGCGTGTTCGCCTACGTCGAGAGCCCGCAGTTGCAGGCGATCCTGGCCGATATTTCGCCGCCGGCCATCCGCGACACCGCCTTCTCGACCTACTTCACGCTTGCCTTCGGCGTCGGCTCCCTGTGGACGGCGGTCTTCGGCGTCATCCTCGGTGCGGCCGGCGATACGGCGGGCCTGCCGATCGTCTTTTGGATCATGGCCGCCACCTTCGTTGCCGGAGGTTTGGCCGTCTTACCGATACGGACCACGCCTCACGACGGACACCCGGCGTGAACGCGGCGGATCTCGTCTTCGTCAACGCGAGCGTCCTGACCATGGACCCGGCGCGCAGCACCGCCTCCGCCGTGGCCGTGCGGAACGGCCGAATCGTCACGGTGGGCGCAGATCACGACGTCGCCCACCTGGTTGGCCCGCGCACACGGCGCCTGGATCTCGAAGGCCGCACGCTGCTCCCGTCGTTTCAGGACGCGCACGTCCATCCCTCGTCGGCGGGCGTGAAGCTGATGCGATGCCCCCTCTACGACCTGCCGCCATCGCTCGATGCCTACCTGGAGGCGATCGCCGCCTACGCCGCCGACCACCCGGAGAAGCCATGGATCATCGGCAGCGGTTGGTATATGGAAGCGTTCCCGGGCGGGGCGCCGTCGCGCCGCGACCTCGATCGGGTCGTGCCGGATCGGCCGGCGTTTTTCACCGACCGCGACGGGCATCGGGCCTGGCTCAACAGCCGCGCGCTGGAGCTCGTCGGATTCGACCGCGAGACAGCCGACCCGCCCGACGGACGCATCGAGCGGGAGCCAAACAACACGCCGGCGGGCACAATCCACGAAGGCGCGATGGAGCGAGCCAGCCGGTTCTTGCCGGAGACGACGCTCGATGAGGTCGTCGCAGGCATCGGTCTCGCGCAGGTGTACCTCAACCGACTGGGGATCACGGCCTGGCAGGATGCCTGGGTGACCCCACTGGAGCTCGAGGCCTACCGGCGCCTGGCCGAGGAGCGGAAGCTGACCGCCCGCGTGATCGCGGCGCACTGGTGGGAGCGCGAGCAGGGCGCTGAGCAGGTCGGGTCCATCATTGAGCGGCGCGAACGCGGCACCGTCGGCCGGCTGCGAGCCGATACGGTGAAGATCATGCTCGACGGCGTCGCCGAGAACTTCACCGCCGCCATGCTCAAGCCCTACCTGGATGGCTCTGGCCGTCCAACCGAGAACCGCGGGCTGAGCTTCGTCGACCCTCAGCTGCTCAAGACGTACGTCACGCAGCTCGACGCGCTGGGCTTCCAGGTGCACTTCCATGCCCTGGGCGACCGTGCGGTGCGCGAGGCGCTCGACGCCATCGAGGCCGCGCTGCGGGCTAATGGCGACAGCGACCGGCGGCATCACCTGGCGCATCTGCAGATGATTGACCCTGCGGACACTCCGCGGTTCGCGGCCCTCGGCGCGGTCGCAAATATCCAGCCCTACTGGGCCTGCCACGACGCGCAGATGGACGACTACACCATCCCGTTCCTGCCCGCCCATCGCGTTCGTTTTCAGTACCCATTCGCGAGCCTGCTGCGCGCGGGCGTGGTGCTGGCCGGCGGCAGCGACTGGACGGTCAGCACGCCCAATGTGCTGATGGAGGTCGAGACCGCCGTCAACCGGGTCTCGCCCGAGGACCGCTTGGCTGCGCCATTCCTGCCGGACGAAGCCCTTGAACCGATGCAGGCGCTGGCGGCGTACACCATCGGGACCGCCTATGTGAACCACCTCGAGACCGATACCGGCTCGATCGAGCCGGGCAAGTCCGCGGACCTCGTGGTGCTCGACCGCGACGTGCTGGACTGCGGCGCCGGGCACTTGGGGGAGGCGGCGGTGCTCATGACCCTGCTCGAGGGCGAGGTCCTGCGCGAAGGATTGGAGCTGGCCGGGCTCGGCTGACGCGGAGGTCGTCGTCCAAGACGCGGTCGCGGCCGGCTGAAGCTGCCAAATTTACACCACTCATGCGTTAGGCTCGGTGAGGCCCGCTCGGAGCGTCCGCATTCCCGTCCTACACAGGCTCCCGCAGCGGAAGGCCATACGCCTTCATGGACCGATCGAACGTCAGGAGTGGCGACGCGCCTGCTTCACGGCACGCACCGACGATCAGCGCGTCCGGGATCGGGCGACCGGGTGCGCCGCGCGCCTGCACCAGCGCGTCGACCGCCGTTTCGTTGCGCATGCCCAGCAGGACGATGTTCTCGCGCAGCAGCAGCTCGATCAGGCTGTGAATGATGTCGGCCTGGTCGACACCGTACTGGGTTCGCAGCACGTGTGCGCACTCAACGAGTCCCACCAGCGACAGTCCGATGCGCTGCGTGCCATTGATCACGCGCGCCGCCCGAGCGGCGGCTGCTGACGGAGTCCCGACGAGGTAACGGACGATCAGCGACGTGTCCGCACCGATCACGCGGATCGGTCCGGGTCAGGCGTCTCCCACGCCGCGCGTCGAAGGGCCGGCCAGGACTCGTCCGACGGTTGCTTTCGAATCTTGTCCTTGAGGCTGCCGGCGAGCGAACGAGTGTGCCGGCCAGGAACGAACTCGATCACGACGCGGCCCTGTTCGATGCGCTGCACTGCTCCGTCGCCCGGATACACGCCCAGCTCTTCTCGAATCGCCTTCTCGAGCGTGATCTGGCCTCGCTCACCAACCCGACTGACCATGTCGCCACCACGATATGAATGCTTGACGGGAGTATGAATCCCACTCGGATGTACGTCAACGGCCGCTCGCGCCGGCCGCGCATGAGACGTATTGACAAGCGTACCGTCAAGCGTATCGTGGACCGATGAAGTCCATCCCCATCACCGACCTCCGACAGCGCGCTGCTGACGTCATCGATGACGCCCGCACCAGCGACGAGCCGACCGTCATCCTGCAGCGATCGCGGAAGGCGGCGTACCTCGTCAGTCCGGATCGGTACGAGCGCGACCAGGAGGAGCTGCGCACACTTCGCCGAGCACTCTTCGTGGCCGAGGTCCGCGAGGCAGAGGCGGAATACACGGCCGGCACGGCTTCGTCGTTCGAAGACATGGAGGAGCTGCTGGCCGAGCTCCGGCGTTGAGGATGCGGCTGAGCGCATCCCGCCGGTTCGTTCGGCGAGTGAAGAAGCTGCGAGAGCCGCAGGCGACCATGCTGCGTGCAGCGCTGCGTCGGTTCGCCGCGGACCCGGGCGATCCCCTCCTGCGCGTCCATAAACTGAAGGGCGAGCTGGCGGACTACTGGGCGTTCAGCGTCGACGACGACCTGCGCGTGCTGTTCCGATGGAACGGCGACGAAGTCTTTCTGGTCAACCTCGGCTGCCACGAAGAGGTGTACTGACGGTCGGGGTGACGACGGCAGCATCGGTCCTGGATGGCCTCAATGAGGAACAGCGCGAGGCTGCCATGGCGACAAGCGGCCCGGTTGCCATCCTCGCAGGCGCGGGCACGGGCAAGACGCGAGTGATCAGCCACCGCGTCGCGTATGCGGTCGCGACCCGCGTCGTGGATCCCAAGCGCATCCTCGTCGTGACGTTCACCGAGAAGGCGGCGACGGAGATGAAGCATCGGCTGAGCCGGCTGGGACTGCCAGGGGTGGCGGCTTCGACCTTTCACTCGGCTGCCAAGCGACAGCTCGAGTTCTACTGGCCGCGTCTGCATGGCCAGCCGCTGCCGAATGTGCTGGATTCAAAGCTGGGCATTGTCATTCCACTCGCTCGCCAACTGCCCGGCGGATACAAGTTCACGCCAGCCAAAGACCTGGCCGATGAGATTGAATGGGCCAAAGCCCGTCGCATCGGTCCTGGGGAGTACGCGGCCGAGGCCGCGCGAGCGCATCGGGAGTCGCCCATTCCTGCCGACGTGTTTCAAACGGTGTATCGCCGCTACGAACAGGGCAAGCAGCGGGCGGGTGTCATCGATTTCGAGGACATGCTCAGCCTGGCGGTTGACCTGTACGAGACCGATGCGGATGCCGCCGCCCTCGTGCGGCAGCGCTACGACTGGTTCTCGGTCGACGAGTACCAGGACACCAACCGGCTGCAGGAGGATCTGCTTCGCCTGTGGCTGGGCGATCGACGCGATCTCTGCGTCGTCGGCGATGAAAACCAGACGATCTACAGCTTCACCGGCGCGACCGCGGACTACCTGACGACCTTCAAGGACCGATATCCCGGCTGCCGCGTCATCAATCTCACGCAGAACTACCGCAGCACGCCGCAGATCCTGGCGCTGGCCAACCGGCTGATCGCGAGCTCGGGCCAACTGAGAGCGACGCTCGACGACGGCAGCGAGCCAAGCCTGGTCGCCTACGCGAACGGGGCTCAGGAGGAATCGGCGATTGTCGCTGCGATTCGTCAACACGCGAGCAGGCAAATGCAGCTGACCGAGATCGCGATCCTGGTGCGCACCAACGCGCAGCTTGTGCCGTTCGAGTCGGCGCTGACTCGGGCGGGCATTCCGTTCACCGTTCGCGGCCAGCGCTTCTTCGCTCGGGCAGAGGTTCGGGCGGCACGGCAGGCGCTGAGCAGCGGTCGTGCAACCGGCACATTGGAAGAGGTGCTCGCAGCTCGATGGCGGACGATCCTGGGCTTCGATGAGCAGGAGCCATCGGGTCCAGGTGCCGAGGCACGTGACCGACACGCGTCGCTGCTGACGCTGCTGGGCATCGCGCGGGAGCTCGTCGCACGCGAGCCGGACGCCACGGTCACCGACTACCTCACCGAGCTGCAGCGTCGCGATGGCGATGAGGCTGCAGCCGGCGGTGCGGGCGTGGTGCTCTCCACGTACCACCGGGCGAAGGGACTCGAATGGGATGTCGTCTTCCTGCCGATGCTGGAGGATGGGACGCTGCCCAGTCGCCAGTCACTGAGCGACGACGCCGCGGTGCGGGAAGAGCGACGGCTGCTGTACGTCGGCATCACGCGGGCACGCAAACAGTTGGCGGTGTCCTGGGCAGCGCAGCGCCTGAACCCCAAGGGCGGCGTCGCACGGGCGAAGCCCTCACGCTTCATTGCGGAGCTGCATCCAGGGCGCGTGATGCGCCCGACGGCTGCAACAGCGGTTCCACCCGCCGGCGCGGCCCCGGCCAAGGGCGCCGCGGCCGACCTGTACGAGGCGCTCCGGTCGTGGCGCATCAAGCGTGCGCGAACCGACGGCGTGCCTGCGTACGTCGTCGCCGACAACAAGACGCTCACCGCAGTGGCGACGGAGAGACCGATGAACGCGGCCGAGCTGCTCGCCGTTCCCGGCATGGGACCGCACCGCGTCGCGACCTATGGAGCGGAGATGCTGCAGATCATCGCTTCGGCGTCTGAGAAATAGGACGCAGTGGTTCTTCAAAGTGGCCGCAGATGCTGCAGGTTCGGTTTGGCGTCTGAGAAAGAGGCCCAGTGGTCCTCTCGCGAGTCTCCCGACCCTCCACCGATTCGACACAGCCGACAGCCGGGGTGATCGTCCGTTCAGAGGACCTCGGACACGATTGGCGCGTGATTGCTGTCGAGTTGGCTGTCGACGTGCTGCAATCCCTGCGCGGGGATGAAAGCCACCTCGCGACCGCACACGAGGCATCATCGTTGTCGTCATCGTCCACGCGTTCGTACCCCGTCCTCACTAAGACGCAAGAACGCGTCGCCCTCCGGCCGGGCAAGCGCGGATTTTACTAACTCCGCGTTCCCAGCCCTCCCTGTGCGGCGCTCCTTGCGGACCGAGGGCGGCAATTTCAGGAAGGCGACGCGACGACGAGTCCGACAGCACGAGCAGCATCGGCCAAGCGAAGGTCATATGTGACGAACGCCTCGAGCGTCTCAGCGAACGCGAGGGCGGAAGCCAGGTGGATCGCATCCAGGGATCGAAGGGTGTTGGGTAGCAAACGCCCAGCGAGCTCCGCAATCGCTGCATCCAGCTCCACGTAGTCCAGGAAGCCCATCACGGCCGGAATCTCGCCCAATGCGTCAGGCCTGCGCGACCCCACTGCCCGCGCGATCTCAACAGACAGAACGCGGCTGCTGACGCGTGCGGAACAGCTCTCCAGATACGAGATAAGCGCACTCGTTTCCGCCTCCGCGACCACGAGCTTCACTGCGGCCGACGCATCGAGGTACACCGGCGCTACCAGGGTTCCTCCTCCCGCATCTCGATGATGATCTGCGACAGCGGCTTCCCGCCGGTCGCGGGCAGCGGGGGCGGCAAGTCCTCCCAGCGCCGGGTCGCCAACGTGATGCGGCCGTCCGCCACCATCTGCTCATATACCGATGTGGTTCGGCCCTCGAGGGGAGTCAGCCGCGCCACCGGCTCACCACGCTCGGTCACCTCGTACGCGCGCCCCTCCTCACGCACGCGCTTCACGTACACAGATAGATTCTGCCGCAGCTCGCGGATCCCCACGCGCTCAGGCCCTGGCTTCCTGGTGCTCATGACGCACAATTGTAGCACATCAACGCCGCCGAACCAGCCGCGCATGGCCAGAAGTGGCCGATGTGCCACCGGGTGGAGATAACGGCGAAGATGAGGCTCTCGCAGGCCTGATTCAGCCCGCTTCGTCGCCGCTTCTGCCACCTGCTGACCGAAACCGCCAACTCGGGGCCGATTCGCACGGCAACTTGTCCGTTAGCTCCACCCGGTGGCAGATCGGCGCGATCACAGCCGCGCTGTCGCCTCTCTGGGGTCGCCTCAGCCGCCTGAGGACCGCGCCAGCTCGGGATGGGTCGAGGTGATCTCCCCGGCGAGGTCAATGACCGCCGCTACAGCGCGACCCCGACCAGTACCGGCTCGGGCTGCAGCACGACGCCGAACTCCGCCTGCACGCGGCCTTGCACGAACCTGGCTAGCTCCACGATCTCGGCCGCGGTCGCCCCGCCCCTGTTGATCAGCGCGAGTGTGTGCTTGCTCGATATCGCGGCGCGCGACCCCGGCAACGCAAAGCCGCGCATGATACCGGACCGTTCGATCAGCCACGCAGCGCTCAACTTCACCCGAGAATCGGCCGGCCACCGCGGCGCGGCAGCTGGCAGCGAGCGCCCAATGTCTTCACTCACGATCGGATTGGTGAAGAACGAACCGGCACTCACCGAGTCCGGATCCGCGGCATCCAGCACCATGCCCTTCGATGCTCGGAGGGCCAGCACCGCACGCCGCAAGTCGGCCAGCGGAACGCGCTCGCCGACACGAACACCGAGGGTCGTTGCCAGCTGTCCGTACGCCACCGGCTGGCTGAGCGCAGATGACTCGTCTGCGCCGGCCGAGCCCGCGCCGTCCTCGAACACGTCCAGCTCGATCGCCAGAATGATGCCGCGAACAAGGCCCGCCTTGACCCTGGACGTCCGGTACCCCAGTTTGAGCTCGGAGGCGAGAACCCGCGAGGCTGCACGGGTCTCGAAGTCCAACAAGTGCACAGCGACGAGGCTCTCCGAGAGTTCCTGTCCGTAGGCGCCGATGTTCTGCACGGGTGCCGCACCGCAGCATCCGGGGATGCCCGATAAGGCTTCGATCCCGGTCCAGCCCTGATCGACGGTGTACGCGACCAGGTTGTCCCACGGCTCGCCGGCCTGCACGCGGAGGCGGACCGTGCCGTTTTGCTGCGGAACGTCCAGCTGCTCGATGCCCCTCGTGACCAGGCGGATCACCGTCCCCTCGAACCCCTTATCGCTGGTGACGGTATTCGACCCGCCGCCGACCAGCAGCCAGTCATCGTCCCTGTCCCAGACTTCGAGGGCATCGGCCACGAGCTCCAGTTCAGTTCGCGGCGCGATCATGCGTTCGGGCGGACCGCCCACACGCAACGTGGTCAGCGCCGACAGCGGCACAATTGGCGGCTCAATTGGCGATAACGGGCCGGCGGTCATGTCGCCCGCACTGTGCGAGACTGACGGGGGTCTGCGCCAACCCGGCCCATGGCGGGCACCTCTTTGCTGTCGCAGGGATTCTCCCACGATCCGCATTGCTCCTCCACTCGTTGAACAGGGCGTTGCCAAGGATCAGGTTGGCGCCTCAATGCTGCCACCACCTGTTGGTACACGCTTCGAACCTCCGGCGCCGTGTCCGGCACTCGGTGCCTTGGCGCCTTGACTTTACACGGCACATGCCGTATAAATTAGGAGCCACCGAACGGCCCCCATGTGTTAGAGGGAATGGGCTCGCATGTGGAAACGATGACGCTAAGCGACCTCCTCTCAGGAGAAGCTGTCTCGGACTGGCGACGTCACCGTCCGCCAATTGGGGTGTTCGACTCAGCGGCTGGTTCTTGGACGGCAACGGTCGGATTCGCTGCGGCCATCATCCTGGGGACACTCCCGATCCTCGCTCTGGTCGGGCTGTGCTGGCTTGGCGGCCGCCACCTCCGGCGCGCCGTACCGTCAGGGCCATTGACAACTGCGGAGCACGGACGCGGGACGCCAGCGATGACGGAGGCCCCGGCCCCTCCGCGAACGACGTCCCGCCGTGGCGCGCAGTGACGCTTGAGGCCGCGGAGCAGCTGGGAGTCGCCCGATGACGATCGACCTTCCGGCTGCTGACGCTCCAGCAGCTGCGCCACGTACCGGCGGCAGCTCTGGGCTCGAGGCTGACGAGCTGACCGCGGCCATTCTGCGGTTTCTGCGTCGCTTCCCAAACAAGTTTGTCGACCTGACGCCGCTGGCCGAGGAGCTCGGTGTTGATCCGATTGCGATGCAGCTCACCGTGGAGCGACTGGCGCGACGCGGGTTGTTGACGTTGCCGTTCATCGAACCCAGCACGGCCGGCGGGGGCGAACTGACGGAGCGCGGCGTGGCCTGGCTGATCGGGCACAAGGGCGGGACGCCGGTCGACGTGCCGGACGTTCTGAAGCCCGCCACGGCGCCGACCATCCACCGGGGCGGCAGGCTACCCCGCGCCGACGTCTACGGTCCAGGTCGCTGAGATCTGCAGGCGAGCACCGGCCCGCCGAGCATGGTCCCAGGCGTTGCGGACCATGCTCGTGAGTTCGGGCGTCGACGAGGACGACATCCGGACCGAAGAGTTCACCGGCTACTGAAGGAGTGAGATCCATGAGACTCGATTACGCGCACGAACTTCCCGAGGCATCACGAGCGATGAGCCAGCTCGAGCGCGTCGTCGAGGCGAGCACGCTGGAACCGAACATGCGCGAGCTCATCAAGCTCCGTGCCTCGCAGATCAATGGCTGCGCGTACTGCGTGGACATGCACACGAAGGACGCCCAGGCGATGGGCGAGGATGCACAACGGCTGCACCTGGTCGCGGTCTGGCGCGAGACAGCGGTGTTCAGCCCTCGGGAGCGGGCGGCCCTCGCCTGGACCGAAGCGCTCACGCTTCTGCCCGAATCCGCGGCGCCCGATGATGTCTATGAGGAGGTCGCACGGCAGTTCGGACCCGCGGAGCAGGTCGCCTTGACACTGGCGATCATCGCGATCAACGGATGGAATCGCCTCGCGATCGGCTTCCGGCGACCGGTCGGCGCCTACGTGTCGCACCGTCATGCAGTGGCGGCGTGAGGCCGATAGCCTTGCCTCGGCGCCCCGGTCCCCATCGCCGACGACCCGCGATGCACCCACTGGGTATGACATCCCTCAGTCGAACCTTCGGCATAGGTGAAGATCTCGACCGGCCGGCCGTCGGGGCCGACGGCGATGGGCGGCGGCGCGTCCGTATCGGTCAGGGCGTAGCGGGCGGCGAATTCGTGGATGGCCTTGCTCGAGCGCCGGTTCTCGTTGAGGTAGTAGACCGGCGGCGACTCCGGCATGACGACGCCGAGCTCGTCGGGCTGGCGGGCGTGGTAAAGGTCCTGGTTGGCGTCGCCGAAGACGTACATGATCCCCCGTTGGCGGTCGCGCAGCAGGTCGAGCAGCGGCAGCCACCAGACCGCGTCGAGATCCTGGCGCTCGTCAACCACGATGGCGTCAAACCGATGGTCCGGCAGGCGCGTGAGTGCCTGGTCCAGCACGTTCGGCAGCTCATCGAAGTAGGCCGTGTCGCGCACCGGGGTGGGACCGATGAGCCCGGCATCGGTCCCCAGCCGCTCCGCCAGGCGATGGAAGGTGCTGACCGTCACGCCGCTGGACCTGACCGATGGTCGCGGCCAGGTGCTCGGCCAGCGGCCGGTTGAAGCAGGTGAGCAGCACCTCGAAGCCCTGGGCGGCCAAGCGGCGCGCCTTCTCGGCGGCGAGCAGCGTCTTGCCCGAGCCCGCCACGCCGAGGACGAGTGCCCGACGCTGGGCGTTGAGCATGTCGAACGCGCCGAACTGCAGGGCGCTCAGTCCGATGCGGGCCTCGTCGGATGCGACGTCGGCGGCGAGCGGCGAGGCGATCTCGATGGGCCGCGCCAGCAGGGCGTCGAGCGCTTCCATGCCCATCCTGCCGGGTGGCCCACCGTCGGCCGACGCATCGCCCGAGGCGCTCCACCAGTCGAAGATCTCGCGCACCCGCTCGCCGACGCGCTCGAGGTCGCCGTGGTCGATGACGATCTTGCGCGGCCCATCCGCCGGCGCGGGATGCGGGTCGTAGGTAGCATCCGGGAAGGCGACGGCGTGCGTGAATCGCACCTCGTGGGCCGGCCAGGCCGGCAGGTCGTGGCAGACGCGCCGCAGGGCGTGCATCGCGCGGGTCACCTGCGCGAACGGGTCCTTGATGTAGCGTTCGGCTCAGCGGCGGCGATCGATCTCGTCGCGCAGGGCGCCGAGCACCTCCACCTCGATGAGATCCTTCGGCCGACCGGCGGCCCGCTTCATCCTGATCAAGTCGTCGAGCGCAGCGACCTGGATCGTGAGCCCGTCGAGATCGGTGGCGATCGCGGTGCGCACCAGGTCGTCGTACCCACCTGTGCCCTGGGGGGTGGCGAGGATGTCGAAGTCGCCGGCATCGGTGGTGAACGTGAACGAGTCGCCGGCCGCCAGGGTCCGGGCGTCGAGCATGAACGGGACCTCCACATCGACGCCGCGCAGGCGGGCGCCCAAGTCGCGGAGGACCCCCGTCAGCGCCTCCTGGTTGGGCCGATCGCGCGCATGGCAGATGTCCAGGTCGCGCGTCATGGTCGGTGAGCCAAGGATTCGGCCGGCGAAGGCGCCGATGACGACGTAGCGCACGCCGGCATCGTTGAGAGCGCGAAAGATCCGGAGCGGATCAAAGCGTGCCGGCCTCAAGGTCGGCCGGACCGATCGAAGACCGCGGCGGCCGCGGCATCGGCGGCAGCCAGGCGCGCGCGCTCGCCGGGGGTCAGCCGCAGCAGCTCTCGGATCTGGGTCCGATCGACCCCCTCGCCCAGCGCCGGGGCCAGCTCCAGGGTGTAGCCGCTCGCGCGCAGAAGCCGATCCAGGGTGTCGGCGCGCGGGGTCAGCAAGCCGAGCTCGATCCGCGCCACCGTCGATTGCGGCACACCGGCAGCCTGGGCCAACTCACGCTGCGTCATCTGGCAGGCGCGTCGAACGTGACGGACGAGTCGTGCGGCATTCACGGAACGCAGCATAGCTGATAGCATTTGAGCTAGCAGCGGACGCGACCTCAATCAGCCGCTGCGTAGCTGAGAAGCGAGTCGTTACGATGTGAAGGTCGAGCACGAACCGGCTCACACTCAGGTGGACTTCCATAACGCAGCAGCACGCAAGGGATCGCTCGACCGGCTCCGCGCGCCGCGTGACGCCCGAGTCGCGGACGATGCCATCCGAGCGCGATACGCCGGCGACGCGCGCTCCGGACTCATCGGACCCAATTGCAGTCAACGAGTGGTGGGACAGCCTCCGGGCGGAGGCGTCGGAATCGAAGCCAGATACAGGTGCCGGTTAAGCGCGGCTAGGTGCCCGAGGCCGCGGGCGTCCTGAGCCGACGCGCGCGTCAGTACTACGACGACGTGCCCGTAGCGCGCCCGCCGAGGCCGATGAGCTCCGCGCGCAACGCCTGCACGAAGGCTCCCGGTTCGGACACGCGGATCCGATCGGTTCGGAAGTCGCGGAGATTGAAGGTCACCAGCCATCGACACTCTGCCGCGAGCGCGGCGGCCAGGATCGGTGCGTCCTTCGGATCGGCCTCTCTGGCATCCACCAGCTCCGCCGCCAGCTCGGCGGAAACCATCGGCAACGGCTGGCACGAAAGCTCGATCAGCGTGCGGAAGGCGGGCAGGGCCGCCGGGAGCTTCTCCGCCAGGTTGCGCTCGGCCTCGATGCGCGCCTGCTCCGGCACACCGACCTCGATGATCCCCAGCTCGCCGAGTTGGAGCACCACGTGGCTCGCCCCCGCGACCGATGCCGCCCCTGCAAAGAGCGCGTCCGCGTCGAGGCAGATGCGCAGGCGAGGGGAAAGCGAGGGGTCAGGGGCGCTCAAGTCGCTCGGCGTGATACCGGGCGCGCTGCTCGCGGAGGCCGTCCAACAGCTCCTCCAGACTCAGGCCGGCGCCGGTGCGCAGATACTCGATCTCGGCGGAGAGCTTGTCCGCGACGCTCAACTTGGGCGACAGGAGGATCGCGCCGTCGAGATCGACGAGTGTCAGCGGATCGCCGTCGGCCAGGTCGTACCGCTCGCGGATGGGTGCAGGCAGGGTTACGGTTCCTCTGCCGCGTATCTGCACAGTCTTTGTCTGCATTCCGGCACCCTACTTGAATTACCGATTTACCGCAATCCTGCGCATGTCCTCGGGGGATGAGCGAACTCATCGCAGCCTACCGCGCGCGCCGAGCCAAGACCTTCTGGCGCCGCGCAGCCCGAGCGGGTCGTGGTTTGTGACCTATGGCCCGCCATCACGCGGTCGGTGGCCCGCGGAATGGGTCCGTGTGTCACATGTGTCCGGAACGGAAACCGACGACAGTGCACACAGGGGACGACCAAAACACAGATCGAGAAGGATGTTCACGTGATCAGTCGGTTGAAGGGACTCGGAATTGTCCTGGCAATTATCGGTATCGTCTTCGTGGCGGCCGGTGCGTTTGCTTACATGAAGACCCAGGAAGGGTATAAGTCGCTGAATGCCTTCAGCGCCGCACAGAACGTTCAGCTCAGCTACAACAAGGACGGCCAGCTGGTCGACCGCGGCGAGACCAAAGATGCGCAGGCCATCATGGCCCTGCTGAAGGACGACTGGGGCTACCCGGTCGCTAGTTCGGAGCTCAACCCGAACAACCCCCTCGTCAACACGGCAAGCGAGTACATGTACCAGATGGCGACCGTCGCCTACCACACCCTGAACGGGACCCAGACCGTGGTCCTGCCCAAGGACGCGGAGTACAAGGGCAAGCTTTACAAGGCCGGCGAGTACCAGTTCCCGGTCGACGGGCGCTACTGGACCGGCTTCGATCGCGAGAATCCGATCGAGGGCCCGGCGCGCGAGCAGGCGTGGACGGGCACCGCACATGCCCTGATCGCCGAACTTGGCGTAGGCACCGCCACCGCTTCGGCCCTCCAGCTCGGACTCGGACTGGCGGCCCTCTTCGCGGCCATCGGCGGCACGTTCCTGCTGACCGGCGCTGGCCTGGTGTGGGCGACCCGCACCGAGCCCGAACGGGTCCCGGTGCTGCGTCCAGCCACCATGCCGATCTGACCGGCCTATGAGGAAAGGCTTCTAAGAACCGGGCGACCTCTCGAGGAGCCTGGCCCGCACGGCGACCGATCCACGAGGACGATCGCCGGCGGCCAGGCTCCTCGTCTGTTTCATCGCCACGGATTCCTTATCTGCTTGGCCTTGCGGGCTCGCCGAATCCCCAGTTCCGACAGAGGGGGGAACGACACGGGGAGAGCCTCAGTGGCGCCCAGTAATCGCCCGGCGCAGCTGTCGGCCAGACAGGATCACCGGCACGCCGAGTGGCCGTTGTCGGAAGAGCGGCGCATCGGCCTTCTGAACGAACAAGATGGGCCTGATCGGGACCTCTGAGACGCCAGCCTCGTCCAAGAGCGATTCAAGTATCTCGGCCTCGGTGCAGCACCTGGTCGACCATTCTCGTGTTGCGGCCGCGAACGAAGACCTCGTTGGATTGGAGCTGCGTTGGGGGGCCAGACTGTCTGCTCGATGCCTGGCGGGGGGGGTCAGGCTCCGCGACGCCATCGGGCAGGTCGATGCTGCGGCTATTGACGTGCTGTTGCCGATATCGGCCCGCAGCCGGACGGACCACTATTCCTGCCGCACTCGCGGCGGATAACCGCGCAACACGATCGCTTCGATAACGAGGAAGACGGTGTTCAGCGCGAAGCCGATGCTCACCAAGCACCTGGCGGCGCATGGGGACAATCGATGCCTCCTGCTGACCGATGGCATGGCCAACGTCGGCTGCACCGAGCCGGACCAGCTGGCCGCGTACGGCGCCGACCTGCGCGCGTCGGGTGTGACCACCACCACGTTCGGCATGGGCGAGCAGTTCGACGACGAGCCGCTGAGCCCGGTCGTGGCCGCCGCGGCCGTCCCCGGTGAAGCATCGGCGGTCGGCGGCCAGCTTCTGACGCTAGAGTTGTCGGGTGGTTGATAGGAGCCCCGCCCTCGACTGGCTTCTGGCATCCGATGAGCCAGCCAACCGCTACCGGACCCAGACCTGGCTGCTCGACCAGCCCGAAACCGATCCGGCAGTCCGGCAGGAGCGCGCGCGCGTCGCCGATGGCCCGATCGTGTCGACCCTTCTCGACTTCCCGGAGCCGAAGCTCGACCCGTACCGCAAGTGGTTCGGGCTGCATTGGCGCCTCGTGTCACTGGCCGATTTCGGGTTACCGGCGGACGGGGCGGAGGTTCGCGCCAGGCTCGATGACGGGGTCGATCGCGAGCTGGCCTGGATCGCCGACCCGCGCCACCTCGAGGCCGTCAAACGGATTGATGGGCTCTACCGCGCGCATGCCGCGATGGAGGGCAACGCCCTCTACGCCGCCAGTCGATTCGGCCACGCCGATGACGAGCGCGCACGCCGCCTGGTCGACAAGCTCCTCGAATGGCAGTGGCGCGACGGCGGCTGGAACTGCGATCGCCAATCATCGGGGTACCGGTCGTCATTTCACGAGAGCTGGGCGACAGCCATCGGCCTGGCGGCCTACCACGACGCCACCGGTGACGCCAATGCCCTGGCCGCCGCGCGCCGGACGGCCGAATTGCTGCTGGAGCATCGGCTGTTTCGTGGCCTGAGCGACCATCGTCCGATGCCCGGCAGCTTCGCGGCCCTCCACTGGCCCGCGTACTGGCATTACGACTTCCTGGGTGGCCTGCGCGTCGTCCGGGCGGCCGGCATGCTGTCGGATCCGCGCGCGACCGATGCGCTCGACCTCCTCGAGTCGCTCCAGCTGCCGAACGGCCGCTTCCAGGCCAAACGCGCGTGGTGGCAGGCCGGGCGCCACGTGACATCGCCGGTCGACGTGGTTGACTGGGGCAAGGGCCGGCCCAGCGAGGTGCTGACGCTCCATGCCCTGTCGCTGCTCAAGGCGTCGGGACGCTGGAAGACAGGTCCCGCGGATGGTTCGTAACTGAATCCGTTACGAATTACCTGGCGGGTGCACCCTCGGCGCGGGCTCTGCTGAGAACCCGTCTTCAATCCTCTTGCGGTGGGCCGCTCGGAATAGATCGGAGCGCCTCGTTCACGGCTTGGGAGGTTGGAAACCGCTTCGCGACGTCGGGGTCGAGGTGGACAACTGAGCCCCGCTCCGAGATCTGACGACTGTGCCGGCCGCGCGTGCCATACCGGAAGTCGTATTCCTCTCGCGGCTCGTCCTCAGGCTTCTTCATAGTCGTGTCTCTCGAGCGAGGTCGCTCGCGTTGCAAAGATCAGTCGGATCTTACTCGCCACTCCAGAGCAGGCGGACAGTACGCATCGGGGCTTACTGAGCAATTACCGCGCGCTTACCGTCCGCTGCCACTCGCGACACGCAAGCTGTCACGCCCTCGCGCTACCGTATGGATGGGAGGGAGTGCCCTACATGCAATTGATCGACGGCAAGCCCGTCTTCTCGGCCACGGATCTTGTCGGCTACCTCGCCTGCGAGCATCTGACCGCACTCGAGACCGCGGCGCTCAGCGGCCTGGTCGAACGCCCGAATCGGCCCGATCCGGAGCTCGACGTCATCCGCCGCCGCGGTGAGCAGCACGAGCAGCGGTACCTCGGTGGGCTGCGTGCCGAGGGCAAGTCGGTGGTGACCATCGAGCGGTACGAGGACGAGCAGCGCGGCGCGCGGCTCATTCGCCAGGCGGACGAGACGATCGCCGCCATGCGCGAGGGCGCCGATGTCATCTACCAGGCCACCTTCTTCGACGGCCGATGGCTCGGCTATGCCGACTTCCTGCTGCGCGTGGACGATGCCGCCCGACCGTCGGCGTGGGGGCCGTACCACTACGAGGTCGCCGACACGAAGCTGGCGCGGCACGTCAAGGCGGGCGCGGTGCTGCAGATCTGCTCGTACGTCGACCAGCTCGAACGACTCCAGGGGGTGCGGCCGGCGACGATGAAGGTCGTCCTGGGCGGCAGCGCGCACGAGGTCGCCGAGCTGCGCACCGACGACTACATGGCCTACTACCACGCGGCGAAGCGGCGATTCGAGGCAACGGTGCTCGGCACCGATGATGCACCTGCGCCGCCGCCGGCATATCCGCCGGCGAGCACCTACCCGGAGCCGGTCGAACATTGCGCCGTCTGCCGCTGGGCGCCCGAATGCCAGGCGCGGCGGCGAGCCGACGACCACCTCTCGCTCGTCGCCGGCATCAGCGCCCGACAGCGCAAGGAGCTCGGCAAACGTGACATCGGCACGCTGACCGAGCTTGGCACCACGCCGATCCCATTTGATCCGTCGCTCAAGGACGGCGAGGCGAGCATGGAACGTGTCCGAGAGCAGGCCCGCATCCAGCTCGAGGGCCGCGGCCGCACGCCGCCGCTCCACGAGCTGCTGCCGGTCGAGCCGGAGCGCGGCCTGGCGATCCTGCCCGAGCCCGATGCGGGCGACCTCTTCTTCGACATCGAGGGCGACCCATTCGCGTTCGACGATGGGATCGACTACCTGTTCGGGTTCCTCGACACGGCGGACGATTTCACCGCCTTCTGGTCGTTCGATGCCAGCGGAGAGGTCTCGCTGGAGGGCGAGAAGCTCGCCTTCGAGCGGTTCATGGACTTCGTGATGGCCCGCCTCGCCGCGTACCCCAACATGCACATCTACCACTACGCGCCATACGAGCCGACGGCGCTGAAGCGGCTGATGGGCCGCCATGCGACGCGCGAAACGGAGGTCGACAGGCTGCTGCGCGGTGGCGTGCTGGTCGACCTCTTCCGCGCGGTGCGGCAGGGGGTTCGCGCATCGGTCGAGAGCTACTCGATCAAGAAGCTGGAGTCGATCTACGGCTTCCACCGCGAGATCGACCTGCGCGACGCGGGATCGAGCATCGTGGCCTTCGAGGAGTGGCTCCAGTTGGGTGAGGGCGAGCGTCCATCGTCCGACATCCTGCAGCGGATCCAGACCTACAATCGCGACGACGTGGTGAGCAACGCGCGCCTGCGCGACTGGCTGGAGCAGCTGCGCTTCGAAGTCGAAAGCGAGACCCGCACGCCGGTTCCGCGTCCGGCGGACCGCGTTGCCGAAGCGCCCGAGGAACTGACGGAGGCCGATGCGCAGGTCCAGCGCGTCGCCGACCGGCTGACCGACGGCGTCCCCGTCGATCCGGCCGAGCGATCCGACGAGCAGCAGGCGCGATGGTTCCTCGCGCAGCTCCTGTCATGGCATCGGCGCGAAAACAAGGCGACGTGGTGGGACTTCTTCCACCGCATCGCCCTGACGTCGGAGGAGCTCGTCGATGAGGATGGCGCGTTGGGGCAGCTCGAGCTCGTGTCGGTGAGTCCACCGTACAAGCCGACACCCCGCAGCGGCCAGCGCCGGAAGGCGACGTATCGCTTCCCTCCCCAGGAGCATAAGAACGTCGAGTCGCGTTCCGATCTGTTCGATCCGGCGCTGGCGCAGGAGGCCCCGGCCGCCCCGAAATGGGACTGGCGTGTCAATGCCGACCTCGCCGAGCTGGACGACAAGACCGCCACGGTCACCCTGCTGTGGAAGGGCGAGGCGCCGATTCGCCACCCGGAAGCCCTCGTGGCCGTGAACCGGATCGATGACAAGGTGCTGCGTGCGGCGCTGCTGCGACTCGGTGAATGGGTGGCGGAGTACGGCATCGACGCCGACGGACCCTCCCGCGCTGCCCGCGACCTGCTCCTCAGGCGTGCGCCGCGCTGCGGGCATGCAGCGGAGGCGCCACTCAAGCAACCCAATGAAACGGATCTCGATGCCGCTTGCCGGCTGATTGGGCAGCTGGACCGCGGCACGCTCGCCATCCAGGGGCCGCCCGGCTCGGGCAAGACCTACACCGGGGCGCGGATGGCGGTCGAGCTGCTGCGCGCCGGCAAGAAGGTCGGCATCAGCGCAACGAGCCACAAGGTGATCGGCAACTTCCTCGACATGCTGCTGAAGGCCGGCCGCGAGGCGGGCGTCGCGGTCAACGCGGTCCAGCGCGCGGACCCTGAGCAGGGCCTCGACCACGACGTGGAGCTCGCCAGCGACGGCGCCAGGGTCCGCAATGGCCTGGCCGATGGCACGTTCAATGTCGCCGCGGGCACGCCCTGGCTCTGGGCCCCTGAACAATGCTGCGACCTCGTCGACGTGCTGTTCGTCGACGTGGCCGGCCAGATCTCGCTTGCCAACGTCCTGGCCATGGGTGCCGCAACCGGCAGCATCGTCCTGCCGGGCGATCCCCAGCAACTCGACCAGCCGCTGCAGGGTACGCACCCGCTTGGGGCGGACAAGTCGGCCCTCGCCCACCTCCTCGGTTCGCACGACACCATGCCGGAGGCACTCGGCCTGTTCCTCGAGCGAACATGGCGGCTGCACCCACGCATCACGGAGTTCACCTCCGAGGCGTTCTACGAGGGGCGCCTCCTCTCGCGGGAAGGCCTGGAATCCCAGGAGCTGCGTGGGCCGGCACCGCTCGGGGGCGTCGGGCTGCGGCTCTCGCCATCGGTCCACAGCGGAGACGCGAACGAGTCCGACGAGGAAGCTCGACAGGTCGCCGAACTCGTGCGGAACCTGGTCGAAGGACGGTCGACCTGGGTCAACCAGGACGGGGAGGAGCGCCCGGTGACCTGGACCGACGTCCTGGTCGTCGCTCCGTATAACGCACAGGTCGGCGCGATTCGTCAGCTGCTGCCCGCCGAGGCGCGCGTCGGGACGGTCGACAAGTTCCAGGGCCAGGAGGCCCCGATCAGCATCTACTCCATGACGACCAGCTCACCCGAGGACGCGCCGCGCGGCATGGACTTCCTCTACTCACGCAACCGCCTGAACGTCGCGACCTCCCGGGCGCGGTGCGTCGCGGTGGTCGTCGCGTCTCCAGAGCTGTTGCGGGTCCGCGCCCGAACGCCGGAGCAGATGCGCCTGGCAAACGCCCTCTGCCAGTTCGTGGAGTTAGCGACCTAGGACTCAGTCTTCAGGTGAAAGGATCCGTCATCACGAGGCTCGCTGGTCGGCGCTTGCACGCGCGGCGCAAAGCTACGCCGTCCATCCTCAGCGCGGGCTGAGACGGCGCGTTAGACCGCCTCGACTATTCCGACACCAGTTGTCGGCGAAGGGACGGCCTCGCCAGTCGCCCGCATGGCTTCGATATGAAGCTGGATCGCCGCGCTGATGCGGCGCTCGACTCCCGCGCGGGTTCTCCCGGTGGCAACGCAGCCGGGCAGGTCCGGCACGTACGCAGCCCAGTTCCGATCGGTTTGTTCAAAGACGACTGCGTACTTCATGGGTCCTCATCTCGATCGGCGCCTGCTTGTCGGAGGATACTCCGATAGGTTCCTGGCGGCAGATCATCCGAAAGATCTCCTGCAACTGTCACGGTGCCTCGACGTACCGGATGCTGCAACTGGCGGTGACTGCCGGCGCGACGCACTTCACGCCATCCCGCCTCGCGAAGCCTACGGAGCACATCTCGGACCTTGGGCACACACAGACAGTACGGATCAGCCCTTACCGCGCTGTTACCAGTTCC
This sequence comes from Candidatus Limnocylindria bacterium, assembly GCA_038250515.1. Taxonomy (GTDB): domain Bacteria; phylum Chloroflexota; class Limnocylindria; order QHBO01; family QHBO01; genus JAICUY01. Next base: position 84,041 of record JBBSCG010000003.1, read on the forward strand.
TTATTTGAACGGAGCTCATGGACCCGGCGCGAGCCCACCCAACGCGACACACAAGCTGTCACGACACATCCCGATACTCCCCGTATGAACAGCAGCGTCACCATCACCGCGGACCGCATCGTCGTCGAGCATCTGGAGCTCCACGACCCGCAACTGGCCGCCTTCGTCGCCGAGCGCGACCCGGGTGAGCGGCCGGCGCTGGTGGAGCGCGCTCTGCGCATCGGCCTCATGACCATCTGTAACGCCGGCGTCAGCCTGACGACCGACGTCGTGCGAACCGAGTTCACACGCCTCAGCGAGCGCCTGAAGGCGACGAACGCGCGCGCCGCGGAGGCGCTCGAGCAGCAGTTGCGTGCCAACTTCGCCGATGGCGACGGCCGACTGCCCCGGACCCTCGAGGCCTTCCTGGGCGACGAGGGCAAGCTGCGCCGGCTTGTGGGCGAGCTGTTCGATCCGAATCGGCGCGAGGGCGCCATGGGCCAGCTCACCACCCTGCTGCAGCGCTACTTCGACGGCGACGCCTCGCAGCTCGCCCGCCTGCTGGACCCGACCCGCGAGGGCTCGCCGCTGCACCAGTTCCGCAACGAGGTGACCGGCGAGTTCCGCTCCCTCCAGGAGCGGCTGACCGCGCTGGAGGCCGGCGAGAAGGCCCGGGCCGAGGAGCGCGCTCGCGGCACCGCCAAGGGCGTCGATTTCGAGGACGCGCTGGAGGCCCGCCTCGCCGAGCTGGCCCGCGCGCAGGGTGACCTGCTGGAGCGCACCGGCGCCGAAGCGGGAGACAGCCTTCGCAGCAAGAAGGGCGACTTCGTGCTGGGCATCGACCCCAGCCGCACGCGCGGCGTGGACCTGCGGGTGGCCATCGAGGCCAAGGACCGCACGGTGAGCCTGCGCCGATTCAGCACTGAGCTGGCGGAGGCGAAGGCGAACCGCCGCGCCGCCATCGCGCTCGCCGTCTTCACACCGCATAGCGCACCGCCCGGCGTGGCACCGCTGACCGTCATCGGTTCAGACGTCTACTGCGTGTATGACCCGGAGGCCGATGACGCCATCGCCCTGGAGGCCGCCGTCCGCCTCGCCCGCGCGCTGGCGCTGGCCAGCCTACGCGAGTCGACCGTCCAGCTCGACGTGCCGGCCGTGCAGGACGCGCTCGCCGAGATCGTGCGCCAGGTGGGCGAGGTGCAGGGCATGAAGTCGCGCCTCACCTCCATCTCGAATGCGGCCGGCGACGTGAGCCGAACCCTCGACATGATGCGGATGGGCATCCTGCGCAGCGTCAAGGACGTTGAGGCGCAGCTGGACGTCGTCGATTCCAAGACCGATACCGCTGGCGCGCTGAGCGCCTGAAAGAGAGCAACCCGTGACCGCATTCAGTGCCCGAACCGACCGCCACCTCGTCCGCACTGATGGACGCAGCCGGCGCCACGTCCTCCTCTGCCTCACCGCACCGAAGCCCCGCCGCAAGCCGGCGCAGCGCCCGCCGGTCAATGTCGCCTTCGTCCTGGACCGCAGCGGCTCGATGGGCGGGCAGAAGATCGCGCTGGCCAAGTACGCCGTCGAGCGTGCGCTCCAGGGGCTCGGCTCCAGGGACCGATTCAGCGTCGTGACCTACGACGACCAGGTGGAGAGCGTCGCGAGCAGCCGCACCGCCACCGCCAAGGCAAAGCAGGATGCGCTCCTTCGCCTCCAGACAGTCGACGCGCGCGGCAGCACCGACCTCCATGGCGGCTGGACCGCCGGCGCGGAGCAGGTCAAGTCGCACTTGGCCACCGACGGCGTGAACCGATGCCTGCTCCTGACCGATGGACTCGCCAACATCGGCCTCACCGAGCCGGTCGCCCTGGCCGCATTCGCGAAGGACCTGCGCGCCTCCGGCGTCGCGACCAGCACCTTCGGCGTCGGCGCCGACTTCGACGAGGTGCTCCTGACCGCCATCGCCGATGCCGGCGGCGGCCACTTCTACTTCATCGGTCGCCCGGAGCACATCGTGGACGCCATGACCAGCGAGCTCGGCGAGCTGCTCGAGACGGTCGCGCGCGAGGTCGTGGTCGACATCAAGCACCATCCGGCGCTCGAGCTCCAGGCGCTCTCCCCGGTCGTCGACGCGGCCGCCATCCCCGGCGAGCTGCGCCTGCTCATCGGCGACCTCGTCGCCGGCCAGAACGTGGAGCTCGTGCTTTCAGTGCGCTTTCCGGCCGCCGATGCCGGAATCGCGACGAGCGCCTTCTTCACCACCGGCGACCGCGACGGCGTCCTCAAGGCCGATGGCTGCACCCTGGCCTGGCGGCATGCCGAAGGTGCGGATGTCGACGCCCAGCCGCGCGACCGCGAGGTCGACCGTGCCGTGGCCCGCATCTACGCCGCACGCGCCCGCATGGAGGCGGTGCACCTCAATCGGCTGGGCGAGTATCGCGATGCCCGTCATGCGCTCAGGGGCGTCGCGCGGCGCATCGCCGGCTACGCGGGCTCGGACACCGAGCTCAAGGAGCTCGCGGCCCAGCTCATCGCCGAGGAAGCCGCCTTCTCAGCACCGATGGCCGAGCTCGACCGCAAATCGACCCACTTCACCTCCGCCAACATCCAGCGCTCGCGCGATCAGACGGGCCAGGCGCGGCGATAGGGTTCATCCGGAGTTAGCGTCGAGGCGTGGATGGGCCAGGCCGACTATGACCTCTAACGGGCCCTGTCTCACCTGCAATGAGCGCACGCCGCCAAATTGGATCAGAGCGCGGCTGAGGCGAAGTTCAATACCGCCATGGTGGACATCTACGGGAGAACCGGCAAGGAGTTTGGGTATTGGCCGCACTCCTTCCAGTGGATGGTTCGGACGATGGGCAGCGTGGCCGCGGCCAAGAAGCCACTCGAAGATAGGCAAGTGTCCGATGGCTTCCTAAAGCTCGTCAAGGCGCGACGGATGGACCTGAGCGATGGCACCCCGCGTTCCGCCCTTGATACGCGACCATGAGGAGCGCGCGATCGCGCGACATCACCTCGAACGTATGGACACGACCATGACTCGGTGGGCCGAGTGATGGCCTGGCTGCACCTAGCGTTGGAGGTTCGCGAACGGCAGTCCCGTGGCGGTTGACGAAGACATCGAGGAGCCGGATCTCCTCAAGGCGAGGGCTGCCACGGCCTTCCAATGGACGCACAGATCTAGTGCATCAGCCAAATGCCACACCAGGCGCCCACCCCAATGACCAATAGGCCCGGCCCGCGCCAAGCTGAAGGTCATCCACCGGCAGCGTCAGCCCTGTTATCCGGGGCTCAGGACCGCCGCGAGCCCGAATCCGATCTGCCGCCCGACGGCCCGACTAGCTTGGAACGGTGGTTTTGGTCGTGTTGCCTTGTCCGGAGCACGGGGTGTCGAGCGAGTTGGCGCCGAACCGGCTGCCACTCGCATCCGTCACACGAGTAGAACGCGGAGGCGATCAATGAAGTCCGACACATCGGCGGCCGGTAGGAGCCGCTCCTTACCACCAGCGCCGACTGCCTCGACTGCTTGGTGCGCCGATATCGCCGGAAAGTATCGCTGGAAGGCTTCGGGCGAGCTCCAAACGCGAAATGAACCGCCCTCAGCCGGTTGCGGCCACACCGTAAAGAGCATTACCTGCCTGTCGGAGTCCGGCGTGAACATCACCGAGTATTTGTCTGGCCGGGCGTAGAGGCCCAGGCTACGGGCTGAGCTGACAAGAACCCCTAGTTCGTCGTCGAGGCCGCACCCTCTCGCAATCAGCACGACCTCGTCCCAAGCCTTCTCTTCGCTTTGTGGCTGCACTGCTCCGGATGTCGCGGCCTCGCCCCTGGGCCACACAGACACCGACTTATCCGCCAACTCGGTAGCCCGCCGGCGAATTTCCGCTTCGCCCCAATGGTCGCTTTCCAGAATATGCCGGTTCAGCGCGAACCTCGAGTCCCTCAGAATCTCTTTCTTCTTCTCGAATGGAAGGTTACCCATCTCGGTGTTGTCACCCGAGAGTGTCAGGTTGCCGATTGTATGCACCCACTGGGCGTGTATCCGGTCGACTTCCGGTCCGAGTTCTTCTCTCCACGAGCTGCTTAGCGTTTGTGGCATGACGTGCTCGACGGTGATGCGGTCGGTCATTGCTATCGCCTCGTTGCGCTCGTAAGCCCGCTCAAGCGAGATCAAAATTTGTCGGAGGCGGCCGACGCGGGCCGATCTGTAAAGCGGCGCGTCTTGAAAGCCCGCGTGAAAGACCTCGTCACTGGGCCACTCATTCGCTAGCAAATAGCCGCGGGCTGACGCGACGAAGTCATTCGACGTCACTTGCTTCGACATTCCTGCGAACACGCGGCGGAGACGGTTTGTGGGAATACCCACGACCAGCCTTCGAACCACGAACGACTCGATCATCCTGAGCACCTCGAGAAGTTTGTTCTCGTCAACCTCGACGCTGTCGGAGGTAAACCAGTCCATTGCCCGTAGGATGAACGGGTACGCAACGCTGACCTCCCAAGCATTTAGTCGCGACAGCTGGGCTGCGATGGCCACAGGTTGATCCACGGCATCCGGCCGCCAAATCCGTAGGTACAACTCGGAGAACCGATCTAGCTCGGCCAACGCCGTAACAACTGCCTGGTCATCTTGCTGAACGAATGCTTCTATCCATCGGCGCATTGCTTCGAAAACTTCGTCGTAACGCGGCAGCTCTCCGAGCATCATCTGAAACCGCCAAAAGAAGTCGGTCAAGCCGGAGGTCCCGTCGCCCGCTTCCATACGTGCCTGCATGGGATACCAGTGTTCGTCGTAGGCCCGGCGTTGCTCGGCCTCTGACGGAATCC